>NZ_CP134050.1:3000500-3347000 GCF_031583145.1 Brevibacillus brevis | reverse complement strand
ACAGTCTCACTCTGCGCGACGACGTAGAGGATATGCAGACGCCGGACGATTCGGAGCACATCTCGATCGGCACGATGAGCGGGGAAGCATTGGAAGACGTCATCGCCTCGGATGATGTCATCGCAGTCGTGCCCGTACCGGCCAACCGGCTGCGAAACGAGGTGGCGTCGGGGATCATCCATGCGGACGAGCTTTCTTCAAGCGGCTACACTGGAGCGGGGCAACTTGTCGGTGTGGCGGATACGGGCCTGGATACTGGCGATGAAGCGACGGTTCACCCGGACTTTCGAGGAAGGATTGAGCGTCTGCATGCGGTGGGCAGGCCGGGTGACACAAGCGATCTGTCCGGGCACGGCACACATATCGCCGGATCGATCCTCGGAACGGGAGCGGCGTCTGACGGCAAATACCGCGGCATGGCCCCGGATGCACGGCTAGTCATGCAAGCGGTCGAAACCGAAGACGGCGGTCTGGAAACGGATGTCCCGACGCTATTGGGTCAGGCGTATGAAGACGGGGCGCGCATTCATTCCGATTCGTGGGGAGCCGACGACGAAGGGGCGTACAGTATCACTTCGTATTTGTTTGACAAGTTTTTGTGGGAGCATCCCGATATGACCGCCATCGTGGCGGCTGGCAATGTCGGAGATACGGGCTATCAGTCGATCGGCAGCCCGGCCACTGCGAAAAATGTGATTGCGGTAGGAGCGAGCGAAAGTGACCGGCGTCGCTTCGGCAGCCAGGCAGACGATCCGGACGAGGTCTGGAGGTACAGCAGCCGCGGCCTGACCGAAGACGGTCGGATCAAGCCGGACATCGTGGCACCGGGGACTTCCATCCTCTCCGCCCGCTCTGCGCTCGCTCCCGGCAAGAACTTTGATCGGATCGAGAACGACCGTTACGCTTACATGACAGGGACAAGCATGTCGGCCGGAATCCTGGCAGGAGGAGTCGCCCAGATCCGGCAGTTCCTGGAGGAGCGAGGGGAAAAGAGCCCCAGTGCAGCGCTCGTAAAAGCGATTCTGCTCAGCAGCGCCGACGATTTGGCCGAAGACATGCGCCTGCAAGGGTACGGCAGGGCCAATCTGGTCAACGCGACAAAGACGAGCTACAAGGACGTAAAGGAAGGCATAAAGACTAGAGAGAAAGCCACATACAGCGTCAAGGTGTCAGATCGTTCCAAACCATTGGCCATTACCTTGGCCTGGACGGATTATCCGGCTTCGCTGGCTGCCAAACGAGCTCTCGTCAACGACCTGAATCTGACGGTCACGACGCCAAAAGGCGAAAAACTGAACGGAAACGATTTTTTCGAAGCACCCTATAACGACGAGGTCGACAATTTGAACAACGTCGAGCAGATCTGGATCAAAGAACCGCAAAAAGGGACGTACACCGTGACCGTACAAGGCTACAATATTCCGAAGGGGCCCCAGCCGTATGCGATCGCAACGACTGGCGAATGGACCCGCTCGGAGCCGGAGGAAGAGAGCCCTTCCAAGGTGAGAGAGTACAATGCTACGCTTACCGTGAAAAAGCCGTATCAGGAGTATCGGGTACGAGCGATGAAAAAAGGGATACTGACCGTGTCAGCTGCCTGGGAAGAAGATGCCGATGTGGACGTGTACCTCTACGACAGCAGGAACAATCTGCTCGCCTCCGCGGCAAGGGAGGACAATCCCGAGCAACTGGAGATTTCCCTGAAGAAGTCAGGCGTGTACAAAATACGGGTGGAGCTGAAAAAAGGGAAGCAAGCCAAGTACCATCTGCGGATCGCCTACCCGGGTTACTAGGATCATCAGATGAGGGGGTGAAGCAGCCCCGCCTTCACCGCAAGAGCAAATCCGGACGCAACAAGCTTGGTTGCGTACCGGATTTTAATTTGTCGTGGAAGCGTCTTCCTTTTGCAGCCAGTCGAGCGCTCTCAGTGCAATTTCCAGACACAGGCGGCGATGAGGCTGAAGAAAGTCGTCGCCCAGACATTCCGCTATTTTTTCCAGGCGGTGATAGAGCGTCTGTCTGTGGATGAAAAGCTTCTCGGCCGCCTCCTGCTTGGACTGGTTGGTATCGAGATAAACACGAAGCGTCTGGACCAGTTGGGAGCCGTGCTCATTGTCGTGTGCGAGAAGCGGCTCGAGATAATCGTGGATGAAATTTTTCAGCACGGGGTCGTGCGGGATGTGAAAAAGCAGGCGAAACAGTCCGAGATCCGCAAAAAACGGGCTCTGGGCTTCATGCTGGAAGGCGAGCGCCTGCTCCGCTTCCGCCAAATGCTTCCCTGCATCGGACAGGCGCCTGCCTGCCCTGCTGATTCCAAATCCGATTTGGACGCTTTGTCCAAGCATTTGCTTACAAATGCGCGCGAGCTCCTGCATGGCCTTTTGCAATTGCCGCCGGGAATCCGCTATGGTCTGTTTTTCGACCAAAAGAAACATAAAGCGGTTTCCTGTGCAGCGGATGAATGCCCGATATCCCAGGCGCGACAGAACGGAACGAAACACGGCGTTCAAGTCGTGCGGCGGCAGCAAATCCGTTTGTCCATCGGCGGGCTGCCTCGCAAACGACAGCAGCATGGCGTGGTAAAGGGGAGGCTTTCCGGTGCTGGCGAGTCCCATGAGCGATCGCATCAGCTCTTCGGGAATGGGGCGGTTCGCAATCAAGTCGTCGAACAGGCGGTTTTCCGTCGCCAGCGCCTGTTCCTCCACGAACATTTTTCGCATCATGATTTGTGCAAGCGCACCGACTGTGCTGTCCAGCGTGAGAAGCAAATACTCGTCTGTTTGCCGCTCGTACAGGATCAGTCCGACGTAGGCGAGCAGATGCCCCATCGCCATGATCGGCTGGTAGACGAGCTGCTTGCTGTCTGTCAGAGGGAAGGTGACAGCTGCCGTATCCGTCTGCTCGCCCCGTGAAAAATGGCCGCGCATCAACTCGACCAGCTCGGTCTGCACGCTCTGCGGCAGGGGTGGAACGAATTGCGCCAAGCCGTCTGGGGGATACAAAAAAACCTGGGTCTGCACGGCGGTCTGAAATTGCTGCAAAACCTTGGGAATTCCTTGTGTTTGCAGACTTAGCTGCTGAAGGCTGCGGGAATAGGCTTCCAGATCACGCAAGGCCTGCATCTGCCGGCTGATCAGATGCTCGTGCAAGTCCTGCGTAATGTCGACAAAGCGGACGGGGCGGTGAAAGACGATCAGCGGAAACTCGTGGTGGTCCGCCATTTCCCGCATGTCCTCGGGGATGTGCGGGATGTACTCGCCTAGCTCCATGCAAAGACCGACCGCTTTGCGGCGAATCAGCTCGGACAAGTAGGCCAAGCGTTTTTCTCTCGCTCCGCCGAAGCCGAGGCCCGTGGAGAGAATCAGTTCTCCTCCGTTTAAATATTGGCAGGAATCAGCTGATTCGAGGACGTGTACCCAACGCACGGGGCGAGAAAGCCCTCTGCTGCCCGCCACGACCTCTGCGTGCTGAAACAAGGGCCGCTTGATGGACTCTGCGACAGTCAGACGCCAGTCGCTGCTCATAAACACCACACCTCACTGTTTGAAATCGCTGCCCACGGCACGACGTGCATGCAGTTTGACACTCTGTATGATGAATGCTAATCAATCATTGTCACTTTGTCTAGTGATGGCAGGTGTTGTTTTTGGATAAAATGAAATTGTCAAACAAATGATCGTGAAGGAGTGGGAGGATGAGTACAATAACTGCCGGCAATCCATTAAAAAACTATATCGGGGGCCAGTGGGTGGAATCGCAGACCAGCCGCTACGAGGATATCCCCAATCCGGCAACCGGCGAGCTTTTGTCCCGGGTGCCGCTCTCTACCAAGGAGGATGTAGACAAGGCCGTTCAAGCGGCCAAGGCAGCTTTCGCAGGCTGGAGCGCGACTCCGGTAGCTGACCGGGCGCGAATCATGTTCCGCTTCCACAGTCTGCTTCTGCAGCACCAGGATGAACTGGCGGAGATGATCACACGTGAGAATGGCAAGAACCTGCCGGAAGCCCAAGCCGAGCTGCTGCGCGGAATCGAGATGGTGGAGTTTGCCTGCGGAATGCCTACGCTGATGATGGGCGAGACGTTGCCGAATATCGCCTCTCAAATCGACGGGCAGGTCCTCCGCTTCCCGCTCGGGGTCGTGGCGGGAATCACTCCGTTCAACTTCCCGATCATGGTGCCGATGTGGATGTACCCGATCGCGATCACGGCAGGCAACACCTTCGTGCTAAAGCCGTCCGAGCGCACGCCGGTCTCCTGCATCCGCATCGCCGAGCTGTTGAAGGAAGCGGGGCTGCCCGACGGAGTGTTCAACGTGGTGAACGGAGCCCACGATGTCGTGAACGGCCTTCTGGAGCATCCCGACGTAAAGGCGATCTCGTTCGTCGGCTCGCAGCCGGTAGCCGAATACGTCTACAAGACGGCAGCTGCGAACGGAAAGCGCGTGCAGGCGCTTGCCGGGGCGAAAAACCACCACCTTGTCATGCCGGACTGCGATTTGCGCCGCGCCGCAAAGACGATCGTCAGCTCCGCCTTCGGTTGTGCAGGAGAGCGCTGCATGGCCGCGAGCGCAGTTGTCGCCGTCGAGGAGATCGCCGATACGCTCGTGCAGTACTTGATCGAGGAATCGGATGCGCTCAAGATGGGGAACGGTCTGGAGACAGGCGTCGATCTTGGACCGGTCATACGCGACACCCACCTGTCCAAGGTGCACGACTACATCGAAAGAGGAGTCGCGGCCGGGGCGGACCTCGTACGTGATGGAAGAGAGGACGCCAAAGCACTGCCGGACGGCTATTTCCTGGGCCCGACCATTTTTGACAAGGCAGACGCAGAGATGGTGATTGTCCGCGATGAAATTTTTGCCCCTGTGCTCAGCGTCATGCGGGTCTCGGGCTTCGAGGAAGGTCTCGAGACGATCAGCCGCTCGCGCTTTGGCAACGGCGCCACCATTTACACGAACAACGGAAAGTGGGGCCGTGAGTTCGTACAGCGTGTAGAGGCGGGCATGGTTGGGGTCAACGTCGGCGTACCGGCTCCCATGGGCTTCTTCGCCTTCTCCGGCTGGAAGGAGTCTTTCTATGGCGATTTGCACGCGAACGGCAAAGACGGTGTGATGTTCTACACGAAGAAAAAGACGGTGACATCCCGTTGGTTCGAGGATGGCGACACCAGCATCGGTTCGCAAAAAGTATTCGTGAAATAAGGAGGCGCGTACCATGGAAGAGCAATTGACCAAATCGTTCGACAAGGATAGCCTGCTGGAATCGGACCGCTCGCACATGTGGCACCACATGTCGCCCTACAATCCAAACCCGATGATCGTGACGGAGGCGAGCGGCTCCTGGATCACGGATATCGACGGCAACCGGTACCTGGACGGGATGTCAGGCTTGTGGTGCGTCAATATCGGCTACGGAAGGCAAGAGCTGGCGGATGCGGCTTACGAGCAGCTGAAGCAGCTGGCCTATTTCCCGCTCACGCAGAGCCACGTCCCGGCGATCCGGCTGGCGGAAAAAGTGAGCGAGTGGCTGGGAGAGGAATACCGCGTGTTCTTTTCCAACAGCGGTTCGGAAGCGAATGAAGTCGCCTTTAAAATCGCCCGCCAGTACCATCACCAAAACGGCGAACCGGGCCGCTACAAATTCATTTCCCGCCACCGCGCCTACCACGGCAATACGATGGGCGCCCTGGCAGCGACCGGTCAGTCGATTCGCAAGGAAAAGTACGAACCGCTCGCCCCGGGGTTCCTGCATGTGCCCCCGCCTTACTGCTACCGCTGTCCGGTGGGGAAATCGTACGGCAACTGCAACATGGAGTGCGCCCAGTTTTACGATCAGGTCATCAACTGGGAAGGGGAAAAGACAGTAGCGGCAGTCATCATGGAGCCAACCATTACCGGTGGGGGAGTCATCGTGCCTGCTCCGGAGTACATGCCAAAAGTCCGGGAGATTTGCGACAAGTATGGCGTGCTGATGATCGTCGACGAGGTGATTTGCGGATTCGGGCGATCCGGGGAACGGTTCGGTCATCAAAATTTCGGCGTCAAGCCGGATATCGTGACGATGGCAAAAGGCATCACCAGCGCATACCTGCCGTTGTCGGCGACAGCAGTCCGGGCGGAAATCGCCGACAAATTCAATGAACAGGGCACCAATCTGCACTTCCGTCACGTCAACACGTTCGGCGGCAATCCGGCGGCCTGTGCGCTCGCCCTGAAAAACCTCGAGCTGATGGAGGAAGAGCAGCTGGTGGAGCGTGCGAAAGAGCTGGGAGCGGAGCTGCGCGAAAAGCTCGCTTTCCTGGCTGACCATCCGTACGTAGGGGACATTCGCAGCTTCGGCTTCCTCATGGGCATCGAGCTGGTAGAAGACCGCAAAACGAAAGAACCGGCCGCTCCTGCCAAGCTGACACAGGTGATCGCCGAATGCAAAAAACGGGGACTGATCATCGGGAAAAACGGAGATACGATCCCCAGCTTCAACAACGTCCTGACGCTGTCTCCGCCATTCAGCACCACAAGTGACGATATCGACTTTATTGCGCAGGTCATGAAAGAAGCGTTTGACACCTTGCTGTAAAACAGAACGGATCCTCTTTGCAAATGGACGATCGCATACGGGCGCACATGCTGCCCGCTTGCGGTACGTCCATTTTTTGCATGAGAGTTGCTCCATCCGAGGAGCCTGTTTGAACAAGGATTTTTAACCGATTTTTTACACGCATGGCTGGATTGTGAAAAAGTGTTGCGCTACACTAACAGATGTGACAAACAGTTTAGCACGTAACAAGTCTCGGGGAGGATATCATGAAACGTATATGTGTATTCGCTGGCTCCAATCCAGGAGTCAATCCGGCTTTTGCTGAAATGGCGGAGCGATTGGGGCAGGAGCTGGCAGCGCGAGATCTTGACTTGGTGTACGGCGGTTCCAACATGGGACTCATGGGAAGAGTAGCCAATACGGTGCTGACGGCGGGCGGAAAAGCGATCGGAGTCATGCCGACAGGACTGTTTCGCGGAGAGATCGTACATACCGGACTGACCGAGCTGCATGAAGTACGGACCATGCACGAGAGAAAAGCCAAAATGGGCGATCTTGCGGACGGCTTTATCGCGCTTCCGGGCGGATTTGGGACGTTCGAGGAAATATTCGAAGTGGTGAGCTGGGGACAAATCGGCATTCACTCCAAGCCGATCGGACTCCTGAACGTCGAAGGTTTTTACACGCCACTGATGGATATGGTCAACCACGCCAGAGAAGCAGGGTTTATCCCCGTCACGCAAGGGGAGCTGATCCTCTGCGAGAGCGATCCGGGCGTACTGCTTGATCAAATGCGCGATTACACGCCACCCGCCAAAGTCAACAAGTGGTCGGAACTGGACGTGAAGTGATTCGCCTGGCAAGGATTCTTCCAACGGACATCCTGCTGCGAGCCATCGTTCCTTCGAGGTGAAGGGAGAAGTCTCATGAGGGAACCAAGGCGACGACGAAGCGGCAATCGCGAAGACCCGATGTCCCTGTAAGTCCTTGTCAAAGCCATACCAACATAACAAAAGCAGTTCGCTTCGGAAAACCGGCGAACTGCTTTTTATACATGGGAGAAATTTCTTGACAAAGAATAAAGGCAAGTGGTAATTTGGAGTAATAAAATAACCGAGCATTTTTATAGGAATACTCGGCGTTGTTCCATATAGACAGAGGAGGAACTCACATGATTTCATCAAAAAAATGGGTACAGCTATCCGCTTCCGCAGCGCTGCTGGCCACGATCGTACTTCCCCAGGCTGCGCTGGCAGCAGGGCAAGCTGCTGTGCCGACTGCTGCGGCTGCGCCGGCTTCCAAACAAGGAAACAGCGCTTCGGCAGAATGGACGAGCTTTGTCAAGCAGCAATACGGCATCCAGCTCGCTGGAAGCGTCACGCGGGAGCAGTTCGGTGCGGCACTGGCCAAAGTCGTGGCGATCAACTCCAGTATAACGGAAAAGGACGCAGCTTCCAAAGGATTCTTGTCGGCGGGTACAAAGGCGCTGACGGTGAACGAAGCGGTCGGCGCCGCTGTGAAAGCAGCGGATCTGAAGGAGCTGGCTTCTACATACAGTGAACAAAAAACGGCTGAAGCCTTGAAGAAGGCAGGCATCGCGTACGCGAAGGGAGGAGCTCTGTCCCTCGCAAATGCACAAGAACTGGCTGTGGCCATCGACACAGGGCTCGCACTTCCAGCCCAGCTGAAAGAAGGCAAAGCCGGGGCTGTCTCAGCAGAACTTGCCTATCAGTTGCTCGGCAAAGTGGCGGAATTCGGGGGCCACTACAAAAACTTCCTGGGAACGGTATCGGAAGACGGGATTTACGGCAAGCTCGCACAAGCCTGGCACGAGTCCCAAATCATCAAGGCAGGCGAGCTGCAAGAGCTGGTGGACAACGCGCTGAAGCAAAATCTTATCACGGGCTACAACCTCAAGGACGCCACTTTTGACCCCCACTTCGATCCGGAGCGGACAATTACGTACGGTCACAGCGACATAGTACACGCCATCCAGCTCATCGGACTTCTGAGAAGCGAGGGCATTGACGCGAAAGTGCAATTCGAACCCAAGACGTCCGCCTTCATCTATTTGAAGGAGTGGGGAGAGCCTGTCCAGACAGAGGACTATCAAGTGGTCCAAATCGACAACGGCAATTATATCGCCTATGCGAAAGAATACGATTTGAGCTTCGAATTTTCCAGCGTCGAGGAGAAAAAACAGTTCCAGCCGCTGATTCTCAAATACGCCAAGAAAAACGAAGAGGACGCCACGGGGCTGTTGAAAGGCTCCTGGTGGCAGCCGCTCTACCATTCCCGCACGGAGCTGGCCGACTATCCGGTCATTACGAACAATTTGTTGAAGCAAGGCCGCTTTGTGGTACAGTCGTTCTCGCTGAATGACCAGTCGGCCAAAGTCGTGGCAGGCTTCAAAAAACTGGACGACAAGATCCAGGTCGAGACGTACCAGTTCTGGGTCGATCAGCCGTTCTACAACTATTTGCTGGGAGATTACAAGTAAAAGGCTACGAATCAGCACCGCTCCAGGTTCATCGGATCATCCGATGAGCCGGGGCGGTTTTTTATGAGGTCGAGACGGAAACGGCGATGAACAGGGACAGGACATGTGGACAGGTATGCCGCCAATCATGTAATGTATCAATGGGATTGAAAATCATGGTACAGTCGGCTAATCGGGCTGCAATCGAACAAGCAGCGACCTTACATCGCCTCCTGGCAATTGGCGCTTATGGCTTGCTGTCTTAGAATGGAGGATTTCCATGAGCTATCGAAATTTGGAAGAGTGCATCGTCGACCTGGAGAGACACGGTCACCTCGTCCGCATCCGGGAAGAAGTGGACCCGTATCTGGAAATGGCGGCGATTCATCTGAAAGTATACGCGGCAAACGGTCCCGCGCTTTTGTTTGAAAATGTGAAAGGTTCGAAGTTCCGGGCGGTGTCCAACCTTTTCGGTACGATCGAGCGAAGCAAGTTTATTTTCCGGGACACGTGGGAAGCAGCGGAGCGGATCATCGGCCTTCGCAACGATCCGATGAAGGCTTTGAAAAATCCGTTTGCCCACGCAGGCAGCGCTTTTGCCGCATGGAAGGCGCTTCCTCAGCAAACTCCGGGAGGGAAAGCCTTCCAGGAAATCGCGATCTCCGACATGCCGCTCATCCATAGCTGGCCGATGGACGGCGGGGCCTTCGTTACTCTTCCCCAGGTGTATTCCGAGGACCCGGAAAAACCGGGGATCATGAATTCCAATCTGGGGATGTACCGTGTGCAATTGAATGGCAACGAGTATGAGCTGAACAAGGAAATCGGTCTGCATTACCAAATTCACCGCGGGATCGGCGTTCACCAGGAGAAAGCGAATCGCCAAGGCAAACCGTTGAAAGTGAGCGTCTTTCTCGGCGGGCCTCCGTCCCATACGTTGTCGGCGGTAATGCCTTTGCCCGAGGGAATGAGCGAGCTGACCTTTGCCGGACTTCTTGCCGGACGCCGTTTCCAGTACAGCTACGAAAACGGCTATTGTATCAGCAATGACGCGGATTTTGTCATCACGGGCGAGATCCATCCCGGGGATACGAAGCCTGAGGGTCCATTCGGCGACCATCTGGGCTACTACAGCCTGGTTCACCCGTTTCCTGTGATGAAAGTGGCAAAAGTGTACGCCAAACCGAATGCGATCTTCCCGTTTACCGTCGTCGGCCGGCCGCCTCAGGAGGATACGTCGTTCGGCGCTTTGATCCACGAGCTGACCGGAGATGCAGTCGCCAAGGAAATTCCCGGCGTGAAGGAAGTGCACGCGGTGGATGCTGCAGGCGTTCATCCGTTGCTCTTTGCCATCGGCAGCGAACGGTATACGCCGTACCAACAAGTGAAACAGCCGGCCGAGCTGCTTACGATCGCCAACCGGATTCTGGGCACCGGGCAGCTGAGTCTGGCGAAGTACCTGTTTATCACGGCGGAAGATGGCAAGCCGCTGGATACGCACCGCGAGACGGAGTTTTTGACGTACATTCTCGAGCGGATCGATCTGCGGCGCGACATTCATTTTCAGACCAATACGACGATCGACACGCTCGACTACTCAGGTACGGGACTGAACTGTGGCTCCAAAGTCATTTTCGCAGCGTACGGAGAAAAGAAAAGGGATTTGTGCACAGAGGTACCCCATTCCCTGAAAGAACTGCGCGAGTTTGGGCAGCCGCGCCTGATCATGCCGGGAGTCGTGGCCATGCAAGGAGCTTCCTTTACGAGCTACGCAGAGGCGGAGAGGGAAATAGAAGCATGTATCGAAGCCATACGTTCCAGAGGAGAGCTTGCCAGCTGCCCGATGATCATCCTGACCGACGACAGCGAATTCATCAGCCACTCTCTCAGCAACTTTTTATGGGTGACCTTTACCCGCAGCAATCCTTCCCACGATATCTACGGAGTAAACAGCCGATACGAATTCAAGCATTGGGGTTGCGACAACGTCATCATCGACGCACGGATCAAGCCACACCATGCGCCGCCGCTCCTTCCCGATCCGACTGTGGAGCGGAACATCGAGCGCTTGTTCGCGAAAGGCGCCAGTCTGGAAGGGATATTGTAACAGTGGCGAAAAATCAGGCAGGGCCTCGCGCTCTGCCTTTTTTGGCATGTGCGGAACTGCGCCTGTTCGTTAGACACCCTCTCCGTTTCGGTGCTATAATTTTGACAGAATCCCTCACTTTTCCCATCTGTTCAATCCGAATAAAACGGTGAGGGAATGAAAACGAGACTATAGAGGAGATGAACGAAGGATGACCCAAAAGGCGCGCATCGGAAAAACGGATTTGTACGTGAATCCAATCGGACTGGGCACGAATGCGGTAGGCGGACACAACATTTACCCAAACCTGAGCGATGAAACAGGCAAAGCAGTCGTGCGAGCGGCTCTGGACAACGGGATCAACTTTCTGGATACGGCATACATATACGGGCCCGAGCGTTCCGAAGAGCTGATCGGAGAGGTCATCAAGGAAAGAGGCAGCCGCGGCGATGTCGTGATTGCGACCAAAGGGGCTCATAAATTCGTCGACGGCAAGATCGTCCTCGATAATTCGCCAGCCTTCCTGCGAGAATCGGTAGAGAATAGCCTGCGGCGACTGCAGACCGATTACATCGACCTTTTCTACATCCATTTTCCCGACGAGACGACTCCGAAGGACGAGGCTGTAGGCGCATTGGCTCGCCTGAAAGAAGAAGGCAAAATCAGGGCAATCGGCGTTTCCAACTTTTCGATCGAGCAGCTGCGGCAAGCGAACGCAGACGGACACGTGGATGTCCTGCAATCCGAGTACAATCTGCTTAGGCGGGGCGTAGAGAAAGAGATTTTGCCGTATTGCGTGGAGCAAGGCATCTCGTTCGTGCCGTACTTCCCGCTTGCCGCTGGGCTGCTGGCCGGAGCCTATACGAGAGAGACGACGTTTGCGGACGGGCGCAGCAAAAATCCGCTGTTTCAAGGGGAGGAGTTCGCCCGCAATCTGGAAAAGGTCGAGCGGGTGCGCGAGATCGCCAAGGAAAAGGGAGCGGAAGTCGCCCATGTCGTACTGGCCTGGTATTTGACGGTAGACGGAATCGATGCCCTCATTCCCGGCGCGAAGAAGCCCGAGCAGGTAGGCGATACGCTGAAGACGCTGAACGTGCGGCTGTCGGCGGATGAGATCGAGAAGATCAGCAGTATCTTCGAGGCGTAATTTGTCACCCCATAAAAAAGCGAGGAGCGGCAACGGGCTCCTCGCTTTTATTTTCACCCGAAGGCACTCGTCCTCCTGCGGTCAATGCTTTCGATGTCCTTGCTCCGCTTCGATCTTGGAATGCTTGGAGGACTCGCCCATGCGCCAGTAAGCAAAAAGGCTGATCAAGATACAGAAGGAGACATAGTAGTAAAAGAGCGATTCGCTCCCGATGCTCTTTAGCCACAGAGCAATAAATTCGGCTGTCCCCCCGAAGATAGCAACCGTGAGGGAATACGGAAAACCGACTCCGAGCGCCCGGATCTCCGTGGGGAACAGCTCTGCTTTGACGATGGCGTTGATCGATGTATACCCAGTGACGATGATGAGCCCGATCATCATCAGCAGAAAAGCAGAAAACGGGTTGGAAGCACCTTCAAGAAGCAGGAACAGCGGCACGGTAAGCAGCGTTCCGAATATGCCAAAGCCGAGAAGAAGGGGCTTTCGCCCGATTCGGTCGGAAAGAATGCCTGCCAACGGCTGAAGCAAGGCAAAAATAAGGAGGGCGATAAAGTTAATCCAGCTCACTGTTTTTTTATCGAGCCCGACCGTATTGACCATGAACTTCTGCAAATACGTCGTATACGTGTAGAAGGCGACCGTCCCGCCGAGTGTCAGCCCAACGACAGTCAGCACGGCTTTCGGATACTTCATCAGCGCTTCCAGTGTCCCCGCTTTTTTCTTGCTTTCCGATCCCATCTTCTCGAACTGCTCGGATTCGTCCATCGTGCGCCGGAGCCACAGTACGGCGAGTGCCCCCAAAGCCCCGATCACAAATGGAATGCGCCAGCCCCACGCCGTCATCGAGGATTCGCTCAGCATCAGCTGGAGAATGATTTGCACGCCCAGCGCCACCATCTGACCTGCGACCAGCGTGACGTACTGGAAGCTCGAGTAAAAGCCGCGCCTGCCGCTGCTGGCCATTTCCGACAAATAGGTGGCCGAGGTCCCGTATTCGCCGCCCAGAGACAGCCCTTGCAGCAGCCGGGCGATGACCAGGATGATCGGAGAAAAGACGCCAATGGTATGGAAACTCGGCGTACAGGCGATGACGAGGGAGCCGGCTGCCATAATGGTGATGGATAGCGTCAGAGCCGCGCGCCTTCCCCGTCGGTCGGCATAGCGTCCCATCACAAGGCTGCCGATCGGACGCATGAGAAAGCCGACGGCAAAGATCGCGGCCGTATTGAGCAGCTGGCTGGTCGGATTTCCTTTCGGGAAAAACTCTTCAGAGAAATACACGGCGAAAGCAGAGTAGACATACCAGTCGTACCATTCGATGAGGTTTCCCAGCGATCCCTTGAAGATGTTGGATGTTATTCGTCTGGACTGCTTCCGCTCCTCGGATTGTGTCATCCGGTCAACCTCCTTTGTGCCTACGTTCGAATGCGTGTTGGGTAATGCTGTTAGTATGACCGTCCGCATAGCCTCTTTAGTCGGATTGTTTCTATCGTCAGCCAAGAAGTTGTACTGACTTTTCGGAAAATTGTTTACAATAGGAACGGTATGTAGCAAACTGCAAGGTATAGGTGGAAAAGACCATGCAAGCATTTGGCTGAAGGAGGTCTTATGATGCTGGGAGGATTTCATCAACTGCTGATGCCTGGGAGGATTTTGTACGGCAAAGGTTCATTCGAGCAAGTGGGGATCGAGGCGGCGAGGCTGGGGACCAAGGTAATGATCATCAGTGATCCCGTCATGGAAAAAGTAGGAAACGTCTCGCTTTGTGAAACGTATGTACACAAACAGGGGATGGACTTCACCACGTATACGGGGATCGACACAGAGCCTACTGACCTTCATCTGAAGGAAGCGCTGGCGATTTGTATGGAGCATCAGTGTGACGTCATCGTAGCGGTAGGGGGAGGAAGCTGCATCGATACGGCAAAGGCAGTCGCAGTGATGGCGACAAACGAAGGAGAGATCGGGGACTATCGCGGCACTCAAAGGGTGTTCGCTGCAAAGCCGTTACCTTTGATTGCCTGTCCGACAACGGCAGGGACTGGATCGGAGGTCACCAAGGTCACGGTCATCACCGATGTGCAAACCCAAGTGAAGATGATGATCTCACAGCCGGAGCTGTTGCCCGCGGTCGCCATCGTCGATCCTTTGCTGACACTCTCTTGCCCGCCGGCGGTGACAGCTGCTACCGGGGTAGATGCCTTATGCCATGCCGTGGAGGCCTACTGGTCGAGAAAATCGCAGCCAGTGACGGATACCTTCGCACTGGCTGCGATCGAACGAATCATGACGTACTTGCCGATCGCCTATGAAAGCGGAGAGAACCTGAAAGCGCGGGAAGAGGTGGCTCTCGGGGCTATGCTTGCGGGAGCAGCCTTCTCAAATGCGTCCGTCACGCTGGTGCACGGAATGTCTCGCCCGATTGGCGCCCTTTTTCACGTGCCGCACGGGATCTCCAACGCCATGCTTTTGCCGGTGGTTCTGGATTACACAAGGGACAGTGCTGAGGAAAAGCTGGCGAGCATAGGCCGCATGCTGCATCCAGAGTGGAGGGGCATGTCCGCTGCCGAAGCCGCGGACCGGATCATGGACGAGATAAAAGGGCTGTGCAGGAAGCTCGGAATTCCGAATATGCAGGAATGGGGTATCGACGGGGACACATTTTTGCGGGCGCTGCCCAAGATGGCTGCCGATGCGCTGGACAGTGGAAGCCCCGCCAACCATCCGCGGGTACCCAGCCATGAAGAAATCATGGCTTTGTATCAGAAAAGCTACGATTACAAATGGAGTTACCGCCAGCACGCGTGAAAAAGGCGGATGACAGAACAGAAAGGAGGCGAGAGCATGGATTTGTTGGACGCGTGGAATGCACTTGCGGCAATCGCACGGCACGGTACTCAGCTGGCATTCCGGTTGCTGTGGGCCACCTGCGACGTTTGGACCACGTTGTTGGAAGGGTGGTGGACACAGCGCGAGCGGAAAAAACGATGGTCGCCGGAAAAGCCAACAGACCTTCCGGCTTGGAGACAGCGATAAGACGCTCTACTCTCGCTTCGGAACGTCCGGCGTCCTTTCGAGTCCTTCCTCTTCCTCCAAGTACGAGCGCATGCCGCGGATGAACAG
Organism: Brevibacillus brevis; assembly: GCF_031583145.1. NCBI lineage: Bacteria > Bacillati > Bacillota > Bacilli > Caryophanales > Paenibacillaceae > Brevibacillus > Brevibacillus brevis. The sequence continues at coordinate 3,331,626 of NZ_CP134050.1, read as the reverse complement.
CTCCCGGATGACTTCGCTTTGCGTCTTGCTGTTGACGCGGTTGCGGATCAGCTCCAGCTCGGCGACGAGTTCCGAATCGAGGTGCAAATGCACGGTCTTGCCTCTGCATTTCGGGTGGATTTCGTAGCCGTGGGCAGCTTTCCGCCATTGTCCGTCTACCACTGCTTTTTCGTCAAGCAGCTCCGGCTCGAGAATGTAAAGGCACGGTGCTTCCAATATGATATGGGTCAGTTCTTCGCTGAATCGGATCGCGAGGGGCTGCCCCTTTTTTTTATGGAGATCGCGGATGGTACGCGAAACTTCCTGATTGGCTACCGTATTTTCCATGGTGATCACTGCCAGATTCATACAACCTCCTCACGGGAGCGACAATTCGCTTTCGGACACGTCCGCCAGTACGACTCCCGTTTCCTCCAGTTGGACTTGGTACGTAAACCGATCGTCCCGCCTATCAAACGAGGTGACGAGCCCTCGAATACAGCCGGCAGGTGTAGAGACACAGACCCGATCCAATATGTCGAAGGCAGGGCGAAGCAAGCCCTTTTCGTACAGGAAGCGGCAGACGGTTTCGCGCGGGTACAGAAATCGCTTGTTGCCTTGTTTGCCTTCGAGCAGTGGAAACAATTCGCGCTCATCGACGACTTCTCCGAGGTAGCCGCTGTCTGCCCAACGTTTGATGGTGGCCATGCTGCCATTTCGCCCATGGCACGCTTCGATCAAGTCCAGCACCTGCCGGGAGGAGAGGTATGCCTTGCGACGCTCCCGCTGCTCTAAATAAGCCGAAAACTCGTCCTCGAGCTGTGCGAGCTGCTGGGACAGCTCGGCAAGCTGGCTCTTCAACCGTGCGATTCGCTGCTCGTAGTCTCTCATCTCCGGCCTCCTCTCCTCGTTTGTATATCCCTATTCACCAATGAAATCAATCATTCCAGCATGGGGACATTGATATCGCCCCGCGCGAACGTCAAAAGGCAACGAAACAATCATAAAATGGTTTTTCCGTACATTGATTAATAGAAGCACGCTATTTAATCCGGAAACCTGCGAGGAGGTTGTGCAAAAGATGGGCGTCCCGCATGATTTGCAGAACAATTTCAGGGAAGTAGTGCCTGCGCTCAGGCCGAAAGAAGCTATCGACGAAGCAAACCGCTGCTTGTACTGCTACGATGCACCCTGTATCAAGGCTTGTCCGACCTCGATTGACATTCCATCCTTCATTAAAAAAATTGCGACGGGCAATTTATACGGCTCGGCCCGCACCATCATGGAATCCAACCCGGTCGGTGCCAGCTGTGCCCGCGTCTGTCCGACAGAGGAGCTATGCGAGGGCGCCTGTGTGCTCAACCACGCCTCCAAGCCGATCATGATCGGGCTGTTGCAGCGCCATGCGACGGATTGGGCGATGCAAACCAACGCGAAGCTGTTCGCAAAGGGCGAGGACAACGGAAAGCGGGTCGCCATCGTCGGGGGAGGTCCAGCAGGCTTGTCGGCCGCGCGGGAGCTGGCCAGGCTGGGCTATCGGGTAACGGTGTTTGAAGCGAAGGAAAAGGCTGGCGGCTTGAACACGTACGGAATCGTCTCCTTCCGGCTGCCTCAGGAGATCTCTTTGTGGGAAGTGGAACAGGTTGAAGCGCTTGGCGTAGAGATTCGTACGAATACGAGAGTCGGGACAGACATACAAGCGGAAGAGCTGCTTACCAGCTACGACTCCGTCTTGCTCGCAGCCGGGATGGGAAGCGTCCCTGCCCTCCAAATCGAAGGGGAAGAACTGGATGGTGTCCTCGATGCGATTTCGTTGGTAGAGGAGACCAAAACCAAGCCGCTGACCGACGAGATGCTCGGGAAAAAAGTCGTCGTCATCGGGGCTGGCAATACGGCGATCGACGCGGCTACCTGTTCCAGGCGGCTGGGGGCGGAGAACGTGCAGATCTTGTATCGCCGCACGGTTCAAGAAATGACTTGCTATCAGTTTGAATACGAGTTTGCCAAGCAGGACGGGGTGGAATTCCGCTGGCTGGTTGCGCCGTCTCGCATTTTGGGAGAGAGTGGGCACGTGACGGGGCTGGAATTGATCCGGATGGAATTGGGCGAGCCGGACGCCAAGGGACGCAAACGACCTGTTCCGATTCCGGGCAGCGAATTTGTGATGGAGGTCGATTTTGTAGTCAAGGCGATCGGGCAGAAGAGACACTTGCCTTTGATTGACGCGTTCGGCATCCGCCACACAAATGGCGTCGTCGCGATCGAAGAGGGCACGTATCGTACCAGTCACCCGAAAGTGTTCGCGGCGGGGGACCTCATTTTCGGCGGGGGGAAGACGGATGCCATGGTCGTCGATGCTGCCAATCATGGCAAGCGGGCGGCTCATGCCATCCACAGCGCTTTGACCGATCAAAAGCAGCCTGTGTAAGGCGCTTGCAAATCAAGAGATGGAGGAGAGCGGATCATGGCAGATCTCAGGATCAATCTGGCAGGCATTCAATCCCCCAACCCGTTTTGGCTGGCTTCCGCACCGCCGACGAATTCCGGCTACCAAGTGCAGCGCGCGTTTGAAGCGGGGTGGGGCGGAGCAGTCTGGAAGACGCTCGGGGAACCGATCATCAACGTGTCTTCGCGCTTCGCGGGTCTTACCTTTGGCGGGCAGCGGGTTTTCGGATTCAACAACATCGAACTCATCACCGACAAACCACTCGATGTCAATCTGAAGGAAATGGACGAAACCAAAAAGCGTTTCCCGAAGCATACCCTGATCGCTTCCTTGATGGTCGAGCACAAACAGGAAGCGTGGCATGAAATCGTCAAAAAGGTAGAGGCTATCGGGGTCGACGGGCTGGAGCTGAACTTCGGCTGTCCGCACGGTATGGCGGAGAGAGGCATGGGATCGGCGGTCGGCCAGCATCCCGATCTGATTCGGCAGCAGGTCGAATGGGTCAAGGAGGTCGCGCAAACACCCGTCATCGTCAAGCTGACGCCCAATATCACCGATATCCGCTTTACTGCTCGGGCTGCCTCCGAAGGCGGAGCTGATGCGATCAGCATGATCAACACGATCAACAGCTTGATGGGCGTCGATCTGGATTCGTGGCTGCCGATTCCCCATGTCGATGGAAAAGGCGCGCATGGCGGGTATTGCGGTCCTGCCGTGAAGCCCATCGCCCTCAACATGGTTGCGGAGTGCGCGCGCGACCCGCTGGTAGGCGTACCGATATCAGGCATTGGCGGCATTTCCAACTGGCGCGATGCCGTCGAGTTTTTGCTGATGGGCGCCACAGGCGTACAGGTGTGCACCGCTGCCATGCACCACGGCTTCCGGATCGTGGAGGACATGATCGACGGATTGAACAATTACCTCGACCAGCGCGGCATCGCCTCCGTCATGGATCTCGTGGGCAAGGCCGTCCACACCTACTCCGATTGGGGCCACCTGAATCTCAACTACAAGGTCGTCGCCCGGATCAACGAGGAGACCTGTATCAACTGCAACAAATGCCATATCGCCTGCGAAGACACGTCCCACCAGTGCATCGACATCGTCTCCGACGAGGCGACCGGCAAGGAGCGGCTCGTCGTCCGCGAAGAAGATTGCGTGGGCTGCAACCTGTGCTCCATTGTTTGCCCGGTAGACGGTGCGATCGATATGGTGGAAATCCCCAGCGACCTGCTGCCGCTGAGCTGGAATCAGCGACAGGCGGCCCTTGCAGCCAAAGGGGAACAGTGAGTCGTAAGAACTACGCGGGCGTAATCTTTCCGGATCGGGCCGCATAGCCTGTACTAAGCAAGGATATGGTCAGCACGATTGGCTGCGCCGATGGGAAGCGGCGCAGCCCGGTTTTGAGTGCCGAGCGGCTGTTGGAAAAAAGGAGGGGCAAGGATGAAAAAGTGGATACGCGGTGGAACCATCGTGACGGCTGCCGATACGTACCAGGCAGATGTCCTGATCGAAGGCGAGAAGGTCGTCGCGATTGGACGGAATCTCGACACGGCGGGAGCGGAGGAGATCGACGCCACAGGCTGCTACGTGCTGCCGGGCGGAATCGATCCCCATACGCATTTGGATATGCCGTTCGGGGGCACGGTCACCTCGGACAATTTCTTTACGGGAACGAAAGCGGCGGCTTTTGGCGGAACGACCAGCATCGTGGACTTTTGCCTCACCAGCAAAGGAGAGTCGCTTCAATCGGCCATCTCCACCTGGCACGAGAAGGCGAGGGGGAAAGCGGTGATCGACTACAGCTTTCACTTGATGGTCTCCGATGCAAACGATCAGGTGCTGGAAGAGCTGGAAACGGTGATTGCGAACGAAGGGATCACTTCACTGAAGGTGTTCATGGCGTATAAAAACGTCTTGATGGCGGACGACGAAACGCTGTTCAAAACGCTGATCCGAGCCAAGGAACTGGGAGCGCTCGTCCAGGTGCACGCGGAAAACGGGGACGTGATCGATTATTTGACCAAGCAAGCGCTGGCTGAAGGCAATACCGATCCGGTCTACCATGCGTATACGAGGCCGCCGGAAGCGGAAGGAGAGGCGACAGGCCGCGCCATCGCCCTGACGGCCTTGGCGGATGCCCAGCTTTACGTCGTCCACGTGTCGTGTGCGGACGCCGTACGCAGAATCGCGGAAGCAAGGGAAAAGGGCTGGAATATTTACGGAGAGACTTGCCCGCAATACCTCGTGCTCGACATCACCGACCTGGATCGTCCGGACTTTGAGGGGGCCAAGTATGTGTGGTCTCCGCCGCTTCGGGAGAAATGGAATCAGGAAGTGCTGTGGAGCGCACTGAAAAACGGCATCCTGCAAACGGTCGGATCGGACCATTGCCCCTTTAATTTTACGGGTCAAAAGGAGCTGGGCCGCGGAGACTTCACCAAAATTCCCAATGGCGGCCCGATCGTGGAAGACCGCTTGACCCTGCTCTTTTCGGAAGGGGTCCGGAAGGGAAGGATCAGCCTGAACCAGTTTGTCGACGTGACGTCCACCAAGGTGGCCAAACTGTTTGGGATGTTTCCGCAAAAAGGGACGATTGCGGTCGGATCGGATGCGGATATCGTGCTGTTTGATCCGGCAGTCAAACGAACCATTTCCGCCGAGACTCACCATATGAATGTTGACTACAATCCGTTTGAAGGGATGGAGGTATACGGGGAGGTCGTCTCCGTTCTTTCGCGCGGTTCTTTCGTGGTTCGGGAAAAGCAGTTCGTCGGCCAGGCTGGGGCCGGACGTTATTTGAAGCGATCGAGGTTTACGCGTCCGTAGGTTCGGGTATAGAAAGGAGAAGGGTGCGGATGGTAAATAAAGTAAGCATTGGGCTGATTCAGGCGAAGAATGATGTACATGGCGACGAGCCGGTGCATCTGCACAAAGAGAAGGCAATCGAAAAGCACGTCAGATTGGTACGGGAAGCCGCCGCCAAAGGAGCGCAAATCATATGCCTTCAGGAAATTTTTTACGGTCCTTACTTTTGCGCCGAGCAAAACACCAAGTGGTACGAATCCGCCGAGGAAGTACCCAATGGCCCCACCGTGCAGCTATTCTCCTCCCTGGCTCGCGAACTCGGTACGGTGATCATTCTGCCCGTCTACGAACGGGTAGGAATCGGCACTTACTACAATACGGCTGCCGTCATTGATGCGGATGGAACCTACCTCGGCAAATACCGAAAGCAGCATATTCCGCACGTAGGTGTCGGCCAGAGTGGATGCGGGTTTTGGGAAAAGTACTACTTCAAGCCGGGAAATCTCGGTTATCCGGTGTTCGATACCGCATTTGCCAAAGTCGGGGTGTACATCTGCTACGACCGCCACTTTCCCGAGGGAGCCAGACTGCTCGGACTGAACGGAGCGGAAATTGTCTTCAACCCTTCGGCAACTGTCGCTGGACTGTCCGAATATTTGTGGAAGTTGGAACAGCCTGCACATGCTGTCGCCAATGGCTATTACGTCGCCGCCATCAATCGGGTCGGTACCGAAGCGCCATGGAATATGGGTGAATTCTACGGCCAATCCTATCTCGTCGATCCTCGCGGGCAGTTCGTGGCTGTCGGGACCAGGGATCAGGACGAGGTAATCGTCGCCGAAATGGATAAAAACAAAATCCAGGAAGTTCGGGACACCTGGCAGTTTTATCGCGATCGCCGTCCAGAAACGTATGACGACATGGTCAAACTCCTGCCGTGATAAGGAGAGGGAGGCGCCTGAGACAGCGCCTTCCTCCTTTTCGCATGAATGGAGGCTCTTATCACTGGAACGTAAGGGGAGTACAGAGATGGGACAAATCGTGTATCGCGGTGTGGAGTACCGGGAGGCATTGCGGGTCGTGCGCTCCCAGCGGTATGAACGGGAGGAGAGGCGCCATTTTGTAAACGGGGCCAGCGCCAAGGCAGTGTTCGGAGCCGGCGTCTATTTGGTGAGCAATCCGGAAGTGGCGGCCCAGTACGCCATTTGTCACGCGGAGACCGAGTGGGACAAGGCTGCTGTCTTGCGGCAGGAACTGGACGTGACGGGTCTGTTTTGTTTGGACGAGTTTTATGGGGAGAACGAATTGCGTACCGACGCTCTGCGGGCCAAACACTCTCCCGTAGCTCTAATGCGGCGGTCGGAGAGCATGGGGTATCCGAAATGGCTGGAGTGGACAGGCGATGAAGTGCGCTCCTATTTGCTGGCGAAAGGATACAGGGGACTACAGTACCGGATCAGCCCTGAACTAACTTACTATGTTTGCTACCAGCCTGAGGTGCAAATTTCCGAGATTTCCATTTTGTCTGTGCTGGATGTAAGAGAAATAACCTAAGACTATCGACTTGTCTACTGTTATTTGGTAAGATTAGACAATATTCGAGCTTTTTCTACTTTTTCAGTCATTTTCAAACAGGAGGATTGCCAAACAACGATGAGTCTCTTTCGGAACGTAAGCACCAGAGCAAAGCTGTTTAGTTTGATCATCATGATGGCTGTATTTTTGGTTGGTGTCGGCTTTACAGGCTACTATCATCTGAAAGTAGCGGGGGACCGGATTCAATCCATGTATGAAGAACAGCTTCTCCCCGTCAAGTGGATCAACGACTGGCGTCAGGAGATTCGTGCTATCGACGGATTGATTTATAAAATGATCCTGGATCCGTCCCCGGCCGTGTACGCGACGTACAAAACAGAGCTGGACCAACGGACAAGCGATGCCAATATGACTTTCGAGCAACTGAAGAAGACGCACCTGGACAAAACCGAGCAGGAAAGCGTCAACATGCTGCAGGAGCTGTTGAATCAATACAACGGGGATCAGACAGAAGTGCTCAAGATGATTGAAGCCCAAGAGCCGCAGCAGGCCTATGCTTTTTATCGTGCTACCGACAAGACGCTCAACTGGATCAATCAGGAACTGCTGACCTGGGCGAACTACAAGTCGCAGCAGGCCGAGCAAATCCGCAAGGCCAACGAGGCAGACGCCCAGCAGGCCGTGTTGATCTTGGCCATCGTCGTAGTGGCGTCTCTCGTCATTGCCATGGGGCTCGGCTATCTGATTTCCCGGATGATTTCGGTGCCGCTTCAGACGGTGGCAAAACGGATGGAAGAGCTGGCTCATGGCAATCTGGCCGTCGCTCCGGTCGGCTATGTAACTCGTGACGAGGTAGGGAAGCTGGGAATCGCGTTCAACGATCTCGTAAGCAATTTCCGCAGCTTGATCGAGCAAGTCAAAGTGGCTGGCGAGCAAGTGGCAGCTTCTTCAGAGGAACTGTCAGCCAGTGCGGAAGAATCCGCTCACGCTACCGAGCAGTCCATCGGCAGCGTCCAGCAGATCGCTAGCGCCTCCGAAGTGCAAACTCAGCGTGCGCAGGAAAGTGTCCGTGTCATGGAAGAAATGTCCATTGCCATTCAGCGCATCGCGGATACGTCTAGCGCAGTTTCCGAGGCATCTGTACAGGCTGCGAAGGAAGCGGAGCAAGGAAACGAACACATCCAGAAGGCGGTCTCCCAAATGGGGGCGATCTCGGATTCCGTCAATCACGCTGCCGAGCTTGTCCAGCATTTGGGCGTCCGCTCCGAAGCGATTGGCCAAATCGTCGATGTCATTACCGGGATCGCGTCGCAGACGAACTTGCTGGCCCTGAACGCCGCAATCGAAGCGGCACGGGCAGGCGAACATGGCAGAGGCTTCGCTGTGGTAGCCGATGAGGTGCGAAAACTGGCCGAGCAGTCAGAAGAATCTGCCAGGGAAATCGCCCGGCTGATCGGGGAAATCCAGCACGAGACCTCACAGGTCGTAGGCGTCATGCAGGACGGAACGAGGGAAGCCGAGAAAGGGGCCAGCGTCGTCAAAGAGGCGGGTGCAACCTTCCAGCGGATCGTGGAATCTTCCCAGGAAGTGGCGGACCAGATCCAGGAAGTTTCCGCTGCTACGGAGCAAATGTCAGCTAGCGTCCAGCAGGTAGCGTCCGCCATGGACGAAATGTACCGGTTGTCGGAAGAGGCAGCACTGCATACGCACGGTGTATCTGCAGGTGCCGAGCAGCAGCTGGCTTCCATGCAGGAAATTGCACGTTCCAGTGTCAACCTGAATCAGCTCTCCCACGAGCTTCAGGAATCGATTAGCCAATTTAAATGGTAGAAACCGCTCGAAAGCAAAAGACTGGCATTCCCTACTCGGAAGCCAGTCTTTTTGCTGTTTGGCTGCAGGATTCATCAGGAAGCCTGTGATTTGCTTGCGGCAGTTGTTATTTTTTCGTAGTCCTTTACGCTCAGGATGGTAGAATCATTTTTCATCATCCAGGTGTACAAGGCAAGGGATATGAGCAGCCCGATCGTCCAGGCGTTGTCCCAGATGAGGTTCAGTCCGGGGGTGTACTTGCTGATGAACGGAATGGCGATCCCGATCAGCATCGCCCAGATCGCACGTGAGTTAAAGCCGCTCTTGTAAGAATACATGCCGTCGACCTTGTAAAGCTCCGTCAAGTGAATCCTTCTCTTGCGCACGAGCCAGTAGTCGGCGATGGCGATTCCGTCGATGGGTCCGAGCAGGGCACCGTACGTCCCGAGCCAGAGGAAGATGTAATTGCCGAAATTCTCAAGAATGTACCAAGGCTGCATCAGCAAGGAGACGACACCCGCGATGATCGCTCCCGCTTCGTAGGTGAGCCGGCGCGGAGCGAGGTTTTCCACCGCGCGGGCCGGGGCGACGATATTGGCCGCGACGTTGGTCGTCAGCGTCGCGAGGACAATCCCGATCGTTCCGAGGAAGATTGCGAAAGCCGAGAACTTGGCAAGCACGGCAGCCGGATCCCAGATGGCTTCCCCGTAGATGACGACGGTAGCGGAGGCGACAGCTACCCCGATAAAGGAGAAAAAACCCATCGTGGTCGGCAGCGAAACCGACTGGCCGACGATCTGTGCCTTCTGGCTCTTCGCATAGCGGCAAAAATCGGGAATGTTCAACGCCATGGTGGCCCAGAAGGCGATTGCCCCAGTCAAAGCCGGGAAGAACACTTTGAGGAACTCACCCGTCGACGTGAACTTGGAGGGGGCGGAGAGCATCGGGCCCCATCCGCCGGCTTTGGTCAAAGCCCAAACCAGCAAAGCCAGGCTCATGATGATCAGGACAGGAGCGGCCCAGGCCTCCATCTTTTTGATCGCTTCCGGACCACGGTAGGCGACGTATACATTCAGCAGCCAAAAGCCGAAGAAGGCGATCCAGAGATGACCGGGAACGCTGGCCCATCCCGTCATCGACATCAGCAGCGTGTCGATCGCGGCTCCGCCGAACCAACAGTTGATCCCGAACCAGCCGGCTCCTATCAGGCCGCGGGCTACGGCTGGGATGTGCGCTCCCTTCGAGCCAAACCAGAGCCTGGCGTACACGGGATAGGGAATTCCGAATTTGGTCCCGGCGTGTGAGTTGAGAAGAATGGGAATAAGGACAATACAATTGCCGAGGATGATGGTGATAATGGCCTGCCACCAGTTCATGCCAAGCGAAATGAGGCCTGCTGCCATCGCGTACGTGGGCAAACAGATCGACATGCCGATCCAGAGACTGGCGAAGTTGTACGAGCTCCAGGAATGCTCTGCCTGTGTCGTAGGCCGGAGCCCTTCGTTGTACAGCGGACTGTCTTGGACGAGCTTTTCGCCTTCTTTTGTCAAGGTGACGATGCCGCCCGATTCCGTTTGTGTTTTCAACCCAAGTCCCTCCTTTTCCGTTGAAATCCCGGTATTCGGACAACCGCCCCCAGTTTGTCTCGAATCCAAGTTGTAACATTATATTGGGGGAAAGAAGACCTAATTCCACCATTTTCGCGGGAGGCAGACAAGAATCGACGCTTGTCATTCGACAGATAGATGCCGGATCGGGGGACGGCGATTGGACCCAAGCAGGCAAGCTATCCTTTTCCTCCAACTGGGTGGTAATATAAACCAAGGGGTGAAATATTTGTGACGTCGAAAAAGCTGCGCTTGTCTTTGCAAACCAGGATGATCATGCTGTTTACTTTTGTCATTATTCTGATTATTGGGTCAATGGGGGCGATTTTTTCTTCGATCATCCGTTCCCAGGTAGAGGATCAACTGGGAAAAAAGGCACTCTCTGTGGCGAAAATCGTCGCGAACGATCCCGAGCTGCGCAGCGCGTTTCATGCGCCCAATCCGTCTGCACTGATCCAGCCGATCGCGGAAAATGTGCGCAAGCAGACGGAAGCAGAATTTGTCGTCGTCGGCAACCGCGAAGGAATCCGATATGCGCATCCGTTGCCGGACCGAATCGGAAAAGGGATGGTCGGAGGGGACAATGAGCTGGGGCTGATGTACGGCCAATCGTACGTATCCAAGGCAGTGGGGAGTCTGGGGCCGTCCTTGCGGGGAAAGGTCCCCATCAAGGACGACGAAGGAAAGGTCATCGGGATCGTCTCCGTGGGCTTTTTGCTGGAAGACATCGAGCTGGCGGTTCGCGCCTATCAGGAGAAGGTCTTTTTTGTCATCGTTTTCGGTCTCCTGGTCGGCGTGGTGGGAGCGATCGGGGTAAGCCGTTACCTGAAGCGTGTCATCCTGGGGCTGGAGCCGGAAGAGATTGCCGCCCTGTACGTCGAACGCAACGCGGTTCTGGAGTCCGTCCGCGAAGGGATCGTGGCGATTGACCGGAACAACCGGATCACGATGATGAACAAGGCGGCAGTCCGGATCCTCGACCTTCCCCAGGAAGATGTGCACCGCAAAGAGATCTTTCACGTTTTGCCGGACAGCCGCATGCCGGAAGTGCTGGAAACGGGGGAACACCAGCTGGACCGGGAAGCCAGCCTCGGAGGAAAGGAGGTCATCGTCAACCGGGTGCCCATCAGGCTGGGAGGAAAAGTAGTGGGGGTCGTAAGCAGCTTCCGGCCCAAATCGGAGATCGACCAGCTTGCCAGGGAGCTTTCCCAGGCCCGGCGGTATGCGGATGTGCTGCGGGCGCAAACGCATGAGTTTCACAACCTGCTGTACACCATTTCCGGATTGCTGCAGCTCGGATCCATCCAGGAAGCGGTCGAGCTGATTACGAGCGAGACATCGGCTCAGCAGGAGATGATGTTGTTTTTGGCCAAGCAAATTCCGGATCCCTTGATTGGAGCGCTGCTTTTGGGGATGCACAACCGCGCCAAGGAGCTCAAAATTCAGTTTCAAATCAATCAGGACAGCCGCTTGAAGGAGCTTCCGCCCTCTTTTAACAGGCAGCAGCTGATCGTCTTGCTCGGCACCCTCATCCAGAATGCGCTGGAAGCGATCAACGAATCAGGGGCTCAGCAAAAAGTGGTGGAATGCTATCTGTCCGATACAGGCGATGACATCTTGTTCGAGGTCGAAGATTCAGGTCCCGGCGTACCGGAGGAACTTCGGGAGCGAATCTTCCAGCATGGTTTTTCGACCAAGCCCGGCGAGCACAGGGGCATCGGTCTGGCCAAGGTTCAAGGGATCATCCAAGAGCTCAACGGGTACATCCTGGTGGGCGAAAGCGAATGGGGAGGGGCATTATTTACGGTTTCGCTGCCAAAAGAACGGAGTGGTCAATATGCAGAAGGTTGAAGTGCTTATCGTGGAGGACGATTTGCGAATCATCGATATCAACAGGAGATTTGTCAGCAAAATCGAGGGATTCGAGGTCATCGCGACAGCGACCAATGGAGCGGAGGCAAAGGAGCTGCTCTCTTTGACGCACCCCGATCTGGTCCTGCTCGATGTGTACTTGCCGGACATGCTCGGCACCGAGCTCGTCTGGTACATTCGGCAGCACTACCGGAACGTGGACATTATCATGATCACGGCGGCGAAAGAGATGGAGATGGTGCAGGAAGCATTGCGAGGCGGAGTGTTCGACTACATCGTCAAGCCGCTCGTATTCGAGAGGTTCCGCGAACGCCTGGACGCTTACCGCGAGCACCTGTGGAGGACAAAGGAGGCGGGGGAGGTCGATCAGGACGTCATCGACAAGATCATGACCCGCAGCCTCGCGCACAGCAAGCTTCGAGAACGGGAAACAGCCATGCCCAAAGGGATCGATCACTTGACGCTGGAAAAAGTGCTCGAGGCGATCCAGCGAACTGGAGAAAAGGGCGTTTCCGCGGAAGAAATCGGAAAGGAAATCGGGACGAGCAGAACGACGGCACGACGCTATCTGGAGTACCTCGTCCGCGAGAAAAAAGCGCGCGCGGAATTGCTCTACGGTACTGTCGGGCGGCCGGAGAGGAAATACCGCTTCCTGAACTGATTGTCGCTGTGAACAATATGAACAAAACGTTCGCAAAATTCAAAATAGACCTTATGCACGAAAACTATCCACCTCTGTATCCCCATGGTACGTTTATCGCAAGCGGTGAATGCGCTTACATGAAGGGATACCAAAGGGGGATGCAAAATGAAAAAGAGAATGGCGCTACTTGCGTTGTCCACATTGCTGACGGTTGCGCTCGCAGCCTGTGGCGGCGGCGGTGGCGGAAGCGCAGGGTCGGGAGGCGCTAGCGGACAAGGAGCGGCAGGAGGAGCTGGTTCTGGGACAGGAGGCGGTTCGGGGACGCCGGCCGCATCGAACTACCCCGAGAAGCCGCTCGTCATCGTCGCCCCGTCGGGTGCGGGCGGAGGCTGGGACAAGACCGCACGCTCCTTGGCAAAGGTACTCAACGAAAGCAAGCTGGTTACGCAATCGATTACGGTGGAAAACAAGCCGGGCGGCGGCGGAACTGTATTCATGGCAGAGTATGTCAACAAGGACAAGGGCAATCCGTACCGGCTGTTCGTCAGCTCGCCGCCCATCCTGATCAACAACGACAAGAAGGAAGGAAATACCCCGTACGGATACCGCGACGTCACGCCATTGGCGCAAATGACCAAAGACTTTGGGGCACTCGTCGTCAAGGCGGACTCTCCTTACAAAGATATCAAGAGCCTGCTGGATGCGATCAAGGCTGATCCGACCAAGATCACTCTTGCCGGAGGATCTGCACCCGGATCGATGGACCATCTGGTCAGCGTTTTGCCAGCTGCCAAATACGGGATCGACCCCAAGAGCGTGAAGTACGTCTCCTATGACGGCGGAGGAGAGGCAATCGCTGCGCTTCTGGGCGGCAACGCCGACATGATTGCGACCGACGCATCCGGAGTCGGCGAGTATTTGAAAGCGGGGAAAGTGCGTGTGCTCGGCGTCACTTCGCAGGAGCGCTTGTCCGGCCCGCTGAGCGACGTCCCTACCTTGAAGGAGCAAGGAATTGACGCTACCTTCACGATCTGGCGCGGCGTTTTTGGACCGGCTGACATGCCTGCCGACGCGAAAGCGTATTGGGATGCCAAGCTGAAGGCGCTCAATGACAATGACCTGTGGAAAAAAGAGCTGGCAGCCAATGGATGGGAAAGTGAATACAAGGATGCCGCCGCCTTTACTTCGTTCCTGGATGAGCAAGACAAGCTGGTGAAAGAGTTGCTGACATCGCTCGGCATGGCGAAATAAGAAAAAGGAGGGGGAGTCCTCTCCTTTTTCATTCGAGTAGGAGGTACCCGAATGAATCTGACCTTTGACCGGATCGGCAGCGTCTGTTTTGCATTGATCGGAGCCCTGTTCGTGATGGAAAGCCGATCCATATCCACTAGCGCGTACGGGAGCGAAGTCGGTCCGAACATATTTCCGCTCGGGCTCGGCATCCTGTTGATCCTGCTGAGCTTGCGTCTGTTCTGGGAGTCGCTCAGGCGGCAGCCACAGGCTAGTGGAACGGGAGCGGCGGCCGTCGCGCTGCATTACAAACGTTTTCTTTTGATCCTGGCCGCGACGCTCTTGTACGTCTTCATCTTGGAGAGTCTCGGCTATGTGATCGCAACGTTTCTCTTTCTCACGTTTGCGTTTCGGGTCATGGGAAGCGGGATCGTCAAGGCGGCTGTTGTTGCCCTTGTCTTTGCGGCGGGCGTCTATTACGTGTACGTCCATTTGCTGCAAGGTACGCTGCCGCCGTTTCCAGCCTGGCTGGGCGTGTAAGGAGGAAGAGATATGAGTGCGCTGCAATATTTGGGGGATGGCTTCCTCCTCGCCATGCAATGGCACAATCTGGTATACGCGTTTGTAGGAGTGTTGATCGGGACCGCGGTAGGCGTATTGCCCGGGATCGGTCCGATGAGCGGTGTCGCTTTGCTGATGCCTGTCACGGCTTCACTGACGGCCGGTCTTCCGCCTGAAGAAGCGGCAGCCAGCGCCATCATTTTGCTCGCTGGTGTCTATTACGGAGCGATGTACGGCGGTTCGACTACTTCTATCCTGCTGAATACGCCAGGGGAGTCCTCATCCGTCGTGACGACGCTGGATGGCTACCAGATGGCGAGGCAAGGCCGCGCTGGAGCCGCCCTCTCGATTTCCGCGATCGGGTCGTTCGTGGCTGGGATCGTGGCGCTCATCGCTCTGGTGTTTCTGGCTGATCCGCTTTCCGACCTCGCCTTGAAGTTTGGACCTGCCGAGTACTTTTCGTTGATGATTCTCGGGCTGTGCGCAGTGAGCGGGTTGGGTGGAAAGTCCATGACCAAGGCCTTGATCATGACGGTGTTCGGTCTGCTGCTTGCCACGATCGGCATCGACAACGTCTCGGGTGTGGCACGCTTTACGTACGACATTCCCGACTTGTACCAAGGACTGGAGTTTTTGACGATAGCAGTCGGCCTCTTCGCTCTCGGGGAAGTATTCAAAACTATCCTCGAGACAGACGCGTCTTCGCAGGAAATCATCAAAGTGGGCCGGGTGCTGCCGACGGCGCAGGATTTGAAGCAAAGCGCAGCTCCCATCGCGCGCGGCTCCTTGCTTGGCTTTTTTGTCGGGGTCTTGCCGGGAGCAGGGGCCACGCTCGCTTCGTTCTTCGCGTACATTCTGGAGAAAAAGCTGAGCAAAGATCCGTCTCGTTTTGGAAAAGGAGCGATCGAAGGAGTCGCTTCACCGGAATCCGCGAACAACGCCGCTTCGGGCGGGGCGATGGTGCCCCTTCTGACGATGGGGATTCCCGGATCGGGTACGACTGCCATCCTGATGGGAGCCCTCCTGATGTACAACGTCCAGCCTGGACCGCTGCTGTTCACCGACCATCCGCAGGTCGCCTGGGGGCTGATCGCCAGCATGTTCATCGGAAACGTCATGCTGCTCGTGCTGAACATGCCGCTCGTCAAGGTCTATGCCAAAATCATTGAGACTCCCACGGAGTACTTGATTCCACTGATCATCGCCATTTCCGTCTTTGGCGTATACGCCGTCCAGATCAGCACCTTTGACCTCGTGCTGCTGGTCGTTTGCGGAGTCGCTGGCTATTTCCTGTCCAAGAACGATTTTCCGCTGGCTCCGCTCGTCCTGGGACTGGTCCTCGGCCCCATGATTGAAAACAACATGCGCCGCGCCTTGACTACGTCCAACGGCGATTTCATGATTTTCGTCACGAAACCGATCTCGGCTGTATTCCTCGTATGCGCCCTGCTCTGGCTGCTCATCCCGATCTTGCTGAAAAAACGGGGAAAGCAGGTCGTTGTGAGCGAAGAAGCGTAAGTACGGCTTTGCCCGAACCAATGGACGTCCCTCCGCAACATGATGAAAAGCGGAAAGGGACGTTTTTCATCTGAACAAGAGACCTGACGGGCGTCAGGGGGATGTTCGGGAAACCATCCGAACATCAGGAATGCGAGCAAACGGTAGCGCGGCAAAAGAGAGCCAAGGTATGATGAACGTAAGGAACTCATTTCAATCCGTTTTCAATGAGACAATCGGGAGGGATGCAAAGTGGACATCAACCAACTGGACACGCCGTCGCTGCTGCTGGATCTGGACATCATGGAAGCCAATCTCAGAAGAATCGACCGGTTTGCCAAACAGCAAGGCATTTCGTGGAGGCCCCATATCAAAACCCACAAGTCGGTCGAAATCGCGAGACGGCAGATCGCCAGTGGTGCTGCAGGGATCACGGTCGCGAAAGTATCGGAAGCGGAGGTGATGGCCCGCGCTGGAATCGACAACATACTGATTGCCTATCCGTTGGCCTCTTCCACCAAGCTGGCCCGCGTAGCCGCACTCATGCCCATCGCCACGATGATTTTGACCGTCGATTCCGCAGAACAGGCACAGCATATCCAGGACTTTTTCGGGCAACTGGGAAAAGCCATCGACGTCTGGATCAAGGTGGATTCAGGTTTGCGACGTTGCGGAGTCGCGCCCGGAGAGCACACCCTCGAGCTCGCACGGTACGTGAGCCGTTGCCCGAATTTGCGGCTCAAGGGGCTGTTTACGCATGCCGGACATTCCTATGCGGCTTCTTCCTATGAGCAGATCCGGGACATCGGGGAGTACGAGGGAAGGTGTATCGTGGAGTCCGCCGAGCTTTGCGAGAAAAACGGGATTCCGATCGAAGTACGCAGCGTGGGGTCGACACCGACATACACGTTTTCCGGCCAAGTGCCGGGGATCACGGAAGTTCGTCCGGGCAACGCCGTCTTTTACGATGCCATTCAGGTCGGTCTGGGTGTCGCGGCTTACGAGCAATGCGCCCTTAGCCTGGTCAGCACGGTGGTCAGTGTAAAGCAGGGAGAGAGGCTCGTACTCGACACGGGAAGCAAATCGCTCTCGCTGGACCAGGGGGCACACGGGAATGCTACCGTCAGAGGATTCGGGCATGTGATCGGCCATCCGGAATTGGTCATCGCTCGCTTGTCCGAGGAGCATGGCGTCGTTCAACTCGAAGGAGAGACAAAGCTCGGGCTGCTGGATCGCGTCCGAATCATCCCCAACCATGCTTGTACGGTCGCGAATCTGTTTGACCACTACCTGGTGGTGCGGGAAGGGCAGGTCGTGGACAAATGGAAGGTAGATGCAAGAGGCTGCGTGCAGTAAACCGGACAAGCAGGCTGGTGCCCGGCAGAAAAAGGATTGACAGCAGGCTCTCCGCCCATTATCATTGGAAAAATTTATGGGAGCTGTTCTGCCAAGAGCGAGCGGCAGAACAGTCAAAGGAGCGACACACATGCTTTCGATCACACCGGTCACCTTGCAAGGAAAACTCGTCCGGCTCGAGCCGCTGCGCGAACGGCATACGCAAGGAATTTGGGAGGCGGGACAGTTCGAGGAAATTTGGACGTACATGAAAGATCGCATTGTTCGGCTCGATGACGCACGGCAGTTCGTTGAGCAGGCGCTAGAACATGAGGAAAAGGGAACCGAACTGCCTTTTGCCATCGTTCGCGAGCAGGATGGGAAGGTAATCGGCAGTACGCGGTTTCTGAACATTTCCCGCCAGGACCGCGGGTTGGAAATCGGCTCCACCTGGCTGACTCCGTCCGTTTGGAAGACGCTCGTCAACACCGAATGCAAGTGGCTGTTGCTGCGGCATTGCTTTGAAGAGCTGGGCTGCATCCGCGTACAGCTCAAAACCGATTCGCGCAACGAGAACTCGCAGCGAGCGATCGCGAGGATCGGGGGTACCCGGGAAGGCGTGCTCCGCAACCACATGGTTTTGCCGAATGGCTATATCAGGGACTCCGTCTATTTCAGCATCGTGGATCGCGAGTGGCCTTCTGTCGATGCAAAGCTGCAAATGTTGCTGTTTGGTGAATAAACGGTCGGAAAGATTGTGGGGCGGAAGGAAGCGTGTGTACAATAGGTAGGTACATGAAAACAGTACAGTAACGCTTCATGAGAAAAGAGGGTATTCATGAGACTGCGTATCTCGCCTGCCGGCTATGTACTGCTGGTCGGAGATCTGGTCGCCTTCCTGCTCTTCGCTTACTACGGAAAGCTGGCCCATCATTTGCCCGTGACTGTCCTCGGCATCCTGGACACACTGGCTCCGTTCTTGGCAGGGTGGGTCGTCGCATGCTTCCTTTTCCGCAGTTATCGTCAAAACGCCTACGAATCATTTGGCCGACTGCTATTGTCGACGTTTCTCACCTGGACGGTAGCAGCGCCGATCGGACTTGTCCTACGAACGTGGTGGACGGGCATTCCGATGACGTGGCTTTTCACTTGGGTTGCATACCTGATTACTCTGGCATTCCTGCTTGGCTGGCGAATTCTTTTTGCGATCGGCTATGCCATTCGTAAGCGCACCAACGTGTAAATGTGGGCAGTTGAAGGAGTAAAGACACCGATATTGGTTACGCTATCCTTTGACGACGTCAGGGAGGTGGACCTTATGGGCAAAAATAACAACAGCAAGGATTTGGGTAAAAATCGCGGTCAGACGCTGGATGAGAACGACAAGAACACGAACCTGCGACAGTCCCATCACAATGACCGCAATGAAGGAACGAGCAAAAGCCGCTGACTTTCAGCGGCTTTTCTTTTTCTCGCGGATTGCGACTCAAAAGGGCTCGATTTCAGGGCGATTATGATATAATAGGTTTTGTTTTTTCTGGAGCGCATCGCGCTTTTCCGCTGATCGCAGTCGCTCCGCATTGAGAGGCAAAGAAAGAAGTTTTTTACGCGAGTGGAGGGAAGAGTGTGACGGAACCGATGCAGGAGGTACAGCCGGTGACCTTGTCGTCACAGGCGTTTTTGATATTGTGCCGTCTCTATGACGGATGCTACGACGAACTAAAGCAAAACGAGTCGCTCTCGGATCTGGTGGAATCGATCGCGGGCGTAATGCTCGCCGGTGTGGAAACGCTGGAGAAGCAGGAGACGAAACCGAAAAATATCACATTCCCCTTGACGCTGCAGCAGTCGTTTTTTCTCCGCAGGCTCGTCGCGGATTTGCTCGCGCACGCTCCTGCCGAGGGAGATGACAAGACGAGGCAATGGCTGCAGGAATGCTTGACAGCGTTGTCGGGGGGCGGTGGACTGACGAATGACTCGCACTCCTGAGCTTCATGTCATAACCAGCGGCCGTCAATCGCTGGATGAGGTGCTCGCTATGGCGGAAGCAGCTTATGCCGGGGGCATGGACTATTTGCATGTCAGGGAAAAGCAGCGGACAGCGCGGGAGTGTATGGACTGGACGATCGCTTTGTCCAACGTGCTGCCCAAAGGCTGTCTCATCATCAACGATCGAGTGGATGTGGCGGCGGCGGCAGGGTGCCGCGGCGCACATCTGGCCTACCATAGCCTGACCCCGGCGGAAGCTCGCCTTGTACTGAGGGACGAGCAATGGATCGGCCGGTCCGTGCATTCCTTGGCGGAGGCGGAGCAAGCGGCAGGCGAAGGGGTTTCGTATGTGCTGTACGGCCATGTGTTCGCGAGCGGTTCCAAGCCTGGGATCCCGCCGAGAGGTACGGAAGAGCTGGCCCGTATCACGGCGAGACTGAAGATTCCGGTCATCGGGATCGGAGGCATTACTCCGGAGAATGCCAGTCAAGTATTGGGGGCGGGCTGCTCGGGCATCGGCGTGCTTTCCGGGATTACGGATGCCCAGGACGTCAAGCAGGCCGCGCGTGCATACCGAGAGGCGCTCGACAGTGGGAAGGGGCGAATGTAAATGAAAGACAGAAGCATATTGCGAGAGAAAATGGGTGTGTATGTTGTCATCGGAACGCAAGATTGCGGATATTCCGTGGAGCGTACCGTCCAGATCGTCAGAGAAGCACTTGAGGGCGGAGTGGGGACGCTGCAGCTCCGCGACAAAGGGAGCAAGCTGACTGCCGATGAGCGTTTTGAGCTTGGCCGCCAGCTGCAGGAACTTTGCCGCGAGCACGGTACGCTGTTTTTCGTCAACGATGACGTCGATCTCGCCGTTCGTCTGCAGGCGGACGGAGTCCACGTGGGACAGGACGACATGCACCTTGCCGAGGTGCAACGGATCGTCGGACCGGATATGTACATCGGCGTATCAGCAGGGACAGTAGAAGAAGCATTGGCGGCGAAAAATGGCGGGGTAGACTGCATCGGGGTCGGAGCCATGTACGCCACTTCCTCAAAAGCGGATGCCGGTGAGCCAATCGGGCCGGCGGGTTTGAAGGCAATCCGCGATGCGGTAGGAACGGAGCTCCCAATCGTCGGGATCGGTGGAATTACACTGGAAAACGCTTCGGAAGTAATTCGCTTCGGGGCAGACGGCGTGGCTGTCATCAGTGCGATCAGCAGAGCGGCTTCCCCGCGCGAGGCAGCGCACTCCTTGCAGGGAATTGTACGATCTGCCCGGCACGGACAGGTCGGTTGATACATATGGTAGGTTAACAAAAACTCGGCTGGAAGAAATCACACCAGATGGCGACAAGAAGGAGGTGGAGCCGATGAAGAACCGGATTTACCGGATTGGATACGAATGGGTAAGCAAACGAGAGCTGTTGGAGCGACTGCTTCTGCACGAAAGCGTTCTCGTCGAACACAAACGCGTGTTCCCGCCGCCGGAAGATACGGATGCCGAAGTCCCGCCGGAGGACGAACGCCATATGGTTCTGATCCGCAGCCAGCGCCGGCCGGGCGAATGGGTGACGTTCAACGGGCTGTATGAAATACAGACACGGGAACCAATCCCGTGGATAGACTCTCCGCTAGAGTACCATCAGTTCGGTACGGAGCTCATACCGGGAAATATCCGCAGGGAAAAGGCTCCCCAAGGCAGGATCCCTGCCCGCACCAAGCTGCAGGTCGCTGCGGTGCGGCAAGACACGGTCTTTGTGACGGTTCCGGGCCATCCCTCTCGGCGCTATGAGATGTCCTTGTCGCACGCGCGATTTGCCAAAGACTATCCGACCGAGCTGGAGATGAAGCTCCAGGTCTATGCGTTTCCCCCACGTCCGGACATCTTTGTAGACTGGCTGTTGAAAGAGGGACGCAAGACAGGTATCATCACGCGGCCCAATCAGGAGCGGGTAGAAAAGTCCGCCTTTCAGGTATGGGACGATCTGCGCAAAGAGTACGGAATCAGCGTAAGTGCAGCCTTGCTGGCGATCAAGCAGGCGCTGATTGTACTGGATCGCGCGGGAGTAGAGACGGATTTTCCGTACCCGGTGCAGGAACGCTCCGACCTTTCTTTGTTCAGCGATGCGGAACGGGATGCTTTTTACTCCTATCAATCGGTCCGCAGCGCGATGGCGGCGGTAGCTGCTTTGTTGACGACGGATCCAAAAGATCCATTGCAGGATACGCTCCTCATGGACATCATGCTGGAACAGCAAATGAACCGCAGGCGAGACTAATATCGTCTGCGGTTCTTTTTGGTTTTTCGAGGGTTCGCTGCTATAATGGGAAAGGTATCCAATCGGGAAAGGGCGTGAAGCGCATGTACGTTTCCATGAACAAATTGAAGGTTCCGGCCGATTACCAGTCGCATTTGGAGCGGGCTTTCGCAGGTGGCGGCGAAAGGATGAAGGACGTTCCGGGTTTTCTGGAATTCCTGTTTCTCGCACCCGCGGAAGGCAACGAGTATATTGTCTTCACGAAATGGGCGACGGAACAAGATTTTCAAAATTGGACGCAAAGCGAGGCATTCCAGCGCGCACACGCTGGCAGCAACCCGAACAGCCCGGTAACGTCGACGCTTGAGGGATACGCGGTAAAGGCGCACTCGTAACGGGCCGTGGCATTTGCCAACAGGTGGGCAAATGCCTTTTTATCGCTTCCGATAATACGCTAACGAGCTCATTCGTACCGCTTTACATCACAGGTACATAACGCTCATAATAAAAGTATCGTCTGTTGGAAAATTTAGCCACGCGGTAAAGTAAAGGCAAAGGAGCCAGAGCGACTTGAAAAATCGGATACGCACTTATCTTGTTCAACTGGCACCTGTTTTGGCTGCCAACGTGCTTTCTTCCAGCTCAGAAAGCGGGCAGAGGGAGTACGCTCCATCAACATCATGGCTTGTCAAAATGTTTGCGACGTTTGCGGATTGTGCGGGGGCAGAGGGACATCGCGATCTGGACAGGCTATCGGAGGAGCTGTATGCCGCTTGTGCGGATGGGAGAGCGCCTGCCCGCGAAGCCGCTGAGTGGATTCGCTTGGGGAGGGATGCGGTGCTTGCCCGCCTGAATGGCGACCTCGCCGCCATCGCAGGTACCGAAACGGAGCGGGAGCCGTATTTGCAAGCAATGGTACAGCTCTACCAGGTGGTTGATCAGGTGCTTGCCCGCTTGTTCCACGTCGGACAAGCAGGCGGCATTCAAAACCTTCAGGCTGTCCACGGCTCCGAAGAGGGGGGAGCCGAGGAGTATTTCTCCGAAGTGGCCGAACAGGAATTGGTCCAGCTCGTCTTAAAATCCAACGACATCGCGGTGCTCATGATTGACAGGCGAAAGAACATTATCGAGGCAAACTATGAGCTTGCCCGACTGTTTCGAGTAGACCGCGACCAGATCATAGGCAGAAATATCGACGAAGCGTTCTGTCCGCACGACAGCGAACGTTTCGTCCAATGGGTGATCGAGCGTGGGCAATCCGGGCATTATGTAGCGGAATACAATTCGCAGTGGACGACAGTCAGCACGAGTCCGATTTATCGAAACGGGGAGCTGTGCGGGGCGATCGCGGTAATGCGCAATATCACGGATAGCAAGCGCTACGAGGAAGAGCTGACGAAGCGGGAGGCGCTGGCCGCAGTAGGACAATTGGCAGCAGGCATGGCGCATGAGATTCGCAATCCTCTGACTTCGATCAAAGGCTTCATTCAGTTGCTCAGGGAGCAGGGGGACAACAAGCGCCGGGAGAGCTACTTCTCGGTCATTTTGACGGAAATCGAGCGGATCGATGGCTTGTTGAATGACGTGCTCGTGCTGGCCCGCTATCGGGACGACAAGATCGTCTCCGAGCGTTTCCTCGTGATGGAGGAAGTCCACGGGGTCGTTCGCCTGCTGGAGCCGGAGGCAAACAGGAGAGGCATCCGGCTGGACGTGCAGATTGGACAAGGGGATTGGTACATATACGGTCATCGTCCGAGGATCAAGCAAGCGTTTTTAAACATCCTGAAGAACGCATTCGAAGCATTGATGGGCAAAGGAACGTTGGTGCGGGTAAGCGTATTCGCCTCGATTAATCAGGTCGTCATTACCGTCGAGGACGACGGGATCGGGCTATCAGAGGAAGCGAAGCAAAATCTGTTCGTGCCATTTTACACGACGAAACAGGAAGGGACAGGACTCGGCCTGTCCACGACACAGCGCATCATCAATGATCACGGCGGAGAAATTTTTGCGGATGATTCTCCCAAGCTGGGTGGGGCTCGCTTTGAGATCAGACTTCCGCTTTGCCAGAATGGTCAAATCTGAAAGAGAATAGCAAAAAAGACGGAAGTAGCGCTTCCGTCTTTTCGTCGCTCTATTTGACCAGCCGATGGCGGAGCGCCATGGCTACAGCCTGCGTGCGATCCTCTACGCCCATTTTTTGCAGGATGCGATGGACGTGGGTCTTGACCGTGCCCTCGCTGATGAACAGGTTTTGAGCGATTTGGTCGTTTCGGTAGCCGTATGCAATCTGCTGCAACACATCGAGCTCGCGATCCGTCAAATCATCCAGGAGGACCGATGCGGATGGCGGACTTTCGGGAGCGGGCTGCTGGGCTTTGAGGACTTCCGCCAGCGCTTTGGCGGCTGTCACGGTATGGAACAGCGCTTCTCCCTGGTACGCGCGACGGATCAGATCCAGCATTTCCTGCGAATCTGCGTCTTTCAGCATGTAGCCGACGGCTCCGGCGCGGATGCCGTCTACCACGTAGTTGTGATGGTCAAAAGTAGTGAGGATGAGTACTTTCACCGTGGGGTGCGTTAGCATGATTTCCCTGGTCGCATCGATCCCCGATTTGTTCGGCATTTGTACGTCCATCAAGACGACATCGGGAACGAGCTCCCCGATGATGTTTACGGCTTCGTTGCCGTCTGCCGCTTCCCCGATAACCTCCATGTCAGGTTGCATCTGGATGACGTAACCAAGTCCTTGACGAATCATCGTCTGGTCATCTACCAGAACGACGCGAATTTTCTCTTGCTGAGATGTATCAGTCATCGCCGATTGCCCCCTTCGTTCGAAGTGATGTCAGCGGGATTTCCACATCGATTTGAAAACCGTGCGGATCCCGAACAAAGTAGTGAAATTTTCCATTCCATTTTTGCAGTCTCTCCCGAATTCCGTTCAGTCCGAAGCCGGGTTGGATCGCCTTGTCAGGAGTGATGCTGCCATCGTCTCGAATGGAGATCGCGATGGACTCCGGCTTCGTTTCCACGTGGACATCGATGGTTTTCGCATCGGAGTGACGCAAGGTATTTGTAATCGCTTCTTGCAAAATGCGATATACCGTGACAGTCACCTCTTGGGACAACGTGCTCTCGAGATTGTTGCTGATCAAATTCATCTTCACGCCGGTGTGCTTTTCCGCCTGGGACAAAAGTGCCCGCAGGGGAGCGAGCCCCAACGATGTTTTATCCATAGCAAGGGTGTGAACGGAAGAACGGATGTCATCCAGACTTTGCTTGGCTACGCTGAGCATATTCCGAACGGCCTCCTGCGCTTGGGGAGGGCCGTCTTGCAGCATGTACTTTACCGCATGGAGCTGGACGATAAGCGATGTGAGGCTGTGGCCGAGTGCATCGTGGATGTCCCGTGCGATTCTGGTACGTTCCTCCAATACCGCCACCTGCATGGTATGGAGCGCCGCCTCCTGCAATTGGTCGTGGGCTTCACGCAGCTCGGTGTGCGCTTTTTGCAGCTCCTCCAGATGCTGTTGGTTCATCTGGTACGCCGTGTTTTGAATACGGTACCCGCGCCCACCAATATAGCAACCGATGTAGGTCAGGATAAACGGGACGAGGTGGGCGATGGACAAAATGCCCTCGAAGTACATCGACAGGGTCGTGCAGACACCAAAAAAAGTCGCATACGCAAGCGAGCGTTTCCCTTCGATATGAAAGCCGATGAACACGGCGAGCGGAAGCATCATGCCAAAGCCTTCTCCGCCTACGACCAAACTCTTGATCAGGGAAACGGAGCCGAGCAATATCGTGACCAGTTCAATCTGGAAGGGCTTCCAATTTTTTTTAGACGCCCAGAAGACGACGATATAAAAAAAGAATAGTACCATTGTAATGAAAAACTGTAAGGGGGTTTCGTGAATAAATGAGTTCGGCAATAAGGCCAGCACGATCAATACGGAGAACCAAATGATCAATAAGCGCTTCTGAATTGCTTTAAGGCTAACTTTCCACAAAGAGACATCCTTCTTTCTCTGTTCTGGATTATCACTTAGTTTCATTCTAGCATGCGTTGTCATCTATCTCCAGATAGACCCTCCCCTTCTGGAAATCAACCAGGTGGTAGACTTCACTACCTAGGACTATCGGTAGAATAAGGTTGGTGAAATGACGAGTAACAAGGATGAGTCACGGGTCACGTAGTGAATGCAAGGGGAGGCTTTCATGAAAGAACTGATTCAGCTGGCAAAGCTCCTGCGGGAAGCAAGTGCCTTGTTTTCATCGATTTCGAAGAAGGAACTGGATAGCGGCGACGTCACATGGCAACAGGTCCTGATCCTGGAACAGATTGAGAAAGGGCCAAAAACGATGGGAGACATAACCAAAGCTGTCGATCTTTCATACAGTACAACTTCGGGGCTGATCAACCGGCTGGAGCAAGAAAATTTGGTGAGGAGGTTTCGAGATAGTAGTGATCGCCGCATCGTGTGGGTTTCCCTGACTGAACGGGTACAGGAGGGGATGGAGTTGGAGGATCCTCATGCAATCTCATCTCTTCATGCGTTGCAGGAAATGATTTCACAAAAAAAGAAACTGACTAGCTGATTTAAAGAAGAGGTGAGTAAAGTTGAATCTGTCAGAACTATCCATTAAACGCCCCGTCACGATGATCATGCTGACGGTGGCCATGCTGATTTTTGGTTTCGTCTCGCTTCCACGACTCGCCATCGACCTGATGCCGGATTTGAATTTCCCGGTCGCGGTCGTGGTTACTTCCGTCGACGGTGGTTCGCCGAGCGAGGTGGAAAAGCTCGTAACGAAGCCAATCGAAAACGCGCTGGGCACAGTTTCAGATTTGGACAGTATTTCCTCCGTATCCGTGGAGGGAGCTTCCCAAGTCATTCTGATGTTCAACTGGGGTACAGACCTGGATCAGGCGACCCTGGACATGCGCGAGAAAGTGGACCAGGTTCGCGGCGCTTTGCCTGACTCTGCTCATGCACCGCGCGTACTGCGGATCGACCCGAACAGCCAGCCGATTATCCAATTCGCGGTGACGGGCGATCAAGATGTCAACCAGTTGAAAAAAATGGCGGAAGATTTGATCCAATCCAGGCTGGAGCGGATCGATGGCGTGGCGTCCGCATCGATTAGCGGCGGTCAAGATCGCATCATCGATGTCATTGTGGACCCGGCAAAGCTGTCCGCTTATGGCCTTACTCTCGATCAAATACAGCAAGCGCTTAGCAGCAGCAACCTGTCGGGTTCCGCAGGGGCTGTTCGCGAGGGTGACGGAAAACTCAACATCCGGGTGCAAGGGGAGTACGCCAACGTAGAGCAGATCGCACTCGCTCCCATCTCGCTCGGAAACGGCAGCTCCCTTCGCTTGAGCGACATTGCCCAGGTGAAGGATACGACCGAGGAAGTCACGCAGCTGAGCTATGTGAACGGCAAGCCGAGCCTTGGCATTTCCATCACCAAGGGATCGGGCGGCAACACCATCGAGGTCGCAGACGAAGTCAAAAAAGAGATGGAAAAGATCAAAAAGGACCTGCCTGCGAACATCCAGGTCACGACCACCCTTGACACGTCAACGTATATCAAGGATTCCATCTACACGACCGCAGAGCACGCCCTGCTCGGTGGTCTGGTCGGGATCGTCCTGCTGTTCTTCTTCCTGGGAAGCATCCAGTCCATGATCATCGCCATTATCGTATTGCCGGTGTCGATCGTGGCGACGTTCCTTCTCATGTACATGACAGGGCAGACGATCAACCTGATTTCCCTGTCCGGCTTGACCCTGGGTCTGGGGTCACTGATTGACTTTGCGGTCGTTATGCTTGAGAACATCTTCCGTCAGCGGGAGCAAGGCAAGAGTATGATGCAAGCGGCCCTTGACGGTTCGAAGGAAGTGGGAACGGCCGTTATGGCTTCGGCATTGGCGCAGATTTGCGTATTCCTGCCGATCGCTTTGACGGAGGGGATCGCGGCGGAATTGTTCGGACCGCTTGCATTGACAGTGGTGTTCTCCCACATTGCAGCGCTCGTGTTCTCCATTCTGCTGGTCCCGATGCTGAGCTCGCGCATCTTGAAAAAGGTGCCGGATCACGCGAACCGAAAAGATTACCGAGGCATCAACCCGGTTATTTGGTTCAACATCGGATTCCACAAAGTGGAAAAGGCGTATCAAAAATTGCTCGGCTGGGCATTGGGACACCGTAAGACAGTAATTATCTCGGCGATTGTCATGATGGTGGGCTCGCTTGCCCTCACGCCGATGATCGGTGCCGAGTTCATTCCGAGCATGGACCAAGGACAAATCTCGGTTTCCATCAAAATGCCGAACGGTACGGTGCTTGCCGAAACCGAAAAAGTGGCCAAACAAGTGGAAGCAATCGTCAACCAGGTACCGGAGAAGGACATTGTGGCGACCTCCATCGGCAGCAACGGTTCTCCGCTTGCCAGCACGCTTTCCTCCAACCAGGCGACGATTTCGCTCAAGCTGGTGGACGTCACGCAGCGGCAGCGCTCCTCGGAAGACATCGTGATCGACTTGACGAAAAAGATGAAATCCATTGCAGGGCCTGAGATCACTGTCAGTGCAGCCGAGGGCATGTCCACCGGTTCGCCGATTGAATTGACGGTTCGCGGGGATGACCTCGATGTCCTCAAAGACATCAGCTCGATCATCAAAGGGGAAGTAGAAAGCATTCCTGGCACGAACAACGTAACGACGAGTCTGGAAGAGTCCAGACAGGAATTCGAAGTGAAGGTGGACGCGGAGAAAGCGAGCCTGTACGGCCTGACAACCGGCCAAATTCTCTCTGCCGTGCGCACTTCCTTCCAAGGGCAGACTGTTACGAAGTATCGTACGGGCGACGATGAAATTGACATTAAGCTTCAATTGCCTGAGAATTATCAGGAAGATATTAACTACTTGAACAATCTGCGCATTTCTGCACCAGGCGGAGCTCAAGTGGCACTTTCTTCTGTGGCATCGATCAGCAAGGTAGACGTGCCGCTGACGATCAACCGCTCCAACATGACTCGTGAAGTGAAAATTACGAGTGACTTGGCTGGGCGGGATCTGAACTCGGTCACGAAAGATATTCAAGCCAAGGTGGATAAGTTGAATCTGCCAGATGGATACAAGCTGGAATTTGGCGGTCAAAGTGAGGATATGGCGGAATCGTTCGGCAGTCTGGCACTTGCGATTGTCCTCTCCGTGGTATTGCTCTACATGGTCATGGCATCGCAGTTCGAGTCGCTGTACAGCCCGTTCATCATCATGTTCTCCGTACCACCGACGGTTACAGGCGTGCTGCTTGGTTTGCTCGTGACGGGAACACCGATCAGCGTATCCGTCTTGATCGGTTACATCCTGCTGATCGGTCTGGTCGTGAACAACGCGATCGTACTGATCGACTATGTCAACCAACTGCGTGCACAGGGCTGGGAACTGCGTGATGCGATTCTCCATGCCGGACCGATCCGTCTGCGCCCGATCTTGATGACCACGCTGACGACGATCTTGGCAATCGGACCGCTTGCATTCGGTGGCGGTTCGGGTACAGAGACGCAAGCGCCGATGGCCATCACGGTAATCTTCGGCCTCAGCTTCGCTACCTTGATTACTCTCGTTTTGGTGCCGGTCGTCACCACTTCGTTCGATGAACGAGGCAAAAAACGCCGGGAAAAACGCGCTCTGCGCAAAGCGAAGAAAGAAGCCAAGAAAAACGCAAAGAAAGCTCCCGCTCTGGAAGTGTAAATCGTTTGTGGGATAAGGAGGGACATATATGTTTAAAGCCAATAAACCCGTCATACTAGCGTTGCTCGCCATCACACTGGTGGCAGGTTGTTCCAGCCCGCAAGCGGCCGAAACACCTTCGGAAAAGACGGAGTCCGTCACACCGGTTCAGGTAGAGCAGGTTTCGACAGGTACAGTCAGCTCGGATTCCGGGCTGACCGCAAAGCTCGCACCAAGCGAGGAAGTGCAAATCACCCCGAAGGTAAGCGGCAAGATCACGTCGCTTCCGGTTAAACTGGGGCAGTACGTCCAAAAGGGACAGCTCTTGTTTAAAATCGACGAGCAGGATTTGAGCAACAGCGTCCAACAGGCAGAGGCTTCTTATCGGGTGGCTCAAGCCAATCTGAAACAGGCATCCAGCAGTTCGGACCAAGGACTGGTTCAAGCGCAAAACAGTCTGAAGCAGGCAGAGCAAGCCCTGCAGGATGCCAAAGTCAACCAGCAGCGGATGCAGCAGTTGTTCTCGCAAGGAGCCATTTCGTCCCAGCAGATGGAACAAGCGAACACGGAGCTGACCAACGCCCAGACTTCGTATGCGAATGCGCAACAATCTCTGCAGGTAGCCAAGCAAAAAACCAGCACGCAAGTTTCGGAAGCATCGGTGAACCAAGCAGCTGTTAGCTTGCAAAACGCGCGCGAGTCGCTGGCAAATGCGACCGTGACGGCACCGATCAGCGGATTTGTCTCCAGCGTGAACGGCGCTGTAGGTCAGATGGCGGGTCAACAGCCCGTGGTCGTACTCGTGAACACGAACCCGCTGTTGGTGAAAGCAAACCTGTCCGAAGCAGATGTTACCAAAGTGAAGGTGGGCACGCCTGTCAAAGTGAATGTGCAATCGACAGGAAAAACAATCGATGCCAAAGTCACGGCAATCAGCCCCGTCATGGATTCGCAGCTCAAAGCGTATCCGGTTGAAATCACCATTCCGAATCCGGACAATGCTTTGAAATCGGACATGGTCGTGAACGTGACGTTCCCGAATAGCACGGGCGGAAAATCGAACAGCTTGATTATCTCCCGCAAAGCCGTTTTCGAGCGCTCGGGTAAACAATACGTTTTCAAGCTGGAAGGCGATGTCGCCAAACAGGTGGAAGTGACGACAGGGGCAGCATCCAGCGATACCATCGAGATTGTCTCCGGTCTGGCCGCTGGAGATACAGTCGTGGTGAAGGGTCAGACGCTGCTGCAAGACGGCGGAAAAGTGACCATCCAGAAGTAATAGACACAGGAGAAAGAGGCGGTATCGTATCCGCCTCTTTTTTTTTGTGAAGAAAGCATACGGTTGTTCCCTCAGTGGCAAGACGGTTAGTCGCAGCAGCAGTAGCTTCATTAAGGTGACATAATAAATATTCCGTAAACACAATGTCACGGATTTAAGGCAAAGTGTCCGTTCCACTTTTGGCAAGGGGCAAGTTTCGCTACAATAAGGAATATAGTGGATGAAACAACCTTCGGAGGTATGTATGACTGGAAACATTTCCATTTTGCTGGCTTTTGGCGCGGGCTTTCTGTCGTTCATTTCGCCTTGCTGCTTGCCCCTTTATCCGTCTTTTTTATCATACATAACGGGGATTACCGTCGATGAAGTGAAGAGAGGGCGGACGGTATTCCAGAAACAGGCTTTGCTGCACACGTTGTTCTTTATCATCGGTTTTTCCATTATTTTCATTGCGTTAGGTCTGTCTACCTCCTGGATCGGAAGTCTCTTCGTCAACCAAAAGGACTTGATTCGCCAGCTTGGCGGCATTTTGCTCGTCGTCATCGGCCTTGTCATGCTCCAAGTATTCAAGATGGACTGGATGATGCGATCGTTCAAGATTGATTTAAAATCCCGCCCAATCGGGTATACTGGGTCCATACTGGTAGGAATGACATACGCTGCGGGCTGGACGCCGTGTGTTGGCCCCATTTTGTCCGGGATCATCGTCATGGGAGTGTCGGACCCCTCCCGTGCCTTGACCTACACCATCGCCTACACGCTCGGGTTTGCCATCCCGTTTTTTGTGATGACATTCTTTATCAGTAAGGTGAGCGCCATCGTCAAATACTCCGATCAGTTTATGAAAGTGGGCGGAGGCGTCATGATTTTGTTCGGGGTGCTTTTGTACACAGACAAGTTGACGGATATTACGCGTGTCCTGATTCAATTGTTCGGCGGCTTTACAGGATTTTGATCGAGCATAAGCAGAGGTGACAACATGAAAAAGCTGGCCCTGGCGCTGCTGGTGACTGTGGGTGTCGGCTTTGCCGTCTGGCAAGAGCCCAAGGAATCTGCCGCCGTAGTGACGGAGGTACAAAAGCCGCAAGTGGGATTTCAGGCCCCTCATTTCACGTTGACAGGCTTAGACAATCAGGTATACAAGGTCGAAGGGAAGAGGTCCAAACCCGTGGTACTCAACTTTTGGGCATCATGGTGCGGGCCGTGCCGCATGGAGGCGCCGGATCTGCAAAAGCTCTACGAAAAATACGGCGGCAAGGTCGACTTTTACGGGGTAAACGTTACCACTAGCGACAGTCCGGAGGCGGCAAAGGCCTTCGTCGAAGCGTACAAGCTCACCTTTCCGATTCCGATGGATGTCGCCGGTACCGTTTCCAACCGCTATTTGGTCCAGGCTTTCCCGACGACCTATGTGGTGGACACGCAAGGCATCGTCCGGAAAAAAATAATCGGCATGATCGATTCCTACACCCTGGAGCAGGAATTGAAGCAGGTTTTGGGGGAAAAGCCATAAGAGGTTTCTTTAGAGAAGCGCTGTGCCTGGGCACGGCGTTTTTTTGCGGGAGCGCATGGCCCATTTTGCGGCAATCTGACCGGTTTTGTGCCCTTGCCTAAGGAGTAGGGTTGTTCTCCTTCATAGACTGGAGTGATCCAGGGCTAAGGGGGAGAGCGGATGGCCAAGGCGAAAAAGGTAAAGAAGAAAAATTCCCGGCAACACCCGAATCAGCTGAACTTGAAAATCGTAACATCTTCCACCTGTCAGGTCTGCAAGCAGCAATGCGCCCGGGGGTTGGCATATCTGGAGCAAATGTCCCAGCCCGGCGCGATCGGATTCGGTGTCCCGTGCATTTTGACCAAGCGACAGCCTTGATGAATGGACAGGATTGCATCTGTGGGGAGATCATCCCGCTAGGATAGCTGGCAGGATGATCTCGTTTTTTTCCCTGCCGCAATTCCAGGTCGCTAAGAGAACAAGGATTTCCAATCCGTTCTATGGCAGGGCCGCTTCGCGTGCTATACTAAAGAGACTTCCACCATGTCTACGAAAGGAGAGGGAGCTCGTGCGCCCTTTGCAAATATCGCCTGAAACCGCGGTCAAGCTGGCTGAAAAGCTGAAGGTTCCACTGGAACAGCTCATGCACATGCCGCAGCACATCCTGCTGCAAAAAATGATGGAGCTGGCCAAGCAGGAAGAGGAGAACAAGAAAGAAGAGTAAGCGGGGTTACATATAAGCAGGGTTCTACGATGGGGAAGGATGTGTCTCTTCCCCACATACATAAAAGGGGGATGCGGGATATGGCAACAAATATTGCTCATAAGTTTCGGACGGGGATCAAACCACAGGCGTTTATCGACGGGATGACCAAAAACCAGGAGAAATTCCAGGAATGGAAAGCCGCCTTTGTGTGGCCGAGCGAGGAAGACCGCGAGTTTTTCGCTTCGCTGGCACATCGGGACGATTTGCGCTGCCTGATTATCGCGGCCGATTGGTGCGGCGATGTGGTCCGCAACGTGCCAGTGGTTCTCGAAGCACTGAAGGACACCGAGATTCCCACGGAGATCATGATCATGGAAGAGCACCTCGATTTGATGGACGAGTTTCTTACCATGGGCGGGCGCTCCATTCCTGTGGTTCTCTTCGCTGATACCGGCGGGCACGTGCTGGCCAAATGGGGGCCACGTCCGAAGCATGTTCAGGATGTGATGGTCGCTTTCAAACAGCAAAACCCGGATCGCAATGCTCCCGACTACGACGACAACATCAAAATCGCTCGGGCGCAAATGCTGGAGCAATACGGTGAGGGGACTGGCTACCAGACGGTTATCGTAAAGGAACTGCGAGAGCTGCTGTCGTCGATATAACGGTTTTTTGATGGAAGCAGGCGGGGGTATCTCCGCCTGTGGACCTGAACAAACCAGGGAAAGGTTGAATGGAAGTGCATTACTACGGAAATGAGACAATCATGTCTTTGGAGCAAGTATTGAGACTGAAACCATCTGAGGTGCGTATTCTGGAATGGGTCAGGACCTACGAGTTTTTGGAAAACAGCTACGGGGTAGACGAGTCTGTTCCCTATTTCCTGGATATTCGCTGCGAGGCGGAGGGGGTACGTATCCGGAAGAATCGAATCACGGAATTTCCGGATTTTGTTTGCGAGGCTGAGCGGCTTTTTCCGAATGTGGAAGAAGGACTGTCTGTCTTTCATCAGTGGGCGGAGGAGATTTTGCAACAGATTGAAAAGTCGTAGAGCTCTTCCACATGCCATTGCATTTACGGAATGGTCGTGCTATCATAGCCATACAGTTTTCACTCGCCGGTGTGGCGGAATGGCAGACGCGCGCGACTCAAAATCGTGAGGGAAACCGTGGGGGTTCAAGTCCCTTCACCGGCACCATATATGTCAACGAAGCTCTTTGGGCGAATCGTCCTGAAGAGCTTTTTTTGTTGAAAACCGCAGGGTTCATCCGGATCCTTTTCGGAGTGGCAGCGGTCATGCTGATAGTCGCCCTTCCTGAAGGTGGGATTCTGTCGGCTTTGGCTCTTCAAATGCTTTTCGTCTTCGTGAGTCTTGCGATTTCTTTTCGTATCAAGCAGGTGGAAGCAGCAACTGAGAGAGACTTTTCGGACCCGGAATAACACTTCCCCTTCTCAACTTGCCTTGGTGAAGCAGAGTATTGGGGGGTATCAGGAGCCCGAATCGATTCCGAATGGAATACGATTTGTCGTCTTCCGTCTGCGCTTGCGATCGCAAACGGTTGATCGATTGGGTGTCGTTTCGTCATGGACGGCAAGCTCAACCGGCTCAAACCGAGATCAAGGGAAACACCCTTTAGATAATTGGCTTCCTGCGGGCGACACCCCAAAGTAAAACCCCACCTTGACTTGAAAATTATGGTGATGATTAAAAACATTATGTGTACATTGAAAATCGTATGTTGAATAACCGGCACGCTAACCATTGTGCTTAACAAATACATGGACGGTGTACTTTTCCATATGGTCCTTTAGCGTACAAACAGTCTAGGCATTATCGATAAAAGATGAAAATTATGGTAGTATTAATCTGCTAGATAACGATGAGTAATCCTAACATTCATATTTTTTATCTATCTTTTATCGGATGTAAAGTACGAATGATTGACGGAAAGGCTCCCTCACAGTAAAGAAAGCCTCATATCTGAAAAATCATAGGAGCAGTCGACAATCTACTTCGAATAGGAATTTGCAGAGTTGCGCCGCCAGTGGATTCTGTGTCTTCTTTCCGTTATGAACATGAACCATACTGCATAATTGGTAAGGCAATCGATCTATAACCATATGGATCCACAGAATGGAAATAGGAATGGAGAGAGGCGAGGGCAAATGGAAAATCAAAAAGAGCAGTGTCCGAAATGTGGAAGCCAAGAGATCGGAAAAGGGAGACAATCTGGGTATGCGGCCGTGCACCCCTTACATAAAGTGTTTGCTCTTGGTTCGGCTATCTTTCATAGAATCTGTACAAATTGCGGGTATGTGATCGAGAGTTATGTTGAAAATCCATCGAGATTTAAAAATTAAAACGGCATAGTTGATCGGAGGGCGGAAGATGGCTGTAAAAATCGTAAATGGTGACTTGCTTCAAGCGACAGAAGATATCATTGGACACCAGGTGAATTGTCAGTGTGTAATGGGAAGTGGAGTAGCGAAATTTGAAAGAGAGATTGTACGTAAAATGATAGAAGAGGTTTTCCATGATGATCAAGAATAGTTAGCGCAGCGATTGATTCGAGATGAAAATGGAATAAATGTACGACAAGAGGTTAATGAATGCAAGCGGAATCTTCATTTTGACGGGGAATGTCAAACGTTTTGTGGGCGCTCGTTTACTTGCAGAAGCGGGTCTTGTTCAACTGTTACACGATGCTTTACAAAAATAGTAGCTCCGATTAAGCTTGTATCGGGAAATTATACCAGAGGCGCAGGGCGAGATGTCTTGCTCGCGCGAGGAGGGACAAGCCGGTGTTGAACAAAGCATTGCTGATCGGGGATGTCATGCACGAGTGGGCGGGGACACGCCGACTGTTGGCAAGTTTGCCGGACGAGCATCTCGGTTGGAAGCCGCACGAGAAGTCTTTCACGCTCGGGGAATTGGCGACGCATGTCGTCAACCTAGTAAATTGGCAACTGGGCATTCTTCGTGATACGGGGATTGACCTGGCGATCGCGGCTACTCGAAGGGAAGCGTTAACGAGTCGCCAGGCGTTGCTGGATGAATTCGACGCGAACATTGTGGAGCTCGAGCGGACGCTGGACGCCATCGACGAAGCGGCGCTGGCTTCGGACTGGACGCTCCGTCGCGGCGATACGATCATGGCCGTTCAGCCGAAGGCGATGGCGTTCCGTACGATCGGCATGAGCCACATGATTCACCACCGCGCGCAGCTCGGCGTATACTTGCGTCTGCTCGACCAGCCGGTCCCTGGCGTTTACGGCCCGACCGCCGACGAACTAGGCAAGTAGCGATCTGCAGGTGATGGCCCGTCGGACTCGTCCGGCGGGCTTCCTGATCTCATTCGTCGCTCAACCGCATAGATATGACTGGAGGTACAGGCGATGGGGGAGATGAGCTGTACACTTCTTGCCGGATTGATGATATTTATGGACATCGCACTTATTTACATAATAAAGGAACAGATTCATGTGACATCGTCATTAAGATGAAATCAAGGAAATACAAAAAGACATAAAATTCCTGAGCCACTAGACAAGTTTAATCGAACGTTATATAATTGTAAGCAGATGGAACAATTGCTTCGCGGTGAAACAGGACCATTACGAAGTGAAAATACTTTTCAAACACTATACATTCATGCGGGTGTAGTTCAATGGTAGAACTCTAGCTTCCCAAGCTAGTAGCGTGGGTTCGATTCCCATCACCCGCTCCATCGTTTTTAGTACGTAGAAACCTTGAGAAATCAAGGTTTTTTTGTATTTATGGCTTCGTGTAAGGTGGGGGATAAAGCGAGGGGCAATCATCTAGTGGGGACGGATTGGGGACGAAATTCACAGGGTGCTTTTTCGAGGATCAAATTTTTCTAGCTTCTTAGCTGTCTCTTGGCTCATCTTTTTCGTAACGTGCGCATGCAGGTCTGCAGTGGTTTGATACTTTGAGTGCCCCAGCCGTTCTTGTACGGCTTTCAGATCAGCGCCAGCTTCGATCAGTAGGGTAGCCGCAGTATGCCGTAGATCGTGATGCCGGATATGTTCAAAGCCGTTTCGTTTTAGAAATTTTCTCCATGTCGACGTAGGAGTAGTGTAATAATAGGGGCCACCTGATTCATTGTAGAAGGAGACGGTGAAGTTTCGGAACTGGACCAAGAGCGGGATGCTACGGTCGCCGGTGTTCGTTGATTTTGTATTGACGGATTGTAATATGAAGTGCGACAGCTAGAAAAAAGGAAGCCCATGAATGGATTCGTGTAAAATGGAAGTTACCACACAACCATTTTCTACAGGAGGACCCATCATGAGCTACTCCCATCTTAGCATAATGGAACGTGGACAACTAGAGACGTTGCACCGGCTTGGCTGGTCCACGAGAGCCATTGGCCAGCATCTCGGTCGCCCATCACTCCTCCATCGCCCGAGAACTTAATAGAGGGCGAATAGATTCGTGTTATGAAGCTGCGCCCGCACAGGAAGCGTATCAGCAGCGGAGAGCCTCCTGCGTGCCGACAGGTAAGTTCACACCTGAGCAGCCAAGGAATTGCAGGAGAAGCTAGAGCTGACCTGGTCACTCGAGCAGATTTCGCCACGGTGTCAGATGAGGAACTGGCAGAGGCTGTTCGCCTCATCAACCACAGACCTCGAAAATGCCTTGGCTGGAAATCAGCTTACGAAGCCTTCATGGATGAACTGTCGCACTTAGCTTGACCATCCGTCTTGTTAAAGAAAACAAGGCTGGTAAATCATACATGGCGATATGAGTGGCAGCAACGACCATAAACATAGTTTCCAATAGTAGAGATCCGAGGTTTGAGACATCCTGTGGGTTTAGCTGTTCTACCCCCAGCTCTTGTGATGATAATCCCGCTTCGGTGTTACACATGCTATTGTTCCCATATGGTGAGATTGTTTTCTTCTAGGATCCGTTCAAGCCGCTGGAAGTCTTGTTTGGCCTGTCCTTCCAACCTGCGGCCGCTTTCGTGTGCCAACAATTCATTAATCAAAATGAGCGGCACGCATGAGAGCAAACTGTCGATTTCACCGGCAGTGATCACCACGCGAGATAGACTGGTCAAAGGGTGCTGATCTTGGTTGCCAGTAGTGATAAGCATCACTGGAATCCCTAGTTTGTGGCAAAGTCTTACCATTTCCCCTGTTTTTTTAATTATAGGACGAACGGCAAAGACAATGACAAGATCTTGTTGCTTCATCCTTGCGATCGTTTCAATCATAAACTCCGATTCGTCACTCAGTTGATAGACATTGTCCATATGGTGCTTGAGTAGATACTCAAGATTGAGCGCAAATGGCTTCGAGGTGCGCAAACCAAGAACATAGACCCTTTTTGCCGAAAGGATAGCTTCAATCCCTGCCTCGAGCTGAGCAAAAAAATGTGGATTGTTGAGATTTCGAAATAGTGCTTCACCCTCAAACAGCACGCCAGCAAAGCGGGAGCTACCACTCTCCAAGTTGACACTAAGTCTTTTTTGCTGCAGTTCCCAAAATGTGGAGTAGGACTCTCCTGCACTGGAGACAACAGCATGACGCAGGTCTCGTTTAAAGTTGCTGTAGCTGGTGTAACCCAACGACTCAACCAGTCTCATCACTGTTGTGGTTCCAGTCCCGACTTTTTGAGCCAGCTCCGCAACGGTAAGAGAGCTGGCTTCAAATAGATTGGCATTGATGTATTGACAAATTTGCCTTTGTTTTTTGGGAAGCATCGTACTCGCGGAGCGGATGCGGTCGATTAAATTGTCTCCCATTTGAAGCCCTCCATCGTACAACTAGGTAGTGTTACGGAATATTATAAACCGCTTTATTTCTTTTTTCAATTTATGAGGAAAAACGGTTTTTTTTATTTCAAAATAAGGAATAAAATATACCGTATAATAGATAAATCGATTGACACGGTATATTTTATTCCTTATTATGTGCTTAATAGCTGAGAGACATCTGAAGATTTTGGCATAATCAGTTGATCAGCTTGCTGGAATGACATGGCACAGCCTTTATAAGGAGAAGGAGGGACGCAAAAAACGAATGATTCGGAGCGTGTTGCAGACGAATGACCGTTCCGTTTGACGGACATAAGGGTGGCACGCGATTTTGCATCGCGATGATTATCGGATCAAAGCCTAAATCAGAGAGGGGTATACATGAGAATGAAACAAAAATGGCTTTTCCTTCTTATTGCCACTGGTATGGCGTTCTGTTATTCCACAAACGGGTCTTTGGTAAGGGTACATGCGGAAGAGACAGCGGTGAAGAAGAATCTGCCTCATGTAATGGTTCTGGCAACGGGAGGGACGATCGCTTCCACAGCAGAATCAAATACTGACTCTTCAAACTACCAAGTTACCAATGGAGTGAACGAGCTTATAAACGCTGTTCCAGAAGTAAAAAACATAGCTACTGTCACCGGAGAGCAGGTAATCAATGTAAGCAGCCAAGATATAAGCGATGATGACAGACTTGCATTAGGTAAACGCGTGAACGAGCTTCTAGCAAAAGATGATGTGAATGGCGTTGTCGTCACTCACGGAACGGAAACTCTGGAACAAACAGCCTATTTCCTAAATCTGGTCGTGAAAAGCGACAAACCGGTAGTTCTGGTTGGTTCCATGAGACCGGCTTCGGCAATTAGCACTGATGGACCGATAAATTTTTACAACGCAGTCAAAGTAGCGGGTGACCGACAATCGCAGGGAAAAGGAGTCCTCATTGTTCTCAATGATCGGATTGGTTCCGCTCGATTTATAAGCAAAACAAGCAATTGGACGACAGATTCCTTTAAATCGTTAGAGCAGGGGTTTTTGGGGGATATTGTTGGCGGGAAAGTTAGGTTCTATCAACAACCGTTGACCAAGCATACGTACCAGACGGAGTTTGATATCGCAAACCTTGCTATGCTGCCAAAAGTCGATATCCTTGCCGAATCTTATGGAAGCAACGATCTCGCGTTGTTGAATGCAGCCATTCAAAGCGGGGCAAAAGGAGTGGTTCTTGGCGGGTGGGCAGCATCGTCGGCAGATGAAAAAATGGGGAACTTGCGGGGCGTGGTATTAGTCAAATCCTTTTACCAAGCAACTGGGCAAACACTTTATGAGCAAGATTCTTTCGTAGAGAGTAACTCACTCAATCCCCAAAAAGCAAGAATTCTTCTTCAACTGGCGCTTACCAAAACAACAGATCCGAAAAAGATCCAGCAATATTTTAATGAATACTAAAGCTCTGTCAGGGGTAAGACATGCAGAGGCTGCAACAGAATAAACAAAATCGATATGGAATACCATGCGAACAAGGACAAGCGGCTTGATAATTGTATAGAAGAGAAACATGTCAAGCTATCGTTCTATTATTAGGGAAGAGGGTTCACGGATGAGACTATCAGAAGTGTTTGTAAACGAAGGGGTAGTCCCTACATTGATGATGGATTTTCATTCTCATCGCTATGAAATGACGATGATGAATAAGGCTCATGGGCTCATGCTGGTCAAGCAGGGCCTTCTGGATAAACAATCGTATCGAAAGATTGCCGATGGACTGGATAAAGTGTTGAATTCTTTTCGGGCAGAAGATCTGGATGGACAGAAAGGAGACCTTTATTTTAACCTTCAATTGGCGATGTACCAATTCGTCGGGGAGAAGGTCGGCTGTCAAATCCATTTAGGCAGAAGCCGCAATGATATGTTGGGCGCTGTTTATCGAATGGAGACGAGAAGAGCTCTTTGGCAGGTAATGGAGCATTTATTGTCACTCAAACGTACTCTCCTTAAAAAAGCGGAGGAAAATCTTGATACGGTTATTACCTTTTATACGTTTGGTCAGCCTGCACAGCCAGGTACTATCGCTCACTATTATCTGATGCTCTTTGATGCGCTGTCACGGGACTTTACACGACTGAAAGCCGCCTATTTAAACACGAACCGTTCTCCCATGGGAGCTGCCGCGGGGATAGGGACAAGCTACCCCCTTGACAGGCAATTTGTTTGTGACCTGCTGGGTTTTGACAGCGTTATCGAAAACAGTATGGATTCGATCGGAAGCACAGACTATTTACTAGAAATAGAAATGGCGCTTTCCTTACTGATGAGCAACATCAGCAAGGCCGCATCGGATCATTTTTTTTGGGCTACGGACGAATGCCGTACATTAGAATGCGGATTTGAAGTTTCCGATGGAAGCAGTATCATGCCGCAGAAAAAAAATCCAGTCGCGCTCGAGCTTATTCGCTCCAAATCTGCGCATTGCGCGGGGGTCCTGATGGATGGTTTGATGGCAAATCGCAATACCAGCATGTTCCCGAATTATGATTCATTGGAAGCCAGGTCGACGTTCTGGAATGGGATCAGCGAAGCAACTCGGGTGTTGGCTATTTTTGAAGATGTTTTGAACTACTCTGAAGTACGAAAAGAGCAATCCTATGAAAGAACGAAAAACAACTTTACAAGTGCGGCCACCATGGCAGAAATTCTTTCCCAAAAGTATGACATTCCTTTTGAAGATAGCCACCATGTCATTGGCGGAATGATCAGAAGGTTAATGAATCAAGGATCCCTTGATGTGAAGAATATGACCGGAGCCCTACTGTCTGAAGTCGCCAAGGAAACAATGGGGATTGAAATTATGATGACAGACGAAGAAGTTGCAAGTATGATGGATCCCCTCTACTGTTTACAAGGAAAAGTAACTGGAGGCACACCAAAACCAGCGGATTCACAAAAAATGCTTACGAAAAATCGTTCTGTTTTAGAGGAGGAGACAAAATGGTTAGCCGCTGCAAAACAGCAAGTTAACAGCGCGTATGAAAGAATCAACAAGAGTGAAGGGAGCCATACTTAATGAGAAATGCACAAGCAGTAACAATGGACAACGCGCCACTTAATAAATTTCATTATAAAATGGCAGCGTATACATTGATTGGCCATTCGATTGACGGTTATATCATTGCTATGATGTCGTTTATTATGGTAAAAATTATTCCCGCATTGAATATGAGCCCGCTTTGGCAAGGATTAATTGGTAGCTCGCCTTTGATTGGTATTTTCCTAGGGAGTCTGATCTTCGGAAAATTATGCGATACAATCGGCAGGCAGAAAATATATACGTGGCATTTTGTTGTATTGATTGTTGCCTCATTTCTGCAGTTTTTCGTAAACGACGCAGCTCTGTTGTTTGTTCTGAGACTGATCCTGGGAATATCCATTGGGGCCGAATATGCGGTCGGGGTGACTCTTCTTGCCGAATTCACACCAACGAAAGCACGCTCGCTTTTTCTAGGACTGAATCTCTCTACTTTTGCCATAGGGTCTACGATAGGTGGACTCGTCAGTTATTTTACGATCGACATGAGTCCCGATGCCTGGAGATGGATTTTAGCTAGCAGCGGAGTGCTAGGGATCATTACGATGTTTTTTCGAGCAGGTGCTCCCGAATCCCCAAGATGGCTCATTAGCCAAGGGCGAATAGATGAAGCGCGAGAGGTGGTAAGGAAGTACATTGGACCTGAGGTGAGCATCGATAATCTCATTGAGGACCAAAAGTTGGCCACGCAAGCTCCTGGTCAAGAACTTTCGGGAATCCGCCAGCTATTCAGTCAAAAATACTGGAAGTCAACACTCTTCATCGGCATCTATTACATGATTAGTGTACTGCCGAGCTTCGCGCTTGGTCCGTTTCTGCCGATTATCTTTATGAGCATGGGTTTTTCCGGTACTGCTGCATTTGGAGCAACCGTTCTTACCTATTTCTGCAACATCATTTTTAGCACCGTTGCAGCCGCGATTACAGACAAGTTTAAGCGTAGGACCCTTGCTATTTTCTCTCTGACGTTTATGGCAATTCCTCTTATCATTATAGGTATATGGACAGATATGCTGCCACCTATTCTCATTATCATCCTTTATATAGCCGCTCAATTTTCTTCCTATGCAGGAGGAGCACTTACCAATATTTATCCAGTTGAAATGTATCCAACGAATCTGCGGGGGGCGGGAAAGGGTCTTTCTACTGCACTAAGTAGAGTTGGTTCGGTTATCGGTTCGTTTTTGGTCCCAATCGTACAATCTGGGTACGGGGTAAGTGCTGTTATTCTCATGATTTCATTCGCGTGTGTTCTTGGTGCAATCGTAACGATAGCATGGGCACCAGAAACGCGAGGGAAGGACTTAAGTGCGCTAGAAACGGCCAGTGAATAAGTAACAATATCTTGCCGCGCATTGGTGGATAAGAATGGGAGTAGCTTACGGGTACACAAGTTAACGAAAATTTTAAGTTATACCATATAACTTAAAGGGACGCATCTATTTCCATCTGATAAGAGACGGAAGTAGATGCTTCTTCATTTCACTCACGTTTTATAATAAACAAATGGCATAGTACTGTTTATTACTATACTTTTAGTGCAAATCTGATCATGGTGATTTTTATATATTCATTTATAATAATGAACGAAAGGACAT
Source organism: Brevibacillus brevis (assembly GCF_031583145.1). Classification (NCBI taxonomy): domain Bacteria; kingdom Bacillati; phylum Bacillota; class Bacilli; order Caryophanales; family Paenibacillaceae; genus Brevibacillus; species Brevibacillus brevis. Next base: position 3,288,369 of record NZ_CP134050.1, on the reverse strand, counting down.
TAATCAAATCATGTCTATTATTTCGCTCCACTCTACTTCGCCAGTAATGATGGAAGGAGGATAATACTTGCTTAAAGGAGATACTGTATAGATGGGTCGGATACGAAATAAATAGTCAAATTGTAACAGACAATAAAAAAATAAGGAGAAAATAACGTGAAAAAATCTGTCGCATTTAAAAATGGTACTTTAAAAATGGCTGGTCATCTTTATTTGCCAGAGGGATTTGATGAGAATAAAAAATACCCTGCCATTGTCAGCGTTCATCCGGGGAGTAGTTGTAAAGATCAAACCGCGGGCATCTATGCTGAAAACCTTGCTGAAAGAGGATATGTAACCCTTGCCTATGATGCGTCCTATCAAGGCGAAAGTGAAGGTGAACCTCGATATATTGAGGAGCCAGCTGCACGCGTTGAGGATGTGCGTTGTGCGGTGGATTACCTGACTACACTCGATTTTGTAGATGAAAATCGTATCGGTGTATTAGGCGTTTGTGCAGGAGGGGGGTATGCGGTAAATGCTGCAATGACAGAACGCAGAATCAAAGCAGTTGGTACAGTCGTTGGAGCCAATATCGGCAGGCTATATCGGGAAGGTGATGGTTCTCCTGATGCAGCGATTCAAACACTGGAGGCGGTTGCGAAACAACGTACTGCGGAAGCCCGTGGAGCGGAACCACTGATTACGAACTGGATACCTAATAGTTGTGAAGAAAGGGAAAAGGCCGGTATTACGGATATCGATATAGTAGAAGCTGTTGAATATTACACAACACCTAGAGGACAGTGCTCTAATTCACCTAATAAGCTGAAATTTACGAGCGTAGGATCTGTTGTCGGTTTTGATGCTTTCCACTTGGTAGAGAAGCTGCTAACGCAGCCTTTACAGATCATTGTCGGAAGTGTCCAAGGTGGATTCGGTTCCTATAAAGATGGGCATGAACTCTATAAGAGAGCAGCTTCCGATAAAAAGGATATTTTAGTTATTGAAGGTGCAAGTCACTATGATTTGTACGACAAACCAGAGTATGTAAGTCAGGCAGTTGAAAAACTGGAAGCTTTCTATAATGGAAACCTATAAAGACACTGTTTAGTACAAAACAAAACATGAATGAGAAACAAAAAGGGTGGCAGCAATTGTTGTCATCCTTTTTTATCTACTGTCTCACGTGACGAGTGTTCGTTCTTACCTCTGCCGGTATATTTCTTTCAGCCGAGGAATTCTTCGGTCCAGAGTGTGGTATCCTTTCGGGAAATGTTAGTTTCTCCTGTACCGTAGTGGCATTTTCGCTGACAAGTTGCGTGTTGACGATATATTCAAACAGTAATAAATATTCTGATATCTAATTGACAGGGGAGACAACGCCTTTGTATAATGCTTATATACAAACCGGTTGGTATATTGTCGGTTATTGGGAATTTGCACCTGTAATGCCAGCATTGAACTTGTTCACCAACTTTGACTAAAAGTGTAAAAGAAGTTGTCGATAAAGCCATTGAATCATTTTGTTTGATGGGAGGGTTTCGAAGATGAAGGTTACTGTAATAGGTTCAGGAATCATGGGGAGTGGCATTGCTCAAGTTTGTGCCATGGAGAAGTTATCTGTTTCCATCTTTGATATTAATGAAGAACAAATCGAAAAAGCACTGGTAACTATGAAAACAAGTCTGGGTAGGTTTGAGAAAAAGGGAAGGCTTTCTGAAAGTATTGAAACGATAATGGATCGGATCAACATTTCGGTTTCTCTAAAAGAAGCTGTACAAGGCAGCAGCCTGGTGATTGAAGCAGCTGTGGAGGATTTGAAGGTGAAACAGAATATATTTCGCGAACTAGATGGGCTTACAAGCGATGATGTCGTTTTAGGCACCAACACTTCACAAGTCAGTATCACTTCTATCGCTTCCGTCGTAAAAAATCCGGGTCGCGTAATTGGCATTCACTTCTTTAATCCTGCGCCGATGATGAATTTAATTGAAATTATAAGAGGATTGGAAACAACCGACGAAACACTGCAAAAAGTACAGGAGTTCAGCAAAATGGTGAATAAGGAAACAGTTGTTTGCAAAAAGGATCGAAACGGTTTCTTAACTTCCCGATTGATTCTGGCATTCCGAGCAGAAGCCATTCGAATGCTTGAGGAAGGCGTAGGTACGGTTGAAGACATCGATAAAGCCTGTCGGTTGGGTTTTAATCATCCAATGGGTCCTTTTGAATTAAATGACTTTAATGGGTTAGATCTGGGGTATAAAGCATTTAAATCGATGGAAGAGGTATACGGAGAAAGATTCAAAGTGCCTCAACTCTTGGAAAACATGGTGAATGCCAATCGTTTAGGAAGAAAAACCGGCAAAGGCTGGTATGACTATGAGTAGCAAAAATCTGGCATACACAGACTTGATCGTAAAAAAGGAATCCGGTATTGGGAAAATTATTATTAATCGTGAAGCGCAAAGAAATGCGATCAGTCCAAATACCTGGAAAGAGCTGGAGTGGGCGATAGACGATTTTGAGGATGATCCTAATATAAAGGTTGCCATTGTTACCGGAGCGGGGAATAAATCATTTGCGGCTGGAGCCGACCTGAAAGCGATGCAAAAAAGGACAGCGAAAGATATTTTATCTTCCAACGCCCCAAGGGTATTAATGAAAATGGAGCAATCCCGAATCGTATACATTGCTTCTATAAACGGGGTTGCACTCGGTGGAGGATGTGAAGTGGCCCTGGCGTGCGATATACGCATCGCCAGTAAAAACGCTAAATTTGGTCAGCCGGAAGTGTTGTTATCTTTAATTCCGGCCGGTGGCGGGACGCAGCGCTTGCCACGAATCATCGGTGAAAGTATGGCGAAAGATTTAATTTTTACCGGAAGAGTGATTGACGGGGAGGAAGCACTGCGAATCGGATTGATTTCCCAACTCTGTGAATTTGAAGAGCTTGAGCAGGAAACAGAAAAGAAAGCGGCAAGTATCTTGAAAAATGGCCCGCTTGCGGTCGAATATGCGAAAACGATCATGAATTCTACCATTACATATGACAACAGAGGATACTTGCTTGAGAAATTGTATCAGGGACATTTGATGAACAGTGAGGATACAAAAGAGGGAATCTCTGCTTTTCTGGAAAAAAGAAAGCCGAATTTTAAAGGCGAATAACGGAGAGGAGAGAAGAAGAAACCATGCGAAAAGTCGTATTGGTAGAGGGCGTCAGGACTGCCATTGGGAAACGTAATGGCTCGCTTTGCAGCTATCGCTCCGATGAGTTGTTAGCCCTTGTGTTAGAGGCATTATTGAATCGTACGAATTTTGATAAAAGCCTAATTGATGAGGTTATTGTTGGCTGTACGACACAAGTGAACTCCCAAGGAAATTGTATCGGTCGGTTAGCTTCGTTGATGGCAGGGATTCCAGACAGTGTTCCTGCGTTTGTGCTGAACCAAAAATGCTCCTCTAGTGAACAGGCTCTTCACATTGCAACCCAAAAGATCATGACTGGATATGCGGATATTATCGTCGTTGGTGGTGTTGAAAATATGTCTCTAGTACCCTCGGCCATTGACCGCATAGAATATAGTCCAAAGCTGCTTGAGCAGTATGAAATGGTTCATCAAGGAAATTCCGCCGAACTCATAGCGGAAATGTGGAACATTTCCCGTGAGGAACTTGACCGATTTTCGTATATGAGTCATGTAAAGGCAGCTAAAGCGACAGAAGCAGGGGAGTTTTCCAGAGAAATCGTAGATATTGAGATTGGGGGTGCGGTTTTTAATCGGGATGAAGGGGTTCGAGCGAACGTATCGCTCGAAAAAATGGCTCAATTGAAACCTGCCTTCATGGAAAACGGTAAGGTCACTGCCGCAAATTCAAGCCAAATATCTGACGGTGCTTCCGGCCTGGTTTTAATGGAAAAAGAGACCGCTATCAGACTTGGCTTTAAACCGAAAGGAGAGGTCGTGAGCCAAGTCACTGTCGGTGTAAATCCTAAAGAAATGTTAACGGGTGTGATCCCGGCTACCTTAAAAGCGATCAATAGGGCAAATGTAACACTTGAAGAGATTGATGTTTTTGAAATTAATGAAGCATTTGCATCCGTTGTGCTGGCTTGGATGAAAGAGCTGGGAATTCCTGAGGATAGAGTGAATTTACGAGGAGGAGCCATTGCCTTGGGTCATCCCACCGGGGCAAGTGGCGCGAGAATAACAGCTACGTTGCTCAACATCATGGAGGATTCGAATGCGGCTTACGGACTACAGACAATGTGCGCTGCTCATGGGATGGCGACGGCTACGGTTTGGAAAAAGTATCATTAAGGTATTCAACTGGAATTCCCTAACGCATAAAGGATGAGGGATAAGGGAAAGAAATATAGTTGACCCTTTTGGAATTATTTTATTTAATTGAATATACAAAACGGTTGGTAAAACAAAAGTTTTGGAAAATAATTCACTAAAAGGGGTAGTTACATTTGCGAAATTCCAACACGGTAGATTCGAAAACAAAAATATTAAATTCAGCGTTGTCCCTGTTTGAAAAAAATGGTTACTCTGGCACTTCCGTAAATGACATTTTAAATGAAGCTGAATTAACTAAGGGTTCTTTCTATTACTTCTTTCAGTCTAAAGAAGATCTATTATATCTCATTCATGAGTCGTTTATAGAAAATTTACTGTATGATTCCCAGGAGATTTTTAATAGTAAGAACACAACGAATAAGGAAAAGTTGAGTCAGTTAGTCTCTTTGCTCTGGGACAGCTTGTACAAATATAAGGATAATTTCACGATATTTATTCAAGAGTACAAATACATCGCAGCCGATGATAAATTTCAAGTCATTCGGGAGAAAAGGGATCAATTTGCAAATATTATCACCCAAGTAATCGAAGATGGGATAAAAGCGGGAGAATTCAAGTCAAATACAGACCCGAAAATTATCTCTTTTGGAATCGTTGGGCTAACCGGTTGGGGAACCCAATGGTATCGGAAAGATGGCCCATTATCCGTAAAAGAGATTAACAAAATATATCTGGACATGATTTTAAATGGGATAGAAAATCATTAATCCCAGCTTTCTTATAAATGAATGGAAGGTGATTTTTTGGATGACTCGACATTCAATGTTCCCAAGTGAGGGTGTAGCATTGATCATTGGTGGGACCGGTGGTTTGGGTAAAGAAATCTCTTGCCTGATGGCTGAAAGCGGTTCCAATGTTGCGTTAACTTATCGGCAAAATAAAGAGGAAGCGGCAAAAATTTCGTCCATGGTAGAAGAAATGGGACGAAAGAGCATGTTTGAACAAATGAAAATAGAGGATGTCAACTCGGTACAGGAGCTCGTGAATAACGTAATAGCAAATTTCGGCAGTATTCATACAGTTGTATATACTTCTGGACCAGATATTGCATTGGGTTATATTAATCAAGTTACACATGATGAATGGAGACGAGTCATAGATACAGATGTGAATGGGTTTTTTAATGTTATCCATGCAACACTGCCGCATTTAAGAGACAACAGAGCTGGCACCTATATAAGTGTGATTACAGCAGCCGTTCATAAATATCCAGCGAGAGACTCACTTTCTGCGGTTCCGAAAGCTGCTGTAGAAATGCTTACGAAGGCAGTATCAAGGGAGGAGGGGAAATTTGGCATACGAGCAAATTGTGTAGGTCCAGGTATGATTGAGGCTGGTATTGGGACGAGAATGTTGGAAGAAGGCTTTACTGCTTCCGTCAGAGAAACGATGAAGCATGATATTTCATTAAGAAAGTTTGGAGAAGCTAGGGATATTGCAGAGGCGGTAGTTTTTCTAGCTTCTTCACGGGCTAAACATATAACAGGACAAACCATTTTTGTAGACGGTGGATGGGTCCATTTTTAGAAAGATAAAAAAAGGGGAAACTTTCTATGAAAATTTGTTTTATGAATGTTAACCCTGAGTCTGTATCGGGAGACTTTGTAAAAGTACTAGAAAAGACTCTTGATCCGATTAAGGATGAAGGAACGCAAATTGGTTTCAGATTTCCTAAAGTAGGTTGTAATCGCGCGACAGACTTTTCAACTTCTTACTTTGAATTATTGAATAAAGTACAAGTCATTCATGCTATTATCGAGGCGGAAAAAGAAGGCTTTGATGCCGTAGTTGTCGGTTGTTTTTTTGACACAGGGGTCCAGGAAGCAAGAGAAATGGTGGACATCCCTGTTGTTGGGATCAATGAATTTTCATTAAGCTTGGCAGCTCAAATGGGTGAGAGATGTGCGATTGTCGGTTTACATGAACCCAAAATAAATCTCCAGTTGGAACATGTTATGAAAAAGAACTCATGTGGGTGTAATGACTGGACGAAGAGGATCATTCCCATTGACCTGCCTTCGATTGAATGGATGAAAAATGGAATAAATAATGTAGAGGTTATTGCTGCAGAAATCGAAAAGGCGGCTAAAATTGGAGTCAAATATGGAGCAGATATGATCATCATCGGTTGCGCTGGACTAGGCCCTTTAGCTTCTTTGGCTGGGCTAAAAGAAGTAGAGGGCACGAAGGTACCCATCTTAGATCCTGTATCGATTGGCCTTAAGGCTGCGGAGTTTCGGGTGAAACTGAAAAATAGCCTGGGTTTGCCACCAGTAAGCCGTGCGATGAAATATCAAATGCCTAGATCTAAAGATTATGAGAGGATGAAACAAGTTTTTGATCTATAACCTTAGCAGGACAAATGTAATTGGAATATTTACAATTTACTGAAAAATACCTATCGTGTATACTATACAAACCGGTTGGTAAAAAGCGACTGGATGAAAACCGAATCCTTACATTTCTATTATGAAACCGCTTTACTTTTGAGCTCATGTCACTTCTATTGTCTCCAAATGTAGTTGAAGTTAGGAGAATTGTCATAGTCGTAACCAATAACTGTAAGAGGTCAAATTTGAAAGGGGTATCTGTATGTATCCTATTCATAACGAAACGTTTGGCGAACTTTTCAATAGGATTGCAGCAGAAAATAGGGATCAGGAAGCATTGCTCTACGAGGATGGCAGACGCTATACATGGAGTCAACTGAAAGAACGAGTAGATGAGGTGGCAAAGGGGTTAATCGCTTTTGGGATAGAAAAAGGGCATAAGGTTGGTGTATGGCTCTCTAATTCGCCTGAATGGATCTTTTTACATTATGCAATTGCAAAAGTTGGCGCGATACTCCTTCCCATCAATACCAGATTTCGAGAGAAAGACTTGGAGTACATTTTGAACCAATCCGATCTAGGTTTTCTCATCGTCGGGAAACCTAATTTCAAAGATATCAGTTATTTTGACAGATTGTTAACGTTATGCCCGGAAATTATGCAGGCGGAACCTGGAAATTTACATTCCGAACGAATCCCTAAATTGAGAACCGTGCTTACCATTAACGAAGTAGAACGTCCAGGAACCTACACTTTTGATGAACTGATTGAACGTGGGAGGTATGTGGACGATGAAGTTTTGGTTAGTAGAGAAGCCAGTGTAAACGTTGACGATACTTTCATGATCATGTATACGTCTGGGACGACAGGCTTTCCAAAAGGGGTTATGCATTGTCACCGTTTTTTAAAGAATATCAAAAGCGTAGCCGAAAGACTGCGTGTCACGAGTGATGACCGAATCATGTTGTATCTTCCGCTGTTCCATGCGTATGCGCTGATAACGGTCATGACAACTGCGCATACCAAGGGCGCCAAAATCATTCTCATGGAACACTTTGAGGCCGAAAAAGCACTACAGTTAATGGATCAAGAAAAAGCCACCAGTGCATCTTCCTTTGAAGCGATGATCCTGGACATGATACAACACCCTCATTTCAATAAATACTCCATTGATTCCCTTCGATTTGGAATATGTGCGGTACCGGAATACGCTGCACGAATGATACAGGAAAACATGATGCCTGTATTCAATGCATATGGCTCGACTGAGGTTGCAGCCATAGCGACTTTGTCTTCCATTGAAGATCCGGTAGAAAAGCGGATGACCTCCTGTGGCAGACCTCTTCCAGATATCTCAATGAAGATTGTAGATCCGGAAACACAGGCAGAACTGCCAACCAATCAGCACGGGGAAATTTGCATCAAGGCTTTCACAGTGATGCAAGGTTATTACAAAAATCCAGAAGAAACGGCAAAAGCAATCGATTCGGAGGGGTGGTTCCATACAGGAGACTTAGGATACGTAGACGATGAGGGATATTACCATATCGTAGGAAGAGTGAAAGATATGATTAGAGTTGGAGGGGAGAATGTTGATCCAGTTGAAGTCGAGGCCTATTTAACAACGCATCCTGCAGTCTATCGTTGCAGCGTTGTTGCTTACCCGGATCCGAGATTGAGTGAAGTTTGCTTTGCTTTCGTACAACTGGCGAAGGGCCAAAAGGTTGAAGAACAGGAGTTAATCGAATATTGCCAAGGGAAAATTGCCAGCTTTAAAATTCCGAGACACATTGTTTTTTCTGACGAGTTTCCGATGACGCCTTCAGGGAAAATTCGAAAAGTAGAATTGCGTCAAATGGCATTGCAATTAAAAGATGGGAAAAACAATGTGATGAAGGGGGAATTAGCATGAATTTTCTCTATTGGAAAAAAATATTCATCTTTTTGTTGACACTCCTTATGGTGGTTACAATGGTCGGTTGTGCAAATTCAAACCAGTCTAGTGGTTCATCGCCAAAGGATAATCAGGGAACTGGCGCAGCCAAGTCGTATAAATTTGGAGTATTAGTCGCATTGACAGGTCAAGAAGCCTTTATTGGGGAGGATTTAAGAGATGCTGTAAAGTTGGCAGTAAAATCAATTAACGACAATGGGGGAGTGAACGGGGTCCCATTAGAACCTGTTTTTGAAGATTCTGCTGCCGATCCGAAACGTGCGATTACAGCATACAGAAAACTTGTTGATATTGATAAAGTGCCCATTATCATTTCAGGTTGGAGCTCCGTTGTCAGTGCTATCGCACCACTTGCCGAAGAAGATAAAGTATTGGTACTCAGTACCGGAGCTGGATCCCCGAATACGAAAAAATTAGGGAACTTTACACGTACGTCAACGATTTTGACAGATTTTGATGTTGAAAAAACGATTGAATATGTTACGAAAAAATTTGGAGTCAAAAGAGGCGCGGTTTTGTATATCAACAATGACTCCGGAACTTATCCGGCACAAGTCTTTAAAGATACGATAACCAAAAACGGTGGTGAAGTGGTTGCTTTTGAGTCATATCCACCGCAAACAAAAGATTTTTCCGCCCAGCTCATAAAAATTAAGTCTGCAAATCCTGACATCCTGCATATCCAAGCGCAGCCAGGCGAACAGGCTTTTGCAATAAAACAAGCCCGCCAATTAGGAATTAATGCGCAAATTACAACTGCCGCTACACTGATCGGGGAAGCTGTTGTAAAACAAGCGGGAGCTGATGCTGAGGGAATCATCGTAACACAAAATACAAATGATTTATCGAATCCAAAAATTAAAGAGTTGGAGGAATTATTTAGCACTACTTACGGAAGAAAACCAGCTACTTTAACCTTGATTGCAGCCTACAATGATGTCGTTTACATGGCAAGTGATATGATCAAAAAAATGACCAGTGAAAACAAAGAAATTTCAGGTGCAAACGCTTTGGATGCCCTTTTGCAAATTAAAAAATTTAGTACACCAATTGTTGGTACAACTATATTTAAAGAGGATCGATCCGTTACATCTACAGGTTATATCAAACAAGTAAAAAACGGAAATCTTACGACGATTGATGTCATAGAACCTGAGCAGGATTAACCTGCTCTTCCTTGTCTTGAAATAGAAAAGGAAATTAATTTAAATATAACACAAAGTTTACCACAAGGACAAGGAAATCAATCACTCTGGACGAGAGAAGTAAAGGATGTGATACGTCTTGTTATTCTTACAATTGATTACGAATGGAATTGTTACTGGCTTTTTATATGGATTGTTGGCCCTCTCGTTTGCAGTCGTTTTATCCGTTTGCAAAGTATGGCACTTTGCCCATGCGGGTGTCATGAGCGTATCGGCTTATATGATCTACTTATTTTACAATATGCTTCAACTTCCACTCTGGCTCTCATTTTCACTAACTCTGATGATCATGATCGCTGTAGGGTTCATGATTGATCGATTTGGTTATCAACCATTAAGGAAAAGAAAGTCGGGAGTGCTCATATTTTTTATTGTTTCCCTTATGCTTACAACCTTATTTGAGAATTTGATTTCAATCTTTTTTGGTAATCAGACCCAAACCTTTTCTTTAGAGGACGAGGAGCGTTATGATTTAGGATTTGTCAATCTTACCAGCTGGGATCTCAGAGTCATTATTGTTTGTGGGATCTTGATCGCGGCTTTCCTTGCTATGATCAGGTGGACGAAAATTGGGCATGCACTTAACGCAGTGGCAACGAATCCAGAGATGGCTGAAACCGTCGGGATCAATACGAAAAGCATCTACGCCACAGCAGTCATTATTGCCTCGGTTATGGCTGTACCTGCAACATTTTTGGTCGGGCAAAAATCCGGTATTGAGCCCACGATGGGATTTGGAGTGTTACTGACCTCAATCGTTGCCACGGTGGTTGGCGGTGTCGGCAATTATACCGGTGCCATGATAGCTGGGTTCCTCATAGCGATCGTTGAAAATATAGGGATTTGGCAGATCTCTTCCCAATGGCAGCATTCCATTGTGTTCGGAATTTTATTTTTATGCATCATTTTTCGTCCACGAGGACTTATGGGGCAAAGGACAGGAGGTTAAAACATGAACTATATCATGGAAATCTTCATATTTAGTTTTATTTTTATCATACTTGCTTCAAGTTTTAACCTATTGCTAGGATTGGGCGGTTTATTTTCAATAGCTCATTCTATCTTTTACGGCCTGGGAGCTTATTTTTCCGCCTTGTTGGTTGCCCACACGGAAATGCCAGTGTTACTTGCGATGTTGTTGTCCATGATCCTTACCGGGATGTTTTCCCTTTTACTGGCCATACCCACTTTACGCGTATCAGGGGATTATTTAGCGATTGCCAGCCTAGGATTCTCGATCGTACTTATTGATATGCTGTCAAACTTCGAATTTACCGGTGGTTCGGCAGGTTTAACCGGGATTAAAAAAATTGAGATATTTGGTTGGGGATTTACTGAGAGTTGGATGTTTGCTGTTTTTACAGGGGGGATAGCAGCTCTTGTTCTAGCATTAATCAATTGGATTGCGAAGTCCCCTTTTGGACGATTATTGAGAGGAATCCGCGAAGACGAGACAGCTACGATGGGATTGGGAAAAAATGTATTCCTCATTCGGATAAGCGTGTTTGTAATGGCTTCTGCGTTAGCAGGTTTGGCGGGTGGTCTGTATGCTCACTATTTCCGCTTCTTAAGTCCGGATGGTTTTGGACTGTCAAACACCATTACGATCATTTGCATGGTTGTGATTGGCGGCATCGGCACACTGTGGGGTCCTGTTATCGGTGCTTTTATTCTTATGGGCTTACCGGAATTACTCCGGTTTTTGACTCTTCCACCAAACATGATTGGCCCTCTGCAACAAATCTTGTTCGTCGTCATTGTATTATTATTCATCTATCTACGACCTAATGGGATTATTGGGGTTAAAAGCAAATGTAAGGAGAGCGGAGAACAAACGAAGCTGGAAAGTACAGAAGAAGGTGTCGTGATACGATGAATCAACCAATCCTTGAATGCAAGAATGTGAAAAAAAGCTTTGGCGGGATTCAAGCCACGAAAGAGCTAAATTTAAAGCTGTATCCGGCAAAAATTATTGGTTTAATTGGACCCAATGGTGCCGGAAAAACAACAGCCTTTAATTTGATTACGGGCCATTTAAAGCCCGACAGCGGTTCCATCACGTATAAGGGAAATAGCATTACAGCAATGGCTCCACACCGAATTGCCAGAATGGGTGTGAGGCGAACGTGGCAAAATCTGCGGTTGTTTATGGGAATGACCGTTGAGGAAAATTTGTTGATCGCTTGCCAAGATCAACCGGGCGAAAGCTTAGTGAACACCCTTTTTCTACCAGGCTTGACCCGAATAAAAGAAGCAGAAAACAAAGAAAAGGCAAGAAAAGTCCTGCAATTCATCGAGTTGCACAAAAAGGCTCATGTAATTGCAGCTGACTTGTCCTATGCAGAACAAAAGCTATTAGTTTTAGGAATTGGGCTAATCGCAGAATCAGAATGCTTATTGTTTGTATTTTGCAACTCAAAAATGCAGAGTTTGGCGGCCAATTTATGCAGAACACTGCCAACATCAATACAAAAGAATTTAGGAAGACTTCATGCTGGATAGAGCATGGCGCAGTCGGTAGCTTTCTCCGGTAAACGCCAGAATATGGGCGTGGTGGACGAGGCGATCCACAAGGGCTGCCGTCAATCGCGTATCTCCAAACACCGTATTCCACTGCCCAAACTCCAAATTCGACGTCACAATCACACTGTTTCTCTCATAGCAGGCCGAGATAACATGAAACAACAGCTCAGCCCCCGTTTGGTGAAAGGGAACAAACCCAACCTCGTCCAAAATCAACAACTCACAGTCTGCCAGTTCTTTTTGAAACCGCATCAGTGCCCCATTCGCGTGTTTTTCCTGCAAGAGCGCAACCAGATCGGGAACACGGAAGAATCGAACGGCATATCCCCTTCGGCACGCCTCTACGCCAAGCGCTGTTGCCAGATGGGTCTTCCCCGTGCCCACTTTTCCCAGCATCAGCACATTTTCCTTGCGCTCCAAAAAACGTAGGTCGATCAATCCCTCCTTTGTACATGTTTCCGGTAAGGTGACTGCCTCAAAAGCGTAATCTTCCAGTGTCTTCAGTTGGGGAAACGCGGCTTTCTTTATCAGTCGCTTCAGCTTTGTCTCCTCCCGCCGTTGAATCTCCATCCGCAAGACTCCCAGCAAGAAGCTCTCCCGATCTTCAAACGGCACCTGTTCATAGGTTTCCATCACATGCGCCAAATGCAAAGTTTTGCACACCTTTGCCAGCTCTTCTCTCATTCCACCCTCACCCCCAGGATCCGGTCGTACTCATCCAGCATGGGTATCTGCCCGTGAAGGGCAGGGGGTGTATGCGACTCTGAAAACGGTTCCGGGCGGAAAACAGGGTGTTTTATCGCGTAAAGGGCATGCTCCAAGGCAACAGCCAGATGCTCTTGCTGATGCGACAATTCTCCCAGTACTTGCCCGATTTCCTCCAACGTATAGGTGTCGAGCAATCGATGGAGCAGGCGAATTCGTGCTTTTCGTGCATTCATGTCTTCCACCGTCAAAAACGTTTGGAGCGCCTGAGGCATCATGTTGGTAAAGGAAGAATACATCACCGCCCGCGGGCGTTTTTCATATCTCTTCAATACCGCCTTCCAATCTACTGAAATGACTTTCTCCGTATAGGGACGAGGCAATGTCACAATCGGGGTATATGTCCCGTCTGCCGTTAACACCTCCAGCACATCCCACTTGACTTTCACCAAAACCGGCTGCATGGCCCGACACTGCGGCAACGGGAAGAGAGCCGCGTCAAACGACAGCTCAGCGTATTTGTTCAGGTGGCACGTCTCCAGCCGGAAAATCTCCAGCGGTGTCGTCGGCAGCGTCAGCAGCTTGCATTTTTCTTGCTCCCACAACTCGGCAATGGTTTGCTTTTTCACATAGTGAGGGCGCTGCATATCCGCACGGGCAGCTTCCGCCAAATACGTCTCCAGTTGTTCCGGCGTATCGATAACCGGTGGCGGAACACACCAGTTCCGGCGTCCATACCCCACTTTGTTTTCCACATGGCCTTTCTCATGGCCGCTGTATGGATTGCAAAACAGGGGCTCAAAGCGGTAATGGGCGCAGAAACGCCGAAACGCTTCCGTACACTCTCGTTTTCCGCCTTGCTGGATGGACACAACAGCAGCGGACAAGTTGTCAAACCAAATCTTGCGAGGAACCCCTCCCATTTGCTGAAATAGCCGCCCTAAGGCCTCCAGAAAGCATTCCGTGTTTTCTTTCGGAACCGGGAACACAAAGGCGGCATTGCTGTACGGAAACGACAGGGTCAATACTTTCCGCTCCACCAGTTCTCCCGACTTGACCACGTACACCGTCCCGAAGTCAGCCTGAGCTTCTCCACCTGGATGCTCCAAACGCTCAAAATGTTCGGCTCGTTCGGCTGCCATGGCTTTCTTCCGTTTGGAGACATATTCGGATACCGTTCGCTGCCCGCCAGGGAAGCCGTACTCATCCCGTAACCGCTGAAACATGCGGACGGCTGTATGGCGTTGCTTGCGTGGAAGACGCTCATCATCCTCCAGCCATGTGTCAATAATCTCTAAGTACGGTCCCAACACCGGATGGCGGCCTTTTCGCTTGCATACCGGTTCATTCCAATCGTCGCGATCCGCATATTTCTTGGCGGTTCGCCAATTCACCTGGACACGTTCCGCAATTTCCTGAATCGAACACCCTTCGACTTCTCGCAAAAATCGGATATACTGTTGTTGTGGCACTTTCAACATTCCTCTCACTCCCTCAGATTTTCGCCAAATCCAAGGGTAGATTTTGTAGGGGGATGTTGGCAAGTGCCTTTTTCATGGCCTCAGAATTGCGGTGGAACTCTGCAGTTTTCCGCCGCAATTCTCTGCACTTTTATCCTGCCATAAACAATTGTTGGATGAACCATTGTCCGGAATGGATGAAATAACCCTATTAAAAACAAAGAATTTATTAAAAACGCTTGCAATGGAAGAAAAGAAGGCGATTTGTATCATTGAGCATAACATTGATTTTATCGCTGAAACATGTGATGTCGTCATGTTTTTGGACGGTGGGCAGGTTATAGCCGAAGGGTCCCCGGAAGAAATCATGAAGAATGAAGAACTGACGAATCTTTATTTTGGTACCTGATCGATTACGCAGAAAGGAGTTGAAGCTATGTTACTAGCTGTTCAGAACTTATCTGCAAAATATGTCAAGCGGCCAGTAATTGAGGATATCTCTTTTTCTCTGGGGGAAAAGGAGAATTTGGCAATTATTGGTCACAATGGGGCAGGGAAAACAACATTAGTTCGTTCCATTTTTGGTCTGCATCATTTAGCTGAAGGAAATATTTATTTCAAGGAAAAGGATGTCATCAAAAATACAGCTGCCCAAAATGTGAACCTTGGAATGGCATACGTGGCACAAGGACATAATGTTTTCCCCACATTAACGGTAAAAGAAAATTTATCTTTAGGTGTGTACCAAATAAGGAATATTTCGAAAGAAGAGAAGGAAAATCGTATTGAATCCATTTATCAGTTATTCCCCATTCTTCGCGAAAGATCGAAACAAATCGCAGGAACGATGAGTGGTGGTCAACAACAAATGCTGGCAATCGGCATTAGTTTGATGTCGAAACCAAAATTGTTGCTTTTAGATGAACCTTCTACCGGCCTTGCCCCAATCTTGGTAAAACAAGTACTGGATAGCATAAAAATGATTAATGAAGAAATGGGAACCTCCGTTGTTTTGGTCGAACAGAATGTCCGGGAAGCATTGAGGGTAACGGATCGTGCGATTGTCATTAAACGAGGAAAAATGATTTACAATGGACATTCTTCTCAATTAATGAAAAGCGACTCGTTGTGGGATCTTTTCTAGCCGTCCTTTTCCGGTAGGGATTCAGGGATGGACCCACCGGGATGAGCCTGCGCGAAACCGGTCTGTCAAGGTGAAATGAATTTGTTTGACCTTGACAGGCCGCTATGAAATGGATCGAGGCATAAACCTTGCCTTCCGAAATACGATGCGAGGGGGAAAATTCATGAGGCAGATGACTTTGGGAGATTTGGCTAGAAGGGGAGCTTCAAAGTTTGGCAATCGGGTCGCATTGGTCAGTCAAAATCGCAGATACACGTACGAAGAGTTTAACAATAGATGCAATCAATTTGCTCATTCGCTTTTGGAGTCTGGTATTCAAAAAGGCGATCGCATTGCGTTTATTTGCTATAACACGAATGAGACGGTAGAAATCCTTTTCGGTGCGGGTAAAGTAGGCATCATTGTTTTGCCGTCCAATAGAAGATTGTCCCCCGTGGAGTTAATAAGAGTCTATAAGGAAGCGGAGATATGGTCATAGCCCCGTCAAGTAGACAGTAAGAAAAGAAGGTTTTCCTATGCGGCGATCGCTGCTCGGTATTCCACCGGGGAGAGATCGCCCAGTTTTTTCTGGAAACGTTCGTTGTTGTAGTAATCGATATAATCTGTAATCAATTTGCGCGCAGTAGCCTCACATCCTGGCTTTTCAAGGTAAAGCTTTTCGGTTTTCAGGTGGGAAAAGAACGACTCGATACATGCGTTATCAAAGCAATTTCCACGTCTGGAATGGCTTCCAATCAGTTCTTTTTCCTCCAAAAGATTGCTGTATGATTTCGTTGTGTATTGAAATCCTTGGTCTGAATGGAGAATGGCGCCTTTTGCCTTCAATTGTTTTACCGTATCCAATACCAACTGCAAATCGTTGCGCGCAGATAGCTCCCAGGCTACGACTTCGTTATTGTACAGGTCTAACACAACCGATAAATAAACAAAATCGTGTCCGACCCGAACATAGGTAATGTCCGTTACAAATTTGTGCAAGACCACTTCTGCGGTAAATTCGCGGTTAAGAACATTAGGAAAGACTACGGATGGTTTACAACCCGCAAACGGTCGTTTCTTGCGGATCACGGAGCGAATTCCCAGCTCTCGCATGAGTCGTCGCACTTTCTTGTGATTCACATGAAACCCTTCTTTGTACAGAGCGGTACGCATACGTTTGTAGCCGAAATATGGTCTGATACGATGAATCGCTAAAAGATGTTCTTTGAGATCGCTGTCTTTTTCGATGCGAGCTTCGCGGCATCCCATAGTGGCCTTCCACTTATAGAAACCAGCCCGGGATACTTCAGCGATCTTGCACAACATGACGATTGGATGGTTCTTGCTCATTTTTTCGATGGTTCGATACCGGGCTTGCTGATCCAACTTCCCTCCCCGTGCAGATTCGGATTGAGCTTTTTTAGGTATTCTACCTGCGCTTTCAAGTAAGCATTTTCCTCTTCCATGCTGCTAAAATGTTTCTTATTCCAACGCCCACGGTAATCCTCAAATGATTCACCATTCTGGTGCTTCCGTACCCAACTGATAATTTGTGCATCACTTTTAATCCCGAGTTTTCCCCGTATCATCGGATAGCTCCACTGTTCTTCCAAACGCAGGCGAACGGCTTCTTTCTTGGTCACCTCGTCATAACGATTAAATGTTTGCCCTTTCTTTGGTGGCATGAAAAATCCCCTCCGGTCAACAGTGATGAATTCATGATAGCATGAACTCTTTTTTCACTGTCTACCTTAAGGGGATAATACCAATATCAGCACTCTTTTTTGATGATAACTATCTGGATTCCGTACAACGAATCCTCCAGGAAGTAGATAGTATAAAATTGGCCGTATGTATTCAGCCGAAGAAAGAAACGGAATATGTTTCCTATGAATCTTTCATCGAATCGAGAACGACTTCCGAACCGGATTCAGATATGGAAGACGAAGATATCCACTCGATCTATTTTACCTCGGGGACAACCGGGACACCTAAGGGTGTTATGAGAACACACGCAAGTAATATGGCAATGGCTATTGAATTTGCATTTCTCTTACATATCTTTCCCAATCATACTTGCAATTGGCTTTATACACTTCCTATTAGTAGCTCTTCCTTTTATGGTTTAGCTATTTCTGCTTTTCTAGTAGGGGGAAAAGTTGTTTTACTAAAAGATTTCCATGCAGAGGAGTGCATGAGGCTTCTTGTGAATGAACAAATTACACATACCCTATTAGCATCAACAGCATGGGATATACTGCTAGACTATGTAGAAGATTTCAGCAAATATGACCTTTCTCACATGAAGCATGCCCTATGGGGAGGAATGACGATCCCGGAATGGACAGTCTCTCAACTTGAATTGCGGGGCTTTCCAGTACCAGTTGGAGGCAGCTATGGTTTAACGGAATCGCCTGGGGCTACTTTGAATGCGAATCCAACTGTTAGGAAAAGCAAATCGGCTGGAAAATTAACGCCTTCCATGGAAATTCGGATCGCCGATGAAAATGGAAAGGAAGTACAACGAGGACAGGTTGGAGAAATTGCTGTGAGAGGGCCTGTTCTGATGAACGGATATTACAACAATAAGGAATTAACGGAAGCGACCATAGTAGATGGTTGGTTCCGGACGGGTGATTGCGGTTTTTTTGATGAAGATGGAGAATTATTTGTCGTTGATCGAATAAAAGATATGATCGTCAGCGGAGGGGAAAACATCTATCCAACTGAAGTCGAAAATGTCATCGCAGGGCTTAGTACGGTAAGAGAAGTAGCGATTATAGGAGTTCCAGATAAGAAATGGGGACAGTCTGTTTTGGCATATGTTGTACCTGAAAAACAGGCTACTCTTATAAAAGAAGATATTGTAGAGCATTGCCGGAAGTTTCTTGCCAGTTATAAAAAACCAAAACATGTCGTGTTTATTGAAGAAATTCCAAAGAATCTAATGGGGAAATTCGATAAGATACAGTTGTTGAAAATGTGGCAAGCCACCAACTCCGAGACATTATCGAGTCAATAACGTACGGTGTGCTGACGTACAATCACCGAAAGTTGTTTAGGGAACTGGGGTCATGCACAGGTGTAAACGGTTACGAGTTCCATGTCAAGAAAGGCGGGACAATAAAATGAAAGCGATCGTCTTACGCAAAATTGGAGGTCCAGAGAATCTGTGTCTGGAAGAGGTAGAGACACCGAAGCCGAAAGCAAATGAAGTGGTCGTTCAATTAAAATATGCTAGCTTAAACCGTAGAGACCTTTTTATTACCCAAGGATTGTATCCGAAAATAATGCTTCCTTGTATTCTAGGATCCGATGGGGCAGGAGAAGTGATTGCTATCGGTGGAGAAGTGAAAGGACTTCAGATGGGTAGTGAAGTCATCATTAATCCAGCAATGAATTGGGGGCCAGACGATACAAAGACAAGTCCAGACTATCATACATTAGGTATGCCTAAAAACGGCACATTTTCTCAATATATCGTGGTTTCGGAGGAGGATCTTTTTCCTAAGCCGGAATATCTCTCATGGGAAGAAGCCGCAGCTCTTCCTCTTGCTGGTGTAACCGCTTTTAGCGCTGCCGTTATAAAGGGTGACGTAAAAGAAGGGGAAACGGTTTTAATCCCGGGCATTGGAGGCGGTGTGGCACAGTATGCCCTGCAAATAGCGGTTGCAAAAGGGGCGAACGTTTATGTGACGTCTGGAAACGAAGAAAAACTAGCCCGCGCAAAACAACTAGGAGCCATTGATGGGGTGAATTATCGGTCGTCAGATTGGGTAAAGCAGCTTCGCAGCAAGATGGGAGGGGCGGACTTAATTATAGACGGGGTCGGGGGAGCAAGTTTTCACGATTTTATCTACTTAACCAAACAGGGTGGACGCATCGTTACCTACGGTGCAACTAACGGACCGGTAGATCAATTTGTTCTCCCTAGAATATTTTTCAAGAATATGGACATTAGAGGTGCGATGATGGGCAGCCCTCGACATTTTTTGTTGATGTTAAAATTTTTTGATAACTATAAGATTCGCCCTGTAATTGACCGTTCCTTTCCGTTAGAGTGCGCAACAGAAGCACTGCTGCATGTGAACAAAGGGGCAAACTTCGGCAAAATCACA
This sequence comes from Brevibacillus brevis, assembly GCF_031583145.1. Lineage (NCBI taxonomy): Bacteria > Bacillati > Bacillota > Bacilli > Caryophanales > Paenibacillaceae > Brevibacillus > Brevibacillus brevis. The sequence goes on along the minus strand of NZ_CP134050.1, from coordinate 3,268,602 downwards.
TTGGAAATTCCTCAATAGCTTCATGTGTCCATGTAGGCATGAATGATGTCAAGGAGGCGATTATCTTGAGACTAATGGATCGAGTCTGTCTTGTTACTGGTGGTGGTAGTGGAATTGGGAAAGCTATCTGTAAAAAAGTTGCCAATGAGGGTGCGAAAGTCATCGTAGCTGACCTCCTATTAGAAAAAGCGGAAATGGTATCGGATGAAATTCGATCTGAGGGCGGGGAAGCTGTACCCATTCAGGTTGATGTCACGCAATTTTTAGACGTGAAGCAAATGGTACAGAAAGCGGAGAACGTTTTTGATCGAATCGATGTTCTTGTAAACAATGCTGGCTGGTCATCCGTAGAATCATTCTTGGAAAGTAATGAAAGTACATGGGATAAGGAGATCGATATAAACCTAAAGGGAGTTTTATATACATGCAAAACAGTTTTACCAATCATGATGAAACAAGGATATGGAAAAGTAATCAATATAAGTTCCGAAGCTGGAGTGGTGGGAGCTGCCAGTAAGGTGGTTTATTCAGCAGCAAAGGGGGGAGTCATTTCTTTTACGAAGGCTTTGGCAAGAGAAATGGCACGACATAATATTACCGTCAATTCCATAAGCCCAGGTGTTACCAAAACTCCTTTATTAAATGAATTAGAATCGGGTAAGCCGGGACTAATTGCGAAGCTGGAAAAGCTCGTTCCTTTGAGACGTCTTGCAGAGCCGGAAGATATTGCGAATACTGTCTGCTTATTTGCCTCTTATGAGGGAGATTATATTACCGGTCAAACATTGAGCGTCTCAGGCGGAATAACCATGAATTGAGTGTGACCTCGGGTTTCGATGTGCCCTGTCTACATGCGTGTCTAGGAAGCACCGTTTCATCATAAACTTCCTCCTTATTCCCAACTTGTTTACGGAATGGTACAGGCATCCAGGTATTGGATGGCCCGGGCATTCTACTGTCTTTTTTCGATGGATTTTCACAGAATAATATTACAAGTAAAGGGGGCGATTAATTTGCATCCCATTAGTAGAGAAGTTATCGGAACCACGATCGGCGAGCACACATTTGAATATACGTGGAGGGACATGGTCTTATATGCCCTTGGAGTGGGTGCGAAAGAGAATGAAATGGAGTATCTTTACGAAAAAAGCCTTAAGGCAATTCCTACTTTTGGTGCCGTCCCTTACTGGGGAACATTTGGAATCACTCCTTACCGTGCAATTCCTCGTAATGTGGTTATATCTCTGAACCTTAATTTGGAAGGCAGCCTTCATATGTCTCATGAACTAATCCTTCATAAACCGATACCTCCGATGGGCGCCACCTTTACTTTCGATGATGTGGTTGCTGATATTTTTGACCGAGGCGGTAAAGGTGCGGTGATTAGAAGCGAACTGACCGCTTATGATACGGATGGAGAAAAGGTATTTACAAATATTGGCGATACCTATTTTCGCGATTACTTTGCTCCTGATTCAGAGATCTACCCAAGAAGTGAGGTTGTATTTCCTAACAGGGCTCCCGACTTTATGGAAAGAGATCTGATCCCAAGTACGCAAAACCTGTTATACAGATTAAGCGGGGATACGAATCTTCTTCATGTTGATTCCGAAACAGCGGCTCAAGCAGGCTTTCCTAAACCCAATATGCAAGGGTTATGTACTTTGGGATACGCCTGCCGAATGTCGATAAACTTTCTTTTTCCAAAAGAACCGGAAAGAATGAAGCGCATTGGAGCGCAAATGAGAAACCCACTCTTTCCAGGAACAGAAATGGAGCTTCAACTTTGGAAAATTGCGGAATACAGAGCATATTTCAGGCTTGTTGACTTGTCTACCGGTAAGCCAGCTCTCGAAAAAGGTTTCATTGAATGGAGGTAAAGTAAAGTAGATCTTGCGCCGACTGCATAGGAAAGGGGACCTCTACGTAGGCCCCCTTTTCCTATGCCTCACACTCTAAATGTCTACTTCATTCGAAAATTTTATTCCATCCTTGAAAGAGGGTCTTTGGTGATTGCTGGTTTATCCTGAATGAGCCGAATAACGGTACTCTCCGCTTCCTTCTTTAAACACACGAATTCCCTCTAAAACCGTTAAATAGTCAAATTGCGCAACCGTTTCAGACATCGAAAGGTATAATTGGTGCTGATAATTATGGGGGAAAAGACGCTGACAGACTTCAAACGCTGTTAATGATTCTGTTTCCAACCATTTCATTATTCTGCTTGACCGTTCCTGTTGATGTAAAAAGCTATCCTGGATTCTTTGGTTGGTATCGTAAATTTCCTTTCCATGACCCGCGTATACGAGCCGGATGGGCAATTTGAGAAGTTCATAGAGTGATTGGTTATATTGAAAGATCGATTGGGGGCGTTCAGTTTCCCCAGGTAACGGAGGCTCCAGACAAGGATTAGGGGAAATATGGTGAAGCAAGTGATCCCCCCCAATGAAAACCCCGTCTTTCTCTCGGTATAAGGAGATATGGCTTTGTGCATGGCCTGGGGTTTCCAACACTACCCAATCACCTTGACCGAGTGGAGTGGCTCCGGTAACCAAATGGCCGGTAAGATCGCGATTACTGGAATAGGTATAATCCCTTTTTATTTCACGGACAAGTTGACTTGGATATTCAACAGGTGCTCCAAATTCTTTGCAAAGTTGTACAAAGAAAGGGTCCTGTTCGGCTAAAAAAGAATCAAACTGCGATAACCATCTATCGTTTAAGGGATGGCCGTAAACTTCGGTTGAAACGGGAAAAAATTCCAAAAGGCCAGCATGATCCGGATGATGGTGGGTTAAAATGATTTGCTCGATATCACTCGTTGTTACACCTAGATATTTCAACTGCTGACGCAACGAGTCCCATGCATCGATCGTATTCGGTCCAGTATCGACAAGAGTTAATCGATCCCCTTTCAGAAGATACACATTTACATCACCAACTGGAAAGGGTGTCGGTATTGATAGTTTGGCAACTCCGTTAATCCATTCTGTCATAGAAAAACCTCCTTATAAGTGAGAATTGGCAGTGAGGGATCATGTTTAGGACATTGGCGTACCGAATATACCTATCTCTTGCAATTGTTCGATTTCCTTATCGCTCATGCCTAATTCTTTAAGTACCTGCGTAGTATCGGCACCGAGTTCTCTTCCGATATATTTATACTCTGGTTGAAAACTGGTAAATTTCAAGGGATTTGCCAATTGTTTCTGTGAAGTCCCGTCTGGTTTGGGGACCTCAACAATTAATTCTCGTTCCTGGATATGGGGGTGCATACAAGCTTCACTGAACTTCAGTACAGGCTCTACACAGGCATCAAGATCGCTGAAAATACTCAACCACTCGTCAAATGTTTTTGAAAGGAAAGCTTCACGGACAGCCTCTTTAAAAGTGAACACATCTTCTGGATCTTCACTCATTCCAATAGAAAATAATTCGGGTCGACCAATCCCTTCGCAGAGCTGCTTTTTGAATTTTGGCTCAATACTGCCAACCGAAAAAAAGCGTCCATCTTTTGTTTCATAGTAATTGTAAAAAGTTCCGCCGTTTAGCAGCAGGCTTTCTCGTTCGGGTTCTACTCCGCCAGCTAAAAAACCGGCTCCGTTTGCTGCATTCAAAGCAAAGGTAGAATCCGACATACTAATATCAATGGCCTGCCCTTCGCCTAATTCATTTCGATGCAGGACTGCAGCTAAAATTCCAATGACACTATATAAGGATCCTCCCGCCAAATCGGCTACTTGCAAACCAGGAGATTTTGGCCCTACTTCTTTAGGACCTGTATAATTGGCCGCACCAGCAATGGAAAGGTAGTTAATATCGTGTCCCGCACGATCCCGGTATGGCCCTGTCTGCCCATACCCGGTAAGTGAACAGTAGATGATCTGAGGATTGACTTTCTTTAGCTCCTCATATCCCAAACCTAACCGATCCATAACTCCAGGTCTAAATTGTTCCAACACGATGTCATATTGTTGGATTAATCGTTTCACGATTTGTACCGCTTCCGGTTTTTTCAGATCCAGGGCTAACGAGCGTTTCGATCGGTTTACATATTGATGAAGGACAGAAGTGTCACCATCCAAAGGCGGGACCATTCTCGCCATATCGGGTCGGTTTGGAGCTTCAATTCGCAGCACGTCTGCACCTAAATCAGCAAGGATCAACGAAGCGTACGGTCCCGGTAACAATGTCGAAAAATCTAGTATTTTGAGATTTTTTAATAATGTCAATAGACTCACCCCATTTTCACATTAAACCAACCGGTTTGTATAATAATATTACTTTTGTTTTCAGGGGTAATCAATATAATTTCAAAAATTCAGATTTCTATATAAAATAATATTATAGAAAAAGTCAATGTAGCACGTCGATAATGAATGGTTATGTATTTTGATTTGCAGCAATATTCATAAAATTATGTTGGCTCGTCAGAGGGGGCTGCTGTATAATATTTCTATACGAACCGGTTGGTATACTACAGCGATATGACAATGTATAGTATCTGATCCATGCTAGGAGCGAGGTTTTGAATGAAGATGATAAGGAGGAGAATAGGAAATGTCTGAAAGAGGAGCTGTCTTCATTACGGGTGCCTCCGGGGGTTTGGGAAAAGCGATCATACGGAGATTGGTAGATAACGGGTATTACGTAGTGGGGTGTGACAGAAACAAGGAAGGGTTAGAAGAATGGGTACGAAAGGAAGACAATGAAAAGATTTCTCATCATTTTTCCTTTTATCAAGTGGATGTAACTGATCAAAATCAGGTTATACAATTGCAGAAAGAACTCGCCAATAAAGGAATTGACATCGCTTATTTAATTAATAATGCAGCGATTAAAGCCGCGAATAACGTATGGGATTTTGATCCGAAGCTTTGGGATTTAGTGATGCGCGTTAATTTATACAGTAATTTTTATGTAACCAAAGCGTTCAGTCAATCAATGGCAGAAAAAGGATTCGGTCGAATCATCAACATTTCCTCTAAATTTGCTTATACACCTGATAAAGGGGAATCTCCGTACGCGGCTTCCAAAGCAGGAGTCATTGGTTTTACACGATCGATCGCTCTTGATTTGGCATCACGGGGGGTAACTGCAAATTGCATTGCGCCAGGCTTTATTTTTCATGAGGGGCTAAAATCCTATTTTACGGAAGAGACGCTAAATGACTGGATAAAAAATACACCTGTGGGTAGGGCAGGAAGACCAGAGGAAATTGCTGCGACTGTCTCCTTTTTACTGTCAGAGGAAGCGGCTTTTATTACCGGACAAGTGATTCATGTGAATGGTGGGTGGTATATGGGAGGATAAAGCAGTAAAGGGTTGCCATTTAACCATGTAGTCATTGGAGTAGCGGCTACGTGGATGTTACGCCAGGTGACTGTATAAAAAACGCGAGCTTGACATATATCTTGGCAAGTTGAAGACGGAAATGATAAGCCCTTGACGATCAAGCTTGTTTTTTTATCTCCAGAATATTGACAATAAAAAATTATCCGAATAATATTAAAATACCAACCGGTCGGTATAATAAAATCGATCACCATTCGACTGATTTCTTCTCCAAGTCGCAAAGTGTCGAACATAAAATTATGTGTCTAAAAAGGAGGCAATAGAGATGACATCTATTCATCAAAACTCTGAAAAAGCTACAGACGAAAGGTCGGAATTTGATGCGATTGTCGTCGGAGCAGGCTTTTCAGGGTTGTATATGCTCTACCGTTTGCGTGAATTAGGACTCTCGATCCGTGTCTTTGATAACGCCGATGACGTGGGTGGTACATGGTTTTGGAACCGTTATCCTGGTGCTCGCTGTGACAGTGAGAGCTATAATTACTGCTTCTCTTTCTCCAAGGAACTTCTCCAGGAGTGGAGCTGGAGTGAACGTTACGCTACTCAGCCAGAGATCCTGAGTTATCTGAAACATGTTGCTGACCGGTTTGACCTACGGAAAGACATCCAGTTCAATACGCGTGTTACTTCAGCGGTCTTTCATGAAGAATCAGGAAAATGGGTGGTGGGCACTGATCGTGGCGACAGCATGTCAGCGAAGTTTTTCATCAATGCTGTAGGTTGCCTCTCCACTGCAAATGTACCGAAATTTGAGGGGCTCGAGAGCTTTGCGGGGAATTGGTACCATACCAGCAAGTGGCCACATGAACCAGTTGATTTTCAGGGCCAAAAGGTAGGGGTGATTGGTACAGGTGCCAGTGGCTTACAGTGTATCCCTGAGATTGCCAAGGACGCAGCGCGGCTCATCGTCTTTCAACGAACACCTCATTATGCGAGTCCAGCGCAGAACCGTCCGATTACTCCTGAAGAAGATCGGCAGATCAAAGCCAACTACGATAAATTGGTTGAGAAAATGCGCAATGCACATGCAGGTTTTCCGTACGAGACCAAGGCGAAGCATGCATTGGGTGTAACACCTGAAGAGAGAAATCAAATCTATGAGGAGCTTTGGAAAATAGGCGGCTATCATTTTCTCTATAGCTTCAGTGATCTGCTGTATAACAAAGAGGCGAATGATACTGCGTCCGAGTTCATTCGTTCCAAGATCCGTCAAATTGTACGCGATCCTGAAGTCGCCGAGCTGCTCTGCCCGAAAGAGTATCCCTACGGTACAAAGCGCCCCCTGCTGGATTGGGATTATTATGAGACATTTAACCGAGAGAACGTCAGCCTAGTCGATATCAAAAAATCGCCAATCGTAAAGATAACGCCAGAGGGTATACAAACCACACAAGATCTATACGAGCTGGACAGCATTGTATTTGCAACCGGGTTTGACGCGATAACCGGTACGCTCGTCAGGATGGATATCCGTGGCCGAGGCGGGATAACTCTCAAACAGAAATGGGAGAATGGTCCATCTACTTATCTCGGAATGACAGTCCATCAATTCCCAAATATGTTTGTTATCACTGGGCCAGGCAGCCCGTCCGTGCTCGCTAATTTGCCGATTACCATCGAACAGGGTGTTGACTGGATCACAGCATGTATCAAATTCATTTACGAGCATAAGATCGATCGTATTGAGCCAACACTTGAAGCGGAAAATGCATGGGTGGAAGAGGTTAACAAGGAGGCCAATGCGACACTGTATTCTCTCGCTTCATCATGGTATAGCGGTACGAACATTCCCGGAAAACCCAAAGTGTTTATGCCATACGTTGGGGGTTTAGGAAAATACCGTGCGATCTGTGATAATGTCGCGGAAGCGGGCTACAAAGGATACGATCTGGTAAGCAAATCTCACCAGGTTTAAAAATTGCAGCTGCCATTTTTGTAAATGTGGTGCTTATCGAGTCTGTGTGAAATTTATCCAGAGAAGGTGAGTAGTATGAATATTTTGGTTTTGACAAAACAGACGTTTGATACTGAGGAAAAAGTTTCCATCCAAAATGGCAGAATCAGTGAAGAAGGTGTAGAATTTGTCATCAATCCCTATGACGAATATGCCATCGAAGAAGCTGTGAGAGTAAAGGAAAAAAACGGTGGAGAGGTTACGGTCTTAACAGTTGGTCCTTCACGTTCTGAGAATGCACTTCGTACGGCGTTGGCGATGGGGGCGGATAAAGCTGTGCGGATTGAGCCGGGAGTCGGAGAATACGATGAATTCTCTGTCGCGAAATGGTTAGCGGCAGCGATACGTAATCGTCCGTTTGACCTGATCCTTGGAGGGAATATGGCGGTGGATTCGGGATCCGGTCAAGTAGCTGTCCGTGTTGCAGAAGAATTGGACATTGCCCATGTCACGAGCATAACGAAACTCGTACTCGTGGATAGAAAGGCAGCCGTCGAACGAGACGTAGAAGGGGATCTGGAAATGATTGAGGTCTCCTTGCCGGTGTTAGTTACAGCCCAACAAGGGTTGAATGAACCTCGTTATCCGTCCCTGCCCGGAATTATGAAAGCGAAGAAAATGCCATTGGAAATTATTTCAATCGCCGATCTTGGCTTATCTGAAGAAGAATCGCAGTCGCGAACGATGGTCGTCGATCAGTATTTGCCCGTAAAAAAACAGGCAGGACGCATATTGCAGGGTGACCTGAATCAGCAGGTTTATGAGCTTGCCCAATTACTACGTACAGAAGCCAAAGTGGTCTAAGGGGGAAAAGTAATGGGGAGAAAAGTACTCATTTTGACAGAAGTGAAAGATGGAAAGTTGCGCCAGGTATCATTGGAAGCTTTATCCGTTGCCCAGCAGATTGCTGATGGAGAAGAGATTATCGCAGCTTTATTTGGGGATGATTCTACAGAAATTCTTTCGGAGATTTCCCTGTACGGCGCACATAAGCTGTATACCAGTACGGAGGCAAGCCTGTCCGTATATACGACAGACGCTTACACCCAAGCGCTCGTTCAATTGATTCAAGAGGTAGGGGCCGAAGTAGTCTTAATGGGACATACAGGTGTCGGCAAAGATTTGGCTCCAAGAGCATCCGCCCGATTGGGAGCGGGTCTAGTTACCGATTGTACGGGAGTTGAATCCGTGGATGGGAATGTCATCTTTACCCGTCCGATCTACGCAGGGAAGGCCTTCCAAAAAAAGAGCTTCAAGAAAGGTATACTCTTTGCTACCCTACGTGCGAACAACTTCGCAGTGAAAGAGTCACCTGTACGAACCGAAATCGTATCCTTCCAACCTACGATTAAGGACCTGCGGACAATCGTGAAAGAAGTGGTGCGCAAAGCGGTTGGCGGAGTCGATTTAAGTGAAGCGAAAGTCGTCGTCTCTGGAGGTCGCGGGGTGAAAGGTGCGGAGGGGTTTCAAACGTTACAAGCGTTAGCTGATGTGTTAGGTGGAGCGGTAGGGGCATCTCGCGGTGCATGCGATGCAGAATATTGTGATTATTCCATGCAGATTGGACAAACGGGGAAAGTGGTCACGCCTGATTTGTACATTGCTTGCGGAATTTCAGGTGCGATTCAGCACGTAGCAGGGATGTCAAACTCCAAAGTAATCGTCGCTATAAACAAAGATCCTGAGGCACCTATTTTCCAGCTGGCGGACTATGGGATTGTCGGAGATTTGTTTGAGGTCGTACCTTTATTGACGGAAGAATGTAAAAAAGTTTTGAGCGAAGCTGCTGTTTCATCCTAAATGGCTCCACTACTTCGTGCACCGGAACTATGAGTTGGTGCGAATTGATTTATCAGGTAAGAAGAAAGGAGGAAAAAAATGTCCAATACAAAAGAACCTTCTGCCGCCGAGAAAATGATAGGAGATTTCGCTCCAAAGCTAGTACGATTTACCGATGATGTTCTGTTTGGAGATTTGTGGGAGCGCGAGCAGCTTTCGAACCGCGATCGCAGCTTAATTACCATTGCTTCTTTGGTAACTGGTGGCAATACGGAGCAACTGAAATTTCATTTGAATTTGGCGAAAGAAAACAGTCTCTCCGAAGAAGAACTGATTGAAGTCATCACTCATCTTGCTTTTTACGCCGGATGGCCAAAGGCGATGTCTGCCATTATGGTTGCAAAGGAAATGTTTTCCAAAGGGATTGAAGCATAAAAATAGGCAGCTTCCTAGTGGAAGAAGGATTCATGCCAGCCATGTTAACGGAACCATTCAAAGTGGGGTGAGAAGCGAATGAAAAGTTTACAATTACCGGTCGTAGAACTTTCTGAAGAAATCAGAAAAGTAAGAAGGGAAATACGGGAATTTATCTTTCAAGAGCTTGAGAAAGGAACCATTCAACCCAGATGTGACAGCTGGCTGAGTGGATATTCGGCTGAATTTTCCCGTATGTTGGGGGAACGCGGTTGGATCGGGATGACATGGCCGAAACGTTATGGTGGACATGAACGTTCATCCATTGAAAGATATGTCGTCATTGAAGAATTATTGGCAGCGGGAGCCCCGGTATCTGCCCATTGGATTGCGGATCGCCAAACCGGCCCATTGCTCTTGAAATTTGGAACGGAACATCAGAAGGAGTTCTTCCTTCCCCAAATCGCCAAAGGAGAATGTTTCTTTGCCATTGGACTAAGCGAACCCAATGCCGGTTCGGATCTGGCTGCCGTAAGTTCGAGGGCGGTTAAAGTAGAAGGCGGCTGGGTTCTCAATGGAAGCAAAACGTGGACCAGTGGTGCCCACCATGCTCACTATATGATTACCCTTTGCCGGACTTCGCCGATGAATCCGGAAAAACGGCATGAAGGAATGAGTCAGCTATTGGTGGACTTAGCGGCTCCTGGAGTTACGATTCGCCCGATCGAACTAATGACCGGGGAACATCATTTCAATGAGGTATTCTTCGATAACGTGTTTATTCCTGATGAGATGGTTGTTGGCCAGATCGGAAATGGATGGAAACAGGGTATGGCTGAGCTGGCTTACGAACGCAGCGGTCCTGAACGTTTTCTAAGTACATTTCCTTTGCTGGAAGAATTGCTAAGGGCCCTCAGGGAAAAGGGTGACAAACGCTTAATCGCCCAAGTCAGTCCCATGCTATCCCGTCTATGGACCTTGCGTCAAATGTCTATTGGTATTGCAAATATGTTGGAACAAGGAGTAACACCAGATTTAGTAGCCGCTTTGGTAAAAGATATGGGGACAAAATTTGAACAGCAGGTTGCTGAGGTAGCCCGTCTGTTGGTGGCGTGCTCTCCATCGATCACTTCGTCTTCTCAGTTTGATAAATTTATGGCAGAATCGATTCTACATTCCCCTGGATTTACACTACGCGGAGGTACTACTGAAATACTTCGTGGTATTGTGGCAAAGGGGGTAATCGGACAATGAATGACATCACACAAATGCTGATGCAATCTACAACGAAAATATTAAAGGATGTTTGTACGAAAGAATTGGTTAATGAATCAGAGCAAGGAATTTGGGCTGCTAAGTTGTGGTGTACACTTGCAGACTCAGGGATGATAACCGTTGGCGTTCCGGAGGAGTTGGGAGGCAATGGCTGCAGCTACCTGGATGCTTTCAGCATTCTCCGCCTAGCAGGGAAATATTCCGCTCCTGTGCCATTGGCAGAGACCTTCTTGGGTAACTGGCTGTTGGCGGATCTAGGCGAGCAGGTTTTCGATGAACCGATTACGGTCGCATATCCTGGCAGTGAAAATGGGGTTTATTTGCAGAAGCAAGAGGACGGCTGGGTGATCTCTGGGAAAGCGAATTTTGTTCCATGGGCACGATTTGCCAAACGGATGATCATGCTAGGAAGAACCGACTCGGAGGATGTTTTGGTCCTGATCTCCCCCGAGCAGGGAAGAATTGAGCACGGAAAAAATCTCGCTGGGGAAGCGAGAGATAACGTGATCTTTGAGGATCGGTTGGTTAAGGAGTGCCGGGTGATTCCCGTAGATGCGAAGACGGTCGTCAACAAGCTTTTATACAGCGGAGCGGTTGCTCGAATAGTCATGATGGCGGGTGCCCTTGAGCGGTTGCTGGAATTATGTGCGACGTATGTGACAGAACGAACCCAGTTTGGCAAACCGCTTCACCGTTTCCAGGCTGTTCAGCATCAACTCGCCTTGCTGGCAGGAGAATCAGCTGCTGCAAGCACAGCCGCCGATTACGCGGTTCAAGCTTTTCAAAACGGATTCTTATCACAGGAAATTGCGATGTCGAAGATCAAAATCAATGAAGCGGTAGGGGCAGCATCGCCTATGGCTCATCAAATTCATGGTGCGATTGGTTTCACTTATGAGCATACCCTTCATCAAACGACCCGTCGCCTATGGTCTTGGAGAGACGAATTTGGGACAGAGACCGAGTGGTCGGAAAAATTGGCAGAAGAATACATGGAAAACGGCCGCGATGGACTATGGCCTTTCCTTACTCGATCGTAAGCTAGCGGTTTTGATGAAAAGGAGTGGAAGAGATGAGTGATCTGCTTTTTTCAGTGGAGAACGGGATAGCCCGTATTACCTTGAATCGGCCGGACAAGCTCAATGCCTTTAGTACGGAAATGATTGATTTGTGGATTGATGCGCTGGAGACGGTTCGCGATTCAGACGATATTCGGGTTGTTTTGTTAAACGGGAATGGACGCGCCTTTTGCTCCGGCGGGGACGTCAAATCGATGATCAATGGAGAAGGGTTTCTCTATAACAATACAGATGCTGGTGACTTGGTTACGAACGCTTTGGCGCGCAAAAATAGCTTGTGGAAGAGAGTACAGCGAATCCCTCTCATCCTCCAAGAGATTGATAAGCCCGTAATCGCAGTCATTCATGGATTGGCCATTGGCGCAGGGTTGGACATGGCTCTTGCTTGCGATATCCGCATTGCTGCTCAGAGCACCAAAATGGCGGAGAGCTATGTAAAGGCAGGTATTGTTCCCGGGGATGGAGGCGCTTTTCTGTTACCCCGACTGATCGGCTTGGATAAGGCTCTGGAAATGCTTTGGACAGGAGATTTCGTGTCAGCGGAAGAGGCTAAAAAATTGGGCTTGGTCACTCATGTGGTTCCCGATAAGGAACTAGATGATTTTGTTGAGAGTTATATCCAAAAATTGGTGGAAGGGCCGCAGGAAGTCATGCGCTTTATCAAAAGAGCCGTTTATCAAGGATTACGGATGGACCTTCGGAGTTCTCTCGATTATATCTCATCTGCTATGGGGATTGTAACCGAGTTGGATGATTACCATGAAGGAATAAAGGCTATTTCCGAAAAGCGAACACCAATTTTTAAATAAGTTAGATTTTGGAAGGGAACACTCCTAGGATTAAGAGCGGGGGAAAATTCGATTTCATTGTAGTAAGCTCTGTCTTTGGGACCGACTCGATCCCAACCAGTTGGAATTCATCAACGGCTAGGCGAAAAAGCAATGGGGAGAAAGGTAAATTGCTAGCTAATGCAACTGTTTAGAGAGGACGCTGCTAAATCGATTCAACAACGAGATAGGCAGTTGAAATAACGACGGCAGTCGCGAACGAGCGTCTGTCGTTTTCTATGGGATGTTGCAATAGATGGACCAAACCGTTCAATAATCGCATATGGTATCCATGGAAAAAGCCGTTTTCCTATTAAACTGGAAAACGGCTTTTTCCTTCACTTGCTGTTAAGGGCATTTCTTCTTATACGTGCTTTCCAAAGAACTCTGTTAGCTTGGTCACCGCACATCCTCCACTCGAGCGATAGGATCTTCAAGCAAACGGGCTCCCCACCACTTTCTCCCTGATGAGACGCATCAAATGCTAAAGCGACAAATCCTTGGTTGGCAAGGCTTTGGGCATACAAGCCAGCAATTTGTTCCATTACACCTCCGCCGGGATGGGCCGTAACGATTGCTGCATACTGATTATTTTCATTAAATCCTTATGGCAAGTAGAGATCTCCCGCCATTGTAATAGAGCTATTTTGAAATGTGATGGATTTTTTCATCTTACTTCTCCTTATCGTTTTATTGTTTTTTTCACACATCATAATCGTTCCCTTGATGATTTCCTTCTTTTGATGAAATACGATAGCAAGAAAGATAACTAACGTTGATTCATTAATCAACTTATGTTTATTATTATAAGCAGATACAGAAAACCTTCTATGGTTAGAATTACGCCGTTTGTACAACACTGAACAAATTCGTATTAGTTGTTTATTATCTTCCTAAGAAAGGGGCCAACTTTATGACAAAAGTGGATAGAAGAATACAAAAAACACAAGAGGCTCTAAGGAATGCGGTGATTGAGCTAATGTCTGATAAAAACTTTGACGAAATTACCATTCAAGATATCTCGGATAAAGCAAATGTAAGCCGAGGAACGATCTATCTTCATTATATGGATAAATATGACCTCTTGGACAAACTGATCGAGTCTCATATCAATCAGCTTCGGGAAGTGTGTGAGGTTACAGCAGACTTGGAATATATAGAGGCAACTCAGATCTGGACCGCATACTTTGAAGAACATTATTCCTTCTTTTCGTTGATGTTAACCAGTAAGGGAGCTCCTTATTTTCACAAACGATTTTTGAATTACTTGATTGAAGAGGTTACCAAAGAGGTAGATGTTTCACAAGGAAAGAACGAGGGTTTTCGTAAAGACGTACTCGTTCATTTTATCGCAGCTGCACAAGTCGGCTTAGTAGAATGGTGGTTTGCGAATGGAAGACCCATTCATCATAAAGTCTTGGCTGAGCAACTGGGGAGACTCTTGGAGAGAAATCTGTAAGGAGGACTATATGTAATAACGTGAATAGGAGCATGCAAGGTTCCTTTAGAAGCTGTTGTCGTCCATGACAGCTTCTTTTTTGTTGTTCCGAAAAGACAGGATCAAGAACGTCAGTTACGCATTCTAAAGGAGGCAACCATTCTACATTACAGATGTAAACTTACATTCGATTTGATGAACAATACAATATCCATCCTGAACGCTTTCCGGCTGCGAGGTGCCGATCCTGAAGCGCGGGTGATCCTGCTTTCGCATACAGGTGACGATTTTTGCGCGGGAGGGGATCTCCAAGAAGACAAAGACAAGCCGCTTGGGATTTACCGGGATACGGTTGGTAAATTGTGGGCGATAGTCGTGATGCCTGTACTGTTCCGCTCGGTCGGACGAAAAGGGGGGGTCTGTCAAGATTTTTGTGTAAACTCAATCAACCGATATATGAAAAGGTTTCCTCCCCCTAATTGAGACGTCTTTTACGAAGCCAATAGAGTCAAGGGCGTAAGGCGAAGCGAACCCTGGACGCATTGGTGGAGAGAAAGAAAATCCCTATGGGGATGAAGCCTTTCATTGGTTAGCGGATGTACGGTTGTACACGATCCTCAAAGAAAACAGATAGCTGTAAGAGAATCTGGCTCCAGTTCTGGACTCGTCCCGTCCACTTTCGCAGAACATCTATGGTTACGAGATACAGCATCTTCATAAGAGCATCGTCTGTAGGAAACATGGTTTTTCCCTTTGTCACCTTTCGAAGCTGTCGATGATAACTCTCGATGACGTTGGTTGTATAGATCAGCTTTCGAATCTCTGGGGGATATTTAAAGAAGGTGGCAATTTCGTCCCAGTTATTCCGCCAGGAACGAACCATTAAGGGATATTTACTGCCCCAGGTTTGCTCAAACTGCTCGAGCTCTTCTAACGCGGCTTGCTCCGTTGGAGCTTTATAAATGGGTTTCAGCTCGGACGTAATCTTTGTTAGATCCTTATAGGAAACGTACTTTATGGAATTTCGAATTTGATGGATGACACATTTCTGAATCTCCGTCTTCGGATAACATGCTGAAATGGCTTCTGTAAAACCACGAAGGTTATCGACGCTTGTGATGAGAATATCCTGGACCCCACGATTTTTCAGTTCATTGAGTACATGCAGCCAGAATTTCGCCGATTCGTTCTCCCCAATCCATATCCCAAGCACATCTTTATGACCGTCAAGGTCAATACCAATTACCATATAGGCGGCTTTATTGACGATAGCTCCGTCCTGTTTTACCTTAAAGTGAATGGCGTCAAGGAAAACAACAGCATAAACCGCTTGCAAGGGGCGGTTTTGCCACTCTTTGATCATCGGCACAATCTTATTCGTTACATTCGATATGAGCGTTGGTGAGACGTCGATGCCATAGAACTGCTGCAGATGGTCGTGGATATCGCGTGTGGATACGCCTTTGGCATAGAGGGCAAGAATCTGATCTTCGATCCCTGTCACATTGGATTGATGTTTCTTTACAATGTTCGGCTCAAAATCACCGTCTAGATCTCGAGGGACTTGGATGTCAACATCCCCGTATTCGGAACGGACAGTTTTCTTGCTGTATCCATTTCGGCTGTTGGTTGTCCGCTTGTTTTTCATGTCATGCTTAGCGTATCCAAGAGAGGACTCGATTTCAGCTTCCAGCATTCCTGGATCGTGTCTGCGAATAGATCCTTTAACGCTGACTGAACATCGTCCACTGACTTCATGTTTTTCTCCTTGATCCACTGCTTGATCTGCTCTTTTGACATCATAAAAATCTCCCAACCTTTCTAATACTAATTGTAGTTTAGAGGTTGAGAGTTTACACAAGTTATTTTACAGACTCGAAGGGACGCTTTTCTTTTTGTCCTTTTGCAGTAAAACAGCGGTAAATGTTTTATTCGTATGCAATCATCAAATAGCTAACCCGTCCCTTTAATTAAAGAGACGGGTTTAACTTTACTATCTGTCCATGAAGTTAGCCTATTGGTAACGAATTATTCATGAACATCAATCAATCTGTAATCACATTCATCGTATTTTGAAACAAAATAATCCCAAGCAACATTTTTTTTGTTAGATGAATGATAGGAGACAAGCGGTGTATCGTAACGACCGTTATTGTAAATTTTCGTTACAATAGCAGTATGATTCCAGTCTCCATCGCTATCAATGTCATATTGTACGACATCACCTAAACTAAGGTCGCTAGCGTAGTCCACTTCGGAGGCAAAGATTGTATATGAGTTTGTAAGTACATCGTAGAAATCATCTACATTAATCCAGCTTGTAGATACATCCCATCTATCACGGTAGTACCATTTCTTATAATTTCCAGAAGTAGTACCCCTTTCAGGTATTCCACCATAATTTAAAGCCTGTGAAACGAAGTTGGTGCAATCGTTGTTCCAATAATAATAGTCAGGATTTGGGGTCAGAGCATAGTCTAAAGCATAGGAAGCTGCATCTGATCCGTCATATGAATAAGATGCCAGTGTAGCTTTGGGTGCATTATTTTGGAGCTGCTTTTTTGTATTTTTTTGGTTTAACTTAGTTTTCATTTTTTTCCTTTTTTGATGACATCATCACTGCTTGAATCTGTTTCCAAAGTTTCAGATGACATTTTTTCAATCATTAAATTTTCGGAGGATTCACTTGCAGAGTAACTAGCTCTTTTCCCGACTGTACTTGATTTTTTAAGAGTAATTGTTACATCATCTGCAAATCCCGAGTCAATAGAGCCATTGATAACAAATTCTTGAGTAAGATAAATGTCTACCTCGATATCATTTTCATTCTCAGTAATCTTTTTTATATCATATGATATCCTGTAATCAGAGATTTCGAAATTATCAACTTCCCTTATATACTTGAAGTAAATATATGTTTCATCATTTTTATCGAAAGGAAGACTAGTTATATCTCCATTATTAATTGAGTTCTCCCTTTCTTTGAAGTAATTGTCTAATGTGGTTTTAATCTCTGAATTTGTCTTGGTATTACTAATTTCAACCTTTGCAGCTAGAGCTTCTGATGAGACTGCACTAAAACCAATGGTTAATGACAGAGCAGCGAATAAGGCAAACTTTGCTTTTTTCACAAGAAATCCACTCCTATATTTTCCATATATTTGAATCGACTTTATATTGCAACTATATGGAAAATATTACAATATTTTATTTTCAATAATAGTTTATTCATCTGTGTATGTTAATCTCTCGCTGATTACTTTCCATTTCAAATCTTCGTATACTAGAACATATTCGTAGTGATTTACGCGCTTTTTCCCTTCACTTGTAGTGACATTTTTATTAACATCAACAAAATACTTACCTTCTGCAAACTGGATATTGGTATGGTTTTCAGCGCCTTCATTTATCAGTTCATTTGATTCTTTGTTGTGTTTATTGATTAATTCTTTAACTGTAAGAAGCGCTCCCATATTGCCAGGTAAGTCTTTGAATTGAAAAAAAACGGTCAATGCAATTGAAGTAAGAGCAACTCCAATGATCCAATTCCTAATCTTTTTCAATATAATCACCTCATTTTTCTATTTCACAACAAAATTAAACGGTGTATGATCACTAACGAATACCATAATATAATACATTTTCTATAAACTGGAAGTAACGGTGGGCACAACTTAAAAATAAAATTTTCTGCAAAATTTATCAAATCTGCTTGTAAAATTGGTGCTAATTTTTCCTATAAGGGTGAGGACGACATTTAGTTCAGAGTCGTTCATCTTGAGTAAAGTTTTATTTTACTGTTGATAATCGGTAGAATTCGAAGCAAACAAGCTTACCCTTCCCAATCATGAATTTAATTGGAGGGCCCGATTTGTTGGGCGAGATCCCCTTGAGAGGAATGGTTTCAACCGCTGTTCCAAGAGCGATAGGTAATTAATTTCGTGGAAGGTTCCTTCATACCGCCTCGGAAGCAGGGTGGGATTTTCTGGAGTAGGAAAATTTGTAAGAGATTCTCACTTTAAATTTTGCTCAACAGGCACCCAGCCATTCCCAACCTTGCAGGATGAATCGATTGCTACAATGGCATAAGGTGATGTTAATGTTCCTAGAACCTATGCTATTGGAGCAACAAGAAACACCGTTTGACGACGGCCGATTCATATACGAGCCCAAAATCGATGGGCACAGGCTGATTTTGAGCAAGATGGGCAGAGCAACTACGCTGTACACTCGGCATCACAACGAATGCTCAGCACAGTATCCAGAGCTGCACATCCTGCCGATCAACCAGGATGTTATTCTGGATGGCGAGGTCTACTGCATCGATCAGAACGATCAGATCGACTTCGAACTGATGATGAGCCGGTTCCATACCAAAGGAACTTCGCGGATCGCAGCAGCGGCAAAAAGGCAACCAGTCGGCCTTATGGTGTTCGATATTCTGCACTACGACGGCAAGGGTCTGCGAGGGCTACCCTTGCTGGAGCGAAAGGAGATCCTGGACTCCGTCGTTCCGGATACGCCACACATTGACAAGATCCAATTCGTCGAGAAAGAAGGTACCGCATTGTTCGAGGCCATCAAACAGCAGGGCCAGGAGGGCATCGTCTGCAAGCGGAAGGAAAGTACGTACATCGAGAAGCGATCGGCGGACTGGGTGAAGGTGATCAATTACCAGTATGCGGACGTGTATATCAGCGGGTATCGGAAAGAGGACTTCGGTTGGATCGCCTCCGTGATGGGTATGAACGGGCGACTCCGGCCGGCTGGTGTGATTGAATTGGGTGTGCCTCCAATCCACAAGCAGGCATTCCGTCGAGTGTGTAGTCAGTTGGTGAGCGGTGAGGATAAAAACTTCGTCTACCTGGAGCCGAGGCTGCAGGCGACGGTGAAGTTTCGGAACTGGACCAAGAGCGGGATGCTACGGTCGCCGGTGTTCGTAGATTTTGTCTTGCATAAAGCAAGTTAGCTCGCCACAAGGCGGGCTTTTTGTTTGGCCAGCGCTGACGGACGGGGGACGGTTTGGGGACGAGCTTTACTTGGAACCACAAAAATTCACACGGATACGAACGGATGCGAACGAGAAAAACCCTTGATAATCAAGGGTTTTTAAGATTGGCTCGGATATAATAAGCACCAAATTTTAGCTTCCCAAGCTAGTAGCGTGGGTTCGATTCCCATCACCCGCTCCATACAGAAAGTGAAAAAAGCCTTGAGAAATCAATTTTTTTCTGTTAGTGCTTTCGTAGGAGATGATCCGGCCCGATGTGGCTGTATCCAGTCGGGAATTTCCGACCGAATCGACCGGGAACGCAAACGGATTTGGTTATCAGCTTGTCTATTGTTAAAGGGGTTTGTTGCCTATGCCGTGGATTCAGGTTGGATTCCTCCAAGAACGGGAGTCTTTCCTAACGGAGTTTCAACGACACGTTACGGCACAACAGGCACTTTGAGTCGTAGGGAACAAGCCTTAGCTCCTTACAATCTTCATAGGGACTTTTTGGGCATTAAGGAAGGGGAAAAGATCGCCAAGCAATTTCATATTTCACTTTAAGTCTCCGTCGGCATTTTGCGTGGTAATGTGAACCGTTGTCGCTACACGGGATATTTTCTGGCAAAGGTCGCTGAAATGTGAGGAGGTAAGGGTGTTCCGATTCCTTCCGTCCTGCCCGGATCGGCGTGCAGGTGTCGCACATTTCACCACAACCCAACGACCGATCGGGGGTATTCAGACAGATAAAACACAGTACAATGTCGGGGAAAACGTAAAGGTTACTGCTTCGGGGCTCGAACAACTTGTTCAATTTTGATGGCCTCGCAGGGCATGCTCGATTCGCTTATCCGGTAAGAACCAGACTACTGCAACAAGGAGGAAAAAGAAGCCGGATATCCATGGACTCACATATGCGGTCAAGGCCGCGATCAAGTAGAGCACGGGAGATAATTTCCCCTTCAAGTTTCTGCCCATCGCCAGAACAAATGAGGAATCTCCGGGATGCTGGCTAATAATCGCGCGCTGAAGAAGCCAGTACGAGAACGCCGCAAGTAGCAAAATAATACCGTACAGCGCCGTTGGTGTGGCTGCAAAATAGCTTTCCCCCATCCAAGCTGTTGTGAACGGCACAAGGGATAACCAGAAAAGAAGCAGCAAGTTGAGCCACATTAAACGCCCGTTCATCGTTCGAACCATGTGCAGTAGATGATGATGATTGTTCCAGTAGATGCCGATATATACAAAACTGAAGATGTAGCTTAAAATTTTGGGGCCAAGCTCGATCAGCGCATACCAGTCATGGCCTTCAGGCACTTTAAGTTCCAGGACCATGATCGTAATAATAATCGCCAACACGCCATCGCTAAACGCTTCCATCCGATTCGCTTTCAAAATGTTTCACCTATTCCTCTCTTCGCGCGTAAAGTTGAAGTGGCTTTCTTACAGACAGTATTGGTCCTTTCATCCCTATGAAAGAAAGGCATAAAAGGAAAGGAGGTTTTACTCGAACATCAGTTGTCCTCCTAAATCTTTCACTAGTAATAGGGTATTTTAGCAGCCGCCTTAGATTCATACAATAAACCTCTCTTTAGAAGTGGGAAAGGGTGATCTCCCATCCACGACATCGAACTTGAAATACAAGTTGGACGGGAACGGTGAAATTCCGGAACTGGACGAATAGTGGGATGCAGGGCTCACCGGTGTTCATCGATCTTTGTTTTGAATAAAGCAAGGTAGCTTGCACTAAGGCTGGTATTTTGTTTGGACTGCATAGGCATTTTTCTTGGAAGCCCAAAAATCAGCATAGATACAAACGAATGCGAATAAGAAAAGCCCTTGTAATTCAAGGGTTCTTACAATCTGCTCGGGTATCATATGTACTAAAATGTAGTTTCCCAATCTAGTAGCGTGGGTTCGCTCCCCATCACCCGCTCGATACAGAATACCTCAAAATCATTGGATGTCTCAAATCGACTGCCAGTAACTCTCCGCGTCGAAAACCTCCCAACTTACAACCCAGAAAGTAAACACGCCATATCTCAGGCCCGCTGTAAAGAGCTGCAATAGCTTCCTTAGCATCTTCTTCATCCAGATTATTCATTTTCCTCTTTTGGGCTGTCAGTTGTTTCACGCCATCGAATAGATGTTTTAAAATATATTCCCATTCTATCGGATGATCAAATAACCTTGTGTAATTGAAAGGCTATCAATCAGGTTAATCCAAAATCGCCGACTTTTGTAATGCCATCGTTACTAGAGAGAAATACGTTTAATGCTTACTATCTTGGTGAAGTACTCCTTCTCTGTGGGTGTAATTCCAGCCTACTTGCGATCAATAAGAAAATGAAAAGAAACCCATCATTTCAGTTGACGTGAAAATCGTTCTCACTTATTATTATCAGGAGTGATAATCATTATTAATTAGTCAAAAGGGGACTTTATTTTATGTCTAATGGAGGCAAAAGGGCATTTTTGTTGATGGTAGGAATCATCCTACTCGTATCGACCGCTCTAATCGGTTGCACGAAACAAGAACATGCAACAACAGTGGAACAAGGAGCTTCTCCAGCTGAGAAGGGGGTCACAATCTCTTGGCCAAGGGATATCGGGCAAATGAACCCACATACATATAACCCTTCCCAATTATTTGCCCAATCGATGATCTATGAACCGTTGGTGAGCTACAAAGAAGGAGGCAAGCTGGAACCCCTTCTTGCCGAATCATGGTCGATATCGAAGGATGGAAAAGAATATACGTTTACCCTCCGCAAAAATGTGAAATTTTCGGATGGGACGCCATTTACTGCAGCCATTGTGAAAAAGAACTTTGATGCGGTGATGAGCAATCCCAAACTACATAGCTGGCTTGGGGTTATCAACGTTCTGGACAAAACAGAGGTGGTAGACGAGCACACCTTCAAAATGATTCTGAAGAAACCTTATTATCCGACATTGCAGGATTTGTCGCTGGTCCGTCCTGTTCGTTTTTTGGGTGAAGCTGGTTTTCCTGATGACGGCGACACTTCCAAAGGAGTAAAAAAACCTGTCGGAACCGGCCCGTGGTTGCTGGCTGATTACAAAAAAGATGAGTATGCAGTGTTTACCCGCAACCCAAATTATTGGGGAGAAAGTCCAAAGATCGATAAGGTGACCGTGAAAATTATCCCTGACGCCGAGACGCGGGTCATGGCTTTTGAGAAAGGCGAGCTGGATCTGATTTATGGGGAAGGCGTTATCAGCATGGATTCTTTCAATCAATTGAGAGAATCCGGCAAGTATGGTTCCGAACTTTCGGAACCAGTCGGAACAAGAAGTTTGCTGTTGAATACCACCAATGAAAAGCTTGCTGACCTGAGGGTACGCATGGCGCTTCAACAAGGCTTTAACAAACAGGCGATGGTAGAAGGCATCACGCTTGGCTTGGAAGAGAAGGCTGACAATATTTTGTCCAAGAACTTCCCGTATACAAATGTGGAGAGCAAGCCGGTTGAATACAATGTTGACAAAGCGATAGCATCTCTGGAAGAAGCAGGATGGAAGCTGCCAGCAGGCAAAACAGTCCGTGAAAAGGACGGGCTGCCACTGGAGCTTGAATTGATTTACGATAAAACGGACCCGATTCAAAAAGCGATGGCAGAAACGCTGCAAGCAGAATGGGGAGCAATTGGCGTCAAGCTGAACATTACGGGCCTTGAATTAACGGCTCAAATCAAGCGTAGAAAAGCAGGCGAATTTGACATTGACTTCTGGTACAATTACGGAGCTCCTTACGATCCGCACTCTTTCATCAATGTGGTCGCGGAAAAAGGTTGGGGAGTTTCGGAGGCACACTCGCGCTTGCCGATGAAACAGGAGTTGGACGAGAAGGTACGGGAAGCACTGGCCTCTACGGATGAGGCGAAGCGGCAGCAGTTGTATGCTTCGATTTTGACGACATTGCAAGAGCAGTCGGCAATTGTCCCAGTCTCGTACATCAAGAAAACCGTGGTCTACCAGAAAAACGTGAAAGCATTCCGTTTCCCGGCGAATCGGGATGAACACCCATTTGACGGGATTGAGTTCGGGGAGTAAACAGCAAGGAGGAACTTCATGGTCAGCTATATCGGGAAGCGAATTCTTGCTGTCATTCCCATCGTGCTTTTCGCCATCTTCGTTACTTTTGTGCTGATTCGCATTTCGCCGGTAGACCCGGCTGAGGCGTATTTGACAGCAGCCCATATTCATCCGACAGAGGAGCTTCTGGCCCAGAAAAGGCATGAATTTGGCTTGGATCAACCTCTGTACGTTCAGTATTTTCAAACCGTTATAAAGATTTGCCGACTTGATTTCGGCAAATCTTATTTGACGAATGAGTCTGTTATCGATGAAATTGCTGCGAGAATCCCTGCGACGTTGCAACTGGCTGTCAGCAGTATCGTGCTGGCCGTTTTGATCAGCATCCCGCTCGGTTTTTTGTCTGCGGTCTATAAAAACAGCCTGATTGATAAATTCAGTAGACTTCTTTCTTTTTTCGGAGCCTCGATTCCGCAATTTTGGTTGGGATACTTACTGATCTTTTTCTTTTCGGTCAAGCTGGACTTGCTGCCGGTTGAAGGAAGGGGTTCCTGGGAGCATTTGGTGCTTCCGTCCGTGACGTTGTCTTTGGCTCTGATCGCGATCTACACCCGGCTTCTGCGGGCGAGCGTACTGGAGCAATTGCAGGAGTCGTATGTCTTGTATGCGCGAACGCGCGGCTTGCGAGAGAGATCGATCATGCTGAAGCATGTGTTGAAAATTGCCATTGCCCCGGTCATCACAGGCCTGGGCATGAACATGGGGAAATTGATGACAGGTACGATTATTGTGGAGCAAGTGTTTTCGTGGCCAGGGTTTGGTCGTTATTTTGTCGAGGCGATTTTTAATCGGGACATTCCGGTCATCCAAAGCTATGTTATTTTTGCTGCCTGTTTATTCATCCTATGCAACCTGATTGTGGATATTTTGCAGCTATACATGGACCCCCGAATTTCTGTGAAAGGATGAACCGACCAGTGATCGCGAGAATAGGGACCATCCTCAAGAGTCAGAAAACCATTGCCATCTGCTCTATCATATTGATCATGTTTGCCGGTATTGCCGTGTTTGCCCCCTGGATTTCCCCTCACGATCCAATCAAAGTCAATCTGGCGATGAAATTGAAGCCTCCTTCATCCGAGTATCTGCTGGGGACCGACCATTTGGGACGTGACGTTTTCTCTCGACTATTGCATGCTACCCGAATATCGCTAGGGTTTGCCTTCCTGATTTTTTCTTCGGCAATCGGAATCGGCTTAATCGTTGGTACCATCGCGGGATATAAAGGCGGCTGGGTGGATGCCGTACTGATGCGGTTCTGCGAAGGGATCATGGCTTTTCCGAATCTCGTGCTTGTTTTGGGGGTTGTGGGGATATTCGGCCCCGGGCTGATTCAGGTAGTTCTCGCTTTGATGATGGTACAATGGGTATACTACGCTCGCATGTTCCGCAGCATGGTTGTCAGCTTGATGGAGCAAAATTTTATAACTGCCGCCAGAATCAGCGGCTCTTCCCCATGGAAGATCATCAGGCAGCACTTGATTCCCAATGTGCTGCCACCGATTCTCGTGATGGGAACATTGGAAATGGGATGGGCGATCATGGACATCTCTGCGCTGTCTTTCTTGGGACTGGGCATTCAGCCGCCCACTCCCGAATGGGGGAGCATGATCCACGAAGGAAAAAACTTTATCCGAAGCCACCCCGAATTAATGATTTATCCGGGATTGATGATCTTGTTTGTCGTCATTGCTTTCAATCTGTTAGGAGAAGCTTTATCGGAGCGGTTTGGAGTCAAACGTCGTTTTTGAATAGGGTTGAGAGAATGAACGAAAAAGCAGATAAGGTACTGCAGGTCAGCGGGCTGTGCGTAAAGGGAAAAGGGGAGCAAGGGACGTTCTCCTTGATTCAGGATGTTGAGTTTGACTTGAAGCGTGGTCAAGTGCTAGGTCTTGTAGGGGAGAGCGGCTGCGGGAAAACGGTGACCTGTCACTCCATCATGCAGCTGCTGGATCGCCAAAATACCATAGTAGAAGGCAGCATTCAATTGAATGGTCGAGAGCTGAACGGCATCGGAGCGGAGGAAATGAGGCGGATACGCGGCAAGGAAATGGCTTTGATCATGCAAAATCCGATGAATGCCTTTACACCGGTCTATACGATCGGTAACCAATTCATAGAAACGATTCGCATCCATACTTCGCTGACTAAAAAGGAAGCCCGCGAGTTGGCGGTTCTTTCGATGACGGATATGAACCTGCCGGAGCCATGCAAATTGATGAAAATGTATCCCTTCCAGTTGAGCGGCGGGATGCTGCAGCGAGTAATGATCGCGATTTCCATGTGCCTGCGGCCATCCGTTGTCATTGCAGATGAACCTACTACCGCGTTGGATGTAACCAATCAGAAACAGGTGCTGAAACAGCTTGACCGGCTTCGCTCGGAATGCGGTACGTCGATCCTGTTGATTTCCCATGATCTGGGTGTCATTTCTGAATTGGCTGACGAGGTCGCCATCATGCGACATGGACGTATTGTGGAAAAAGGGAATGTCTTTCACCTGTTTGACCACCCCGAGCATTCGTATACGAAAGAATTGCTGAATCACAGACCTGCGTTCCCTTTGAGGCAGTACAATGATCGTTAACTATTTTTTCAAATTCTACAGTCTACCCCGTGACTTTTCGCAAGTGGAGGTGAGCACATGTTACTTCAGGTAAAAGGAGTAACCCATGCCTATGGGAAGACAGGGCTGTTTCATCGATCAGGCAGGAGCGAACCGGTTCTTTCAAACGTTTCTCTGACGATCGAACAAGGAATGTGTTTGGGACTCCTGGGAACGAGCGGTGCCGGGAAAAGTACACTGGGCAAAGTGATCTTAGGATTGATGAGGCCCCGGCAAGGACAGGTTATTTTTCAAGGAAAAGATCTGTATAAAGCGGATTCCAGTACCCGCAAAGAACTCCGCCGGGATCTTCAAGTGGTTTTCCAGGATTGTTACTCAGCAGTAAATCCACGAATGTCCGCTGAACAGATCATCGGAGAACCGTTGGATAACTATGAGAAGTTGACGATAAGCGAGCAAAAGCGACGAATTGGGGAACTGCTTGAAATGGTGGGATTGACTCCTGCGGATATGCGGAAATACCCTCGCCAATTTAGCGGTGGACAGTTACAGAGAATCAATATTGCTCGGGCCATTGCTTTGAAGCCGAAATTGATCGTGCTGGATGAATCCGTAAGCAGCTTGGACATGGTGAATCAAATGCACATCCTGCGCTTGTTTGGCGAATTGAAGTCGGTATTTGGCCTTTCGTACCTCTTTATTACTCATGATATAAAAGCGGCCTACACTATCTCTGATCGGGTAGCGGTAATGGAAAAGGGGGAAGTCGTCGAGATGTGCCACGATAAAGATGGGATTTTTGCCTCTTCTCATCCTGCTGTGAAAAGCCTGATTTCGTCCATTCTTCCCGAGCACCCTCGTCACCGTGCCTTTTCATGCAATCGTGTTCAAACGCAAACGGCTGAGAGATAGCATTTTGACCCTTGGCACAAGAATAGGCGAACACGAGCTTCATGGCAGCGATATAGGTGGAGGAATCGACGCCATCATTCGTGACGGGGAGAGGGAGTGCCTCTCAATAAATAGGCTCGATTGTGAGGAAAAGCAGCTGCAGCCTGGGACGTTACTTTCAAGCCCATGGCAGCAGCTGTCTTTTTATTTGCGGAAAGAGGAACAACCGAATGGGCCTCGACTTTGCTCTGCGGACTCTCCAACCACCTGTCGCTTCCCGCGCGTCTTGCTCCGTCACCGCCAGCGATGCGATAGAATAAAAGGGGCTGTCCCAAAGCGGTGAATAACCGCAAAGAGATGGCCCCGCTTTGCATGACAAGGCCTTTTCAAAACTGAAAGGCAACGTTTCAAAAATGAAAAAGCGCGCAGATAAAATAGTGAAAATTCAGGTAAATGCAAATGGCACGATTGTTGCTCTGTTTCTAGGCGACAGCATGTTCAAACCTCCAGACCACAAGTCCGAACGGGGAGGGAGCATAGTGAAGCTGGAGCATACATACACCTTCGACATACCAAGAGACATCGTTTGGAAGCTGATTCAGGATGAAGAGGTCCTGAGGAAGTCCATTCCAGGATGTAAATCGTTTTCACGGATGGAGGAGGGGATTTACCGAGCGGAGATGGGCATCAGCGTTGGCCCGGTAAAAGGCTTGTTTACCGGCCAGGTACAACAAGTGGACCAACAGCAGCCGGCCTCCTACCGTCTGCTCGTTCACGGCAAAGGACTGCCGGGGGAAATTGACGCGGTGGCTGATATGCAGCTGGACGAAGTGGAACAAGGGACCTTGCTGACGTGCAAAACAGACGTGCAAGTAACGGGCGTCCTCGCATCGGTGGGACAGCGGGTGATGGGGGGCGTTGCCAAAATGATCGTGGGCCAATTTTTCAAAGCGGCAGACAAGGAAATGAAGCTGCTGGCAGCATCGCATTCCGAATGAGGAAGAAACAAGGAGGTGCTTGATGGTGACGGTCACCAAACACATTTCGGTAACGGTAAATGGCGCCCTGCGGCAAGCGGAGGTGGAGCCGCGTCTGCTTTTGGCCCACTTTCTGCGAGACGTGCTTGATCTGACGGGCACTCACATCGGCTGCGACACCAGCCAATGCGGAGCCTGTACAGTCATGGTCAACGGCGAAGCGGTCAAATCCTGCACGATGCTCGCAGTGCAGGCCGACGGGGCTGCGGTCACCACGGTGGAAGGACTTGGCCAGATGGATGCGATGCATCCGATCCAGCAGGGATTCTGGGAGAAGCATGGCCTGCAGTGCGGCTTTTGCACGCCCGGCGTCATGATGGCGATGGTCGGATTGCTCAAAGAGAACCCCGATCCGTCCGAGGAAGAGATCCGCGACGGACTGGAAGGGGTTATTTGCCGGTGCACCGGCTACCAATTTATCGTCAGCGCGGTGCAGCACGCGGCGAAGCTGATCCGAGAGGCCGAGGAGACGAAGCAAGCGATGGCCAATGCAGGGGAGGGACGTTAACAATGGCCAAGATGATCGGAGCTCCGCTCAAGCGGAAGGAAGACCCCAAACTGATCACTGGGAACGGGCGCTTTACGGATGACATCAAATTGCCGGGCATGCTGTACGGTGCATTTGTCCGCAGCCCCCATGCGCATGCGCGGATCAAAGCGATCGACGCTGACGGGGCGCTTGCGCTTCCCGGAGTGGTTGCCGTTTATACGGGGCAGGATCTGATCGGAAAAGTGAAAGCGGTGCCCACGATGTGGTATGTGACGGGTGCCAATTTGAAAGCGAAGGACCGCAGCGCCCTGGCCGTGGACAAAGTGCGCTACGCCGGCGAGTGCGTCGCCCTGGTCGTTGCCGAAAACCGATACATCGCCCGGGACGCCGTGGATTTGATCGAAGTGGAGTACGAGGAATTGTCTGCGGTCGTGCACCAGGAAGCAGCGCTTGCAGAAGGAGCACCGCTTGTCCACGATGATGTGGAAAACAATCTGGCCCTGCTGTGGAAGGCAGGGGAGGTGCCGGACGAGGAATTCACAGAGGCGGAGGTGGTCGTCAAACAGCGCCTCTACAATCAGCGCGTCATCCCCAATCCGATCGAAACGCGGGGAGCGGTCGCGCAGTACAATCCAGGCAGCGACGAGCTGACGATCTGGTGCACCTCGCAAAATCCGCACATCCACCGGATGGTGTATGCGGATGTGCTGGGGATTCCGGAAACGAGGCTGCGCGTGGTGTCTCCTGACGTAGGCGGGGGATTCGGCTCCAAAATCGCTACCTACAATGAGGAAGCCGTCATCGGCCATGCCGCGCGCGATCTGAAGCGCCCGGTCAAATGGATCGAAGAGCGGAAAGAGCATTTCATGGCGACCACGCATGCCCGTGACGAAGTGATCGAGGTAGAGCTGGCCGGGAAGCGGGATGGCACGTTTACCGCGATCCGCGTGAAAAATACCGCCAACCTGGGAGCGTATCTGTCCACGTTTGGCGGAGGCTGTCCGACGATCGACTTTGGACTGATGGTGACTGGCGCCTACACCATTCCGAAAGCAGCTGTCGTCACGTACGGCGTCTACACCAACACGACTCCGACCGACGCGTACCGGGGAGCGGGCAAGCCGGAAGCGGCTTACCAGATCGAGCGCATCGTCGATCTGTTCGCGCAGGAGATCGGAATGGATCCGGTCGAGGTCAGGCGCAAAAACCTGATCCCGCATGAGGCGTTCCCGTACAGTACGGCGATGGGCGTGGCCTATGACAGCGGCAATTACCAAGATACGCTGGGTCAGGCGCTGGAGATCGTCGACTATGAGGGTCTTCGCAAGCAGCAGGAGCGCTTGCGCCAGGAAGGCAAATGGCTGGGGATCGGCGTTTCCACGTATGTGGAGCTCTGCGGATTCGGTCCGTCGAAAGTGGCGGGGGCCATCGGATTTATGGGCGGCGTGTGGGAAAACAGCACGGTTCGGGTCCATCCGAGCGGCAAGGTGTCGGTCTTCACCGGAACCTCCCCCCACGGCCAGGGCACCGCAACTACGTTCGCCCAGGTCGTTGCGGAGAAGCTGGGCATCCCAATCGACGACATCGAGCTGATATCCGGCGACACACGCAGCGTCTCCATGGGCTGGGGGACGTACGGGTCCCGCAATACGGCAGTCGGAGGGGCGGCGGTGGCCATCGCGGCCGACCGCGTAGTTGCGAAAGCGAAAACGATTGCCGCGCACGAACTGGAAGCCTCAGCCACGGATGTGGAGTTTTCCGAGGGCGTATTCCGGGTGATCGGTGCTCCAGAACGAAGCCGCACCTTCCAGGAAATCGCCAAATCGGCCAACTTTGCCTGGAACCTTCCCGATGGCGTGGAACCGGCACTGGAAGGGCAGTCGTTCTTTGATCCACCCAATTTCGTCTATCCGTTCGGCGCTCACATCTGCGTCGTGGAAGTGGATGGGCAGACGGGCGAAATTGAATTGAAACGGTACGTCGCCGTCGATGACGTCGGACGCGTCATCAATCCGCTGCTGGCGGAGGGCCAGGTGCACGGCGGGGTCGCCCAGGGAATCGGTCAGGCGCTGTGGGAAGGCGCGGTCTACAGCGACAACGGACAGCTGTTGTCCGGCACGTTCATGGACTACGCCATGCCGAAAGCGAGGTTTTTCCCCACCATCGAATCCCGCTTTACCGAGAATCCGTCCCCGGTGAACCCGCTTGGCGCAAAAGGAGTCGGGGAGACGGGCACGACGGGAGCGCCGCCGGCTGTGGTCAATGCGGTGATGGATGCGCTGCGTCCGTTTGGCATCAAGGATCTGGATATGCCGCTCACGCCGGAAAAGGTGTGGAGAGCGATGCAAAGCAGGAGGGAGAATGCATGATACCCAGCTCGTTTGACTACGTTCGCGCAGGTTCGATCGAGGAAGCCATTCATCTGATGCACGAGAGCAATGGGGAAGGAAAGTTTCTTGCCGGCGGACATAGCCTGCTCCCGCTGATGAAGTTTCGTCTGACCAATCCGGGCGTGCTAATCGATATCAGCCAGATCACCGAGCTGAGAGGCGTTCGCAAAGAAGGAAACCGGCTG
Organism: Brevibacillus brevis; assembly: GCF_031583145.1. NCBI lineage: Bacteria > Bacillati > Bacillota > Bacilli > Caryophanales > Paenibacillaceae > Brevibacillus > Brevibacillus brevis. The sequence goes on along the minus strand of NZ_CP134050.1, from coordinate 3,237,816 downwards.
GTCGTGGGAGCTTTGACGACGCATCGGGCGCTTTATCAGGACGCTTTGGTTCAGGCTCACATCCCGGTCCTGGGGGAGGCTGCCCGCACGATTGGGGACTTGCAGGTACGCAACAAGGGAACGGTAGGCGGCAATCTCGCCCACGCGGATTCCGCCGCAGACCTTCCGGGTGTGGCTCTCGCCCTGGAGGCGATCGTTGAAGTCCACGGCGAAGACGGCAAAGAGGCGATGGAGGTCGAGGGGTTCTTCCTAGGGCCGCTCGTCACCGCGCTTTCTGAAACGAGCGTGCTGACGTCTGTCTCTTTCCTGATTCCGCCCCCTCATACAAGAAGCGTGTACCTGAAATACGCGCATCCCGCCTCCGGATATGCCGTAGTGGGCGTGTGTGCGATTGCCGGGGTGGACGAAGGAGGACGAATCGATTTTGTGCGCATCGGGATCAACGGCGCCGCTGACATCGCCTACCGGGCAGCATCGGTTGAGCAGGCGCTCTTGGGTGAACAGCCGACGGAAGAAACGATCCGCCAGGCGTCTCTCTTAGCGGCGGAGGACGGGGAGATTGGCCATGATCTGTTCGCGTCGGAATCATATCGCCGCCATCTGTGCCAGGTGTATACCGAACGCGCGCTGAGACAAATTCTCCTGGAAACCTAGTCAGGACGGGGCGGGGGTGACGTGATGCGGGAAAATGTTGATGTCCTTCGGGCGATAGAGGAAGCGAGAAGGGAAGGAAAAAAAGGCGCACTTGCGACCGTGATTCGCGTGCGCGGCTCCGCTTATCGGCGGGAAGGTGCCAAAATGTACGTGGAGGAATCCGGCCGGTTTACCGGGCTCATCTCCGGAGGATGTCTGGAACGGGATGTGGCGGAGACGGCCCGTACTGTAATCGAGCAAGGGCAGCCGGTGATCAAGCGGTACGAACTGGATGAGGACCTCGTATGGGGTCTCGGGCTGGGATGTCCGGGCACGGTCGAGATCCTGATAGAGCCCGTCTCGAACGAAACGCATCCCGCCTTTGCCCTGTGGACGGAGGATGTGCTTCGCGGCAGAGCAGGCGCGCTTTGTACGGTAATGAACCAGGACTCAGATGCCCTCTCCCTGGAGCGGCGTTTGTGGATTCCCGAGACGGGGAGCGCCGCCGGCTCCCTCGGAGATGTGGGACTCAACCGAATGGCAGCCGAGTGGACCCGTACCCTGCTTCGGAAGCAGCATCCGCGACCGGTCAGACAGAGCTTCACGCTCGCGGACGGAACGACTGCCGACGTATTTATCGACATCGCGGTGCCGGAGCCGACTGTCATGATTTTCGGGGCGGGCCATGACGCCATGCCGGTCGCAAGGCTCAGCCAGTCTCTCGGGTACTCCACTGTCGTGATTGATCCGCGGGAGTCCTACAATACCGAGGAGCGTTTTCCGGGAGCGGCGAGACTGCTAGTGACCCCAGCCGGGTACGCGGAGAAGGTCGCCGTTACACATCGGAGCTATCTGATTATCATGAACCATCATCTGGAGCGGGATAAGGAAGCGCTGCGTTTCGCCATCTCCTCGAAGGCGCCGTACATCGGTCTGTTGGGGCCCCTCTCCCGCCGCAACCGCCTGCTCGAATTGCTGGTAAACGAAGGATGCGTGTTTGCCAAAAGCCAGATGGACCGTCTGTTCAGCCCGATCGGACTAGACATCGGGGCCGATAGTGCGGACGAAATTGCAGTCAGCATCCTGGCCGAGATTGTGGCGCTGCGCAGCGGCCATGGCGGCGGTCCTCTGCGAAACAAAGACCGCATTCACCTTGCTGCGGTCCGTTCCGGCTAAGCTGCGAAGGGGGAGGACGGCAGTATGAATCAGACGTGGGCCGTAATTTTGGCAGCGGGCCGCTCCACTCGCATGGGGGCGGCGAAGCAGCTGCTGGAGCTGGACGGCGAGTATCTTTTGGAGAGCGTGATCCGGCTTGTTCTTTCGGCGGACTTTTCGCGGGTCATCGCCGTCATCGGGCATGAGGCGGAGCAGATCGAGCAAACCATCGCCATCCGCGACCCGCGCTTTCAGTGGGTCTTCAACCCGGCGTATCGGCTGGGACAAAGCACGTCGTTTCGTCTGGGAATGCAAGCCGCCATGGAGTCTCGCGCTTCTGCTGTCATGATGTTCCTCGGCGATCAGCCGTTTATCCGAAGGCAAAGCGTCGGGGAGGTGAAACGAGCGGGAGACGAACTGCTTTTCCGACAGGCGGAACCGTTTGTGCTGCAGCCAGTTTTCGAGCAGAAGCCGGGACATCCCGTCTTTTTCGGGAACCCAGAGGCCCTGTTGCTGGATGCCGTCTATGGCGATCAGGGTGCAAAACCGATATTGGCATCGATCAAACACCGCGTCTTTCTTCCCATTGACGATCCCGGCATTCACGTGGATCTGGATACACAAGAAGATGTTGAGAAAGCGCGCCAAGTATGGGGGCGAAGGGAGTGAGCGGCGTGCCGACACGCTATGAATACGGTGGCGACGAATTCATCTTTGTTCAGTTTTCCGAGGAAATGAGCCTCGAATCCAACTTCAAAGGGATGGCGATCACCCGCAAGCTGAAGGAGAAGCAGCTGGAAGGGATCCTGGATATTTGCCCGTCCAATGCTTCCTACATGGTCCGATACAATCCGGATGTGCTGGATTCAGAAGAGCTCATGGACGTCTTGCAGGAAATCGAGAAGACAACGAATCGGCTGGATGACGTGACGATTGCCAGTCGACTCGTGGATGTCCCGGTCTTGTTCGAAGACCCGTGGACGCATGAGGCGTTGATGAGATTTCGCGACCGCCATCAGGATCCGGAAGCGACCGATCTGGAATACTCGGCCAAAATCAACGGTTATGCAAGTACGGAGAAGTTTATCGAGGCGATCACCGGCGCGCCGTTTCTCGTCTCCATGATCGGCTTTGTTCCCGGTTTGCCGTGGTGCTTCCAGATGGTTTCGCGGGAGAAGCAGATCGAGGTGCCCAAATACGTTCGTCCGCGCACCTATACGCCCGAGCGCGCGTTTGGCTTTGGCGGGGCCTTCGCGGTCATCTATCCCGTGCAGGGAGCGGGCGGGTATCAATTGTACGGGATTGCGCCGGCGCCCATCTACCAGAAGGAGCAGACCTTGCCCGATTTCCAGGATTCCATGGTGTTTCCGAGGCAGGGAGACATTTTCCGCTACCGGAGCATCACGCGCGAAGAGTACGAAGACATTCGCCGGCAGGTGGAGGACGGGACCTTTGTCTACCGCAAAAAAGACTTTTCGTTCACGCCCGGGGATGTGCTGGCCGATCCGGAGGCGTTCTCCGAGAACGTGATGAGGAGGCTGTACCATGATTAAGGTAATCAAACCAGGTCTGCAAACGACGGTGCAGGACAAAGGACGAATCGGCCTGTATGAAATCGGGATGCCTCCGTCCGGGGCGATGGACAAATACTCTTTTGCGGCGGCCAATTTGCTGGTAGGAAACCATCCGAATGCGGCGGTGTTGGAGATCACCTATCTGGGACCGGAGCTGCTGTTTGAGAAAGGGATGCGCATCAGCCTGACCGGCGCCAACATGCCGCCGAAAATCAACGGCGAGCCGGTCCCGATGTGGGAAACGCTCGAGGTTAAACCGGGAGATATCCTGAGCTTTGATTTCGTCAAGTCCGGCGCACGGGTCTATCTGGCCGTAGAGGGTGGCATTGACGTTCCGGTCATCATGAATTCCCGTTCGACCTACACGCTGATCGGGATTGGCGGATACAACGGCAGGGCGCTTGCCGCCGGGGATGTGCTGCATACGGCGGACATGAAGGAAAAGGACGTTCCGGTCGGCAGCCGAATCGACGAGGCGTATATTCCCGTCTTCGGGAAAGCGCACGAAATACGGGTCGTCGTCGGCTTGTGCAGCTACCGGCTGACGGAAGAAAGCAAGCAGACGTTTTTGCAGACCGAATGGACGGTTACCCCGGAGGCCAACCGTATCGGCTACCGGCACCGCGGGGAGCGCCTGCAGTTCGTCGAGCGCGAGCAGCCGTTCGGAGCGGGCAGCAATCCGTCCAACGTGACCGACCTCGGCTATCCGATCGGTTCGATTCAGGTGCCGGACGGTGTGGAACCGATCGTTCTGCTGCACGATGCCGTCACAGGCGGCGGGTACGCCACGATCGCGACGGTGATCAGCAGCGACTTGAACCGGATGGGGCAAATCAAAACAAATGAGAAGGTCCGCTTTGCGGCAGTTTCCTTGGCGGAAGCCCTTCAGGCGCGCAGGGAAACCGAGGAGAAGCTGATGCGGATCGCCGCTTCGCTATAAAAGGACAGGAGGGGCTAGCATGAGTGACAAAAAAGCCATTCTTTCCCCGCTGCCGGGCGTATTTTACCGGAAGCCAAGCCCGGAAAAACCGGATTACGTCCAAGAAGGCGACACCGTCAAGGCAGGGGATGTCGTCGGTCTCATCGAGGTCATGAAAAATTTTTACGAGGTGAAAGCGGAGGAAGACGGCGTCATTGACCAGTTTTGCGTGGAGAACGAGAGCATCGTGGACGTCGGACAAGAAATTGTCAGCCTGAAATAACGGAGGAGGATGCCATGAGCGATTTCAAAAAAGTGTTAATTGCCAACCGTGGAGAAATTGCCCGGCGTATCATCCGTACCTGCAGGCGCCTGTCGATTCCGACCGTGGCCGTGTATTCGGACGCGGACAGGGATGCGTTGTTTGTCCGGGAAGCGGATGAAGCGGTGGCCATTGGACCTGCGCTCGTCAAGAAAAGCTATCTCGACATGGAGAACATCATCCGTGCTGCGAAGGAAACCGGTGCCGATGCCATTCACCCCGGGTACGGTTTTCTCGCGGAGAACAGCGCTTTTGCCGAACGCTGCGTAGCAGAGGGCATTACGTTCATCGGCCCGAGCGCCTCGGTCATTCGGCTGATGGGGGACAAAATCGAGGCGCGTCGCCAGATGAAAGCGGCTGGCGTCGCCATCGTTCCCGGCGTGGACGGCGCGCTGTCATCCGTGGAGGAAGCGATTCAGGCCGCACAGGAGATCGGCTATCCCGTCATGCTGAAAGCGAGCGCGGGAGGCGGAGGGATCGGCATGCAGGTCGTGTCCAGCGACGACGAGCTGGAAAAAGCGTTTGCCAGCACCGCTCAGCGGGCCGGCTCCTACTTTGGAGATGATACGCTGTTCCTGGAAAAATTCATCGCCGCGCCCCGCCATATCGAGGTGCAGATCGCGGCCGATCAGCATGGAAATGTCGTGCACCTGTGGGAACGCGAGTGTTCCGTCCAGCGGCGAAACCAGAAAATCATCGAGGAAGCGCCCTCTCCCTTCCTGGATGAATCGCGGCGGGAAGCGTTGTGCCAAGCAGCGGTCAGGGGCGCACGGAGCATCGGGTACACAAACGTCGGGACGATGGAATTCATCGTGGATGAACAGGGGCAGTTTTACTTCCTGGAAATGAATACCCGCATTCAAGTGGAACATCCGGTGACAGAAGAGATTGCCGGCGTGGACCTGGTCGAATGGCAGCTTCGCATCGCGGAAGGCCGCCCGCTTCAGCGGGAAGCGCTGCCGTCGGCTCCGCAGGGACACGCGATCGAATGCCGTGTCTATGCGGAAGACCCGCGCACCTTCATGCCGTCTCCCGGCAAAATCGAGACGCTGCGGCTGCCCGACGGCGTCCGTCTGGAATTCGCCGTGACGGAAGGCGACCAGGTGACTCCTTTTTACGATCCGATGATCGGCAAAATCATCGCACACGGCGCGAACCGGCCGGAAGCGATTCGGAAGATGAAAGAAGCCTTGGGGCGCTGCGTGGTCAGCGGAATCAAGCACAACATTCCGCTGCTGGTGAACGTGATGGATCATCCCGACTTCCAGGCGGGGGCGTACACGACCAAATTTGTGGAAACCGTTCTGAAGGACTGTGGTCAGGGAGAGATGCGAACGTGAAGGTGGATCTGAACTGTGATATGGGAGAGAGCTTTGGGCTTTTCCGGCTGGGCCATGACGAGGAGATGATCCGCCATATCTCCTCCGCCAACATAGCCTGCGGGTATCACGCCGGCGATCCGCATGTGATGCGCAAAACGGTCGAGATGGCCAAACAGCACGGCGTCGCCATCGGTGCGCACCCCGGGTTTCCCGACCTGATGGGGTTTGGCCGCCGCTATATGACTTGTACGCCGGACGAAATCCGCGACTACGTACTTTATCAAGTAGGGGCGCTCCGGGAATTTGCTGCTTCCATTAAGATGGAGCTCCATCATTGCAAGCCGCATGGCGCCCTGTACATGATGGCGATGCAGGAGGAAAAGATCGCCCGCGCCATTCTGGAGGGGCTGGCCAGCGTCTCGGACCGGATGATAGTGTTTGTCCTGAAGAATTCCGCGATGGAGCTGGTCGCCAGGCAAATGGGCATCCAGGTGGCGAGGGAAGTATACGCCGACAGGGAGCATACGAAAGACGGATCGATCGTCCTCACCCGCACCGGACCCGCCATTCAAGACTATGCACAGATGGCCGCGCGGGTGGTGCGCATGGTGAAAGAGGGCATCGTGGTCACCCCGGATGGGGAAGAAGCGGAGATATGCGCCGAAACGGTGTGCATTCACGCTGATACGCCGGGGGCTGTCGAATTGATCAGGCACATCCGTCAGGCGTTTGCGGAGGCAGGCATTGCCGTAGAGCCGGTCCAGGGAAGCTGATCGCAGTAGCGGTCAGCTTCCCGCGATTTTTCCGGACCGGAAATTTGTTTGCACCTCCCCCAGATCATGAAAAAATTGGTATCATGGTAGTACGATTCACTGATTCGTGATTCTTCGGAGGGGATAGTTTGCTGGTTTGGAAAGACATTTTGCAGCCGGTTTCATTCCTATTGCCGAAAGAGAGCGCCGTACGGGAAGCGCTTGCCTGTCTGGATGCGAGCAAGGCGGAGCTGCTGCTGGTGCACGAGGAGCAGCAAGGTGTCGTCGGATATGTCGACCGTCATTCCCTTTTGCGGCAAATTCATGCGTCCGGCAGCATTCTGGGGCGGATCGAGTACAACAAGGACATGCTGAAGGTGCCCGCCAACAGCCCGATTACCTTTTATCACAACATTTCGGTTGTGCTCGGGATCGACCCGGAAGGCGGCATCGCGGGGTACATCGGAACGCAGGAAGCGAAGAATCAACTGAGCCGCTACAAGCTGGAGCAGCTGAATCACATTTTCAACAGCTCCGGCATCGGCATGATCACCACCGATTCGTCTTTTGAAATCACTTTTATGAACGAAACCGCCGAGCAAATTCTGGGTCTGCCGAAAAGCGTCTTGCAGTACCGCAACTATAAAACGCTCCTGACCCTCGATAAGGATCTGGAAGAGGTGCTGTCGGGAAAACAGCTGCTCAGCGTGGAAAGCTCGATCAACTACAAGCGGATCAGCGGCAATTTTTCTCCGCTGTACGAAAACGGGAAAATGGTCGGGATCGTCCACATTTTTTCGCCCCGCGAGCGATTGGGGGAAGCCGTGAACGAGTTGGAGTTTGTCCGTAATCTGAGCGACGATCTGCAGGCGATATATTCCCAGGAGAATGAACAGATTCTCGTCGTCAATCCGGACGGCAAGATTATTCGCATTGCCGGTACCTTTTTGCGTGAATTCTGGGGAGTGGATCAACCGGAGCAGCTGATTGACAATGACGTCTACCAGTTGGAGAAAGCCGGGACGTTTTATCCCAATATTGCCGACCTGTGTATCGCGCAAAGGAAAAAGCTGTCCATGATCCAGGAGTCCCAAAACGGCCGGATGGTGTGGTCCGTAGCTACCCCCGTCTTTCACGGCGAGCGGATCGAAAAGGTGGTGATCCTCTCCCGCGACGTGACGGGCATCCACATACTGCGGCCGGAGCTGGAAATCGCTCCGCGGAAGCCAAAAGAGCACGAGAGCGAACTCGAGGACACGCTCTCCAAAACGGACCATCATCGAAAGCTGATTTACCGCTCACGCGAGATGGAACGTCTGGTCGAAGAGCTGAAGCATATCGCCAAGGTGGACTCCACCGTCCTCTTGCTTGGCGAATCCGGAGTGGGCAAAGAGGTGTTCGCGCAGGCGATTCATGACTTCAGCCAGCGCAAACGGGAGCCCTTCATTCGCGTCAACTGCGGAGCCATTCCGGAAAATCTGGTGGAAAGCGAGCTGTTCGGCTATGAAAAAGGGGCCTTTACCGGAGCCGATCAGAAAGGCAAGCCGGGGATGTTTGAGCTGGCGCACAAAGGAAGCATTTTTCTCGATGAAGTGACAGAGCTTCCGTATTCCACGCAGGTCAAGCTGCTTCGGGTCCTGCAGGAGCGGGAAATCATGCGCGTAGGCGGCACACGCTCCTTGCGCGTCGATGTCCGGGTGATCGTCGCGACCAACCAGAACATCAGGGAATTGGTCAGACAGGGGAGGTTTCGGGAAGATTTGTACTATCGCCTCCATGTCATTCCGTTTGAGATCCCCCCGTTGCGCAAACGGCCTGCCGACATCATTCCGCTGGCGATTCATTTTTGCAAATATTTCAACAATATGTACGGGATGGAAAAAGTGCTCACGCGGGAAGCGCTTCACGCACTCGAAGGATACGCCTGGCCGGGGAACGTAAGGGAGCTGCAAAACATGGTCGAGCGGCTGATCGCGACCGTGCGAGCGGACAGCATCGGCGCACAGGATGTGCTCGGCAATCTGTACCGGGAGGAGTGCTTCGCGCGGGAAAGCAGGACCGTGGTCCTCGACATCATGCCGCTGAAAGAAGCGGTAGAGGAAGTGGAAAGCCAGTTGATATCGCTTGCCTTGAAAAAATACGGCACTGCCTCCAAAGTGGCCAAGATCCTGGGCGTCAGTCCCGCCACAGTAAGCCGGCGCATGCAGAAACGGTTGCAATAGAGAGGAAGATGAGCAATGTTTACCCTGCCGGAGACCCGATTCGATTTCGGAGGAGACGAATACATCTATGCGGAGATTTCCCGCGATATGAGCGAGGAGAGCAACTTCAAGGCGCTGGCCGTCACCCATGAATTGCGCAAGCGGCAAATCCCGGGAATTTTGGACATTTGCCCGTCCAACTCCTCCTATATCATCCGGTTCGACCCGGAAGCGATATCGGCGGCGGACCTGCTGGAATATCTCAAGGAGATCGACATCACCAAGAGCAATCCGTCCGAGCTGAACCTGCGGGTGCGCATCGTCGAAATCCCGATCTGGTACGATGATCCGCTGACACAGGAATACAGCCGCCGCTTCCAGGAGCGCAACGTCGTCCGCGATCCGATCAGCAATTTTGAACTGGTGATGAGACTGAACGGCTTTTCCGACAAGCAGCGGTTCATCGAGGCGCACGCGGCCAGCCCTTATCTGATCACGATGATGGGCTTCATTCCCGGAACGGCATGGGAATATCCGCTCGGCCTGGCCAAGGAACAGATCATCCAGACCCCCAAGTACATCAGCCCGCGTACCGACACGCCAGGAAGGGCGGTCGGACTCGGAGGCGCGTTTACCGTCATTTATCCGTTGCAGGCGCCAGGCAGCTATCAATTGATCGGGATGTCGGCTGTCCCGGTGTTTGATCAGTCTCAGCGGCTGCCAGACCTTCAGGATTCGTTCTTCCTGGCCAGACCGGGCGACATCTGGAAGCATCGGCCGGTGGAAGAAGCGGAATACCGCCAGATCGGCCGGCAGGTGGAGGAGGGGACGTACCGGTATCGGATCAAGCACGTCGACTTTTCCACGGAAGAGTATTTTTGGGACAAAACCCGCTATCTGAAACGATTGATGGAGGGATTTTAGTATGCTGCACATCCGGGACGGCGGGCTGCAAACGTTGGTTCAGGACACCGGACGCCACATGTATTACCACCTGGGAGTGCCGCCATCCGGTGCGGCGGACCGCTATTCCTTTCTGCTGGGCAATATCCTGCTGGGCAACCCCTTTGACTATGCCGCTTTGGAAATTACGCTGCTCGGGCCCGTCATCGAGGTCCGCAAAAAAACGGTGATGGCAGTGACGGGCGCGCCGATCGACATCAAAGTGAACGGCCAGCCCGCGCCGATGTGGGAGACCATCTGTGTGCAAGAAGGGGACGTGCTGTCGCTCCGGTCGACGAGCAAGGGTGTGAAGTCATACCTTTGCGTTTCGGGCGGCATTCAGGTGCCGGACGTGCTTGGTTCCAAATCGACCTATACGCTTAGCCAGCTGGGCGGCTTTCACGGGCGAAAGCTGCAGGCGGGCGACGAGATTCCCATCGGAGAGCCGCTGCCCGGCGTGTTTCATCATATCGGCAAACGGATACCGGAGGAGTACATCCCGAAGTTCTCCTCCTCCCTCGATGTGCGCATCGTTCTCGGAATTTCCAGCTATCGGCTGAGCGACGAAGGGCTCAAGGCGTTTTTGAATGCCGAGTGGCAGGTAGGGCTGGAGTCGAACAACATCGCCTATCGGTATTTCGGATCCAGTGTATCGTTCAATCCTGCGGAGCCGCCGTTCGGGGCAGGGAACCATGCATCCAATGCGGTCGATATTGTCTATCCGATCGGCGCCATCATGGCTCCCAGCGAGCACGAGCTGATCCTCCTCCTGCGCGATGCCACGACGGGCGGCGGTTTTGTCACCATCGGTACAGCAATCAACGCCGATCTGGACCTCATTTCCCAATCGCGCCCCCATGCCAAGACGCGTTTTTTGTCCGTAACGGTCGATCAGGCGATTGAAGCAAGACTGCAAAAGAAAAAAAAGCTGCTGACGGTCCAACAGTTATTGCGGTAGCGATCTTTCAGGGTGGATAGAACAGGTGCCTCGCCACATTCGACGAAGCACCTGTTTTTTTATGATTTTGTATCCCTGAAGAACAGTGAAAGATGAATACGTTTGGTACAGACCAGGAAAATCGTCATAGGTTGTTCGGTAAGCGCTATGATAATGAATCACACAACTCGGCCATTGTGGAAATTCCTAAGGGCGCGAGACGGCATCAGAACGAGATGGCCATACACGCTCTGGATTTGACCGAAAAATCGAATCAACTTACGGGTCGGATGCCTAACTTGAGCGGTAAGAAGGAACACCCAGAGTGGGAACCATTGTTCAATTATGTTAAATGTCACTTTTCTTTTCCGAATTCAGCCCAGATCAAATAGCCGATCCCAATGGTCAATGAAAACCCAGCGCACGTAGGTAGATCGTCACCGACGCTTAAAAGCATGTTTTGGAAAAGTTCAGGGTTCCAACTAGAAACCCCGGAAGCAAATATGGCAGCCGTGATATAGTAACTGCAAAAAAGGAATGCAGCTATAAAACAAAAGATTACCCCGGTTAATCGCCTCGACAAAATAAACCCCCCGTGATTTGCCCAGAGTCAAAATCGTCAGATGTCAGTATTGATTTCATCTAGCATCCAGACGTCGTCTTTGCGAACAAAATTTAGAATCAGAATGGACAGAGTACCACCCGGGTGCCAAACCTCATAACCGGTAACGAAGGAATCTTCATTAGGCGGAATATTTCTCTTGCTTTAGTTCCTTACTGAGTTTATTTAACTGAAGCTCCAATTCGGCATTTTGTTGTTTCACCTGTTCTAACACAATTTTGGTTGATTGTAATTCAGGAGAGTTAGTAGAACAGCCTGATGCTAGTAAAAGGACCGACATCAAGTAAAGCTTCTTCATCACTGCCACTCCTTCTCGTTTAAAAGGTAAGACGAAATGATCTGCAAAATGTTTCCAATAACAATGAGTAAGGGATGGCAATAGTAAGAGAGGATACACGAGGGCTCATCTTAATTTGCAAAATTTGTTAATAAAGATTGTAATTGCCGTATTCCCGTCACATAAAATAACCCCCGGAATATTCCGAGGGCCGTTGATGGATTACATGACAGTTTGAGTAATCATATTTGATTCGCCTTCATTCTTACCACCTGTAATGACCACCTTAAATAGATAGGTTTTTCCTGCCTGTAACTGAGCAGCACGTACAATATGCTTGGGAATCCCATTAGCGGAGCCGGAATTAATCCCTAATGGCAGGTAAGCATCCTCCCAAGTTTCTCCATTGTCCGTAGACTGTAAGACTTTCTCAGCTGTGGCGTCCTGCGGGGCGGTGTAGTAAAAATCAACAAATCTTCCATGAGACACATGCCAACCAGACCCAAAAATTACAACATCATGAATTGGTTTCGTATCGCTATTCTCGACTTATTCCCTTTATTTGTGAGGGATTTCGTTCGAGCCTACACCGTGCAGGCGACTTTCATCGCACACGGCGTTCCATCAACGGATCAGAAGTGAAAATTTACAACGGGCATCTTTAGCATACATCAGAGCCTTCAATACGGTCTGCTAACGAAAGTTAACCTATTTGGTAGCAGCAATACATGTAAATGATACCATGGAGGATCGGATCATTATTTTATATAACACATGACTTGTCTCATTCTGTATAGGAAATCCTGCGAGGTCAATGAATTGCCTGCATTCTCCTCTCGAGGCGTTCCCAAGTTGTACCTTGGCGTTCTTTTGAAGGGATGGCGAGATTCCAGTTACAGTGTTCACACCAAATCGGATATCCCTCGTGGAATATTTTGGGTGATCTGGGTATTTTTATTGACTTCGAATTAGAGTTAGCTGGATGCTGTTTAATCTGGACGTAAACGTGCTGTCGTTTTGAGGACAGGAACGTGAGGCAGACAGACTGATGAAGATGCTGGGTTTTTCCACCACATACGCAACAGGTTTTTGGGGGACAATAAGCCAATCGGTGTAAGGAGATTTCCTGTAGCAGCCTGTCACTACCGTGAGTGGGGGAGAAGTCTGGCCTCTAACATGGATGGGACGGTACGTGTAGCAATGCACCGTGTATGATTCATGAGGGGTGAACGACATGCAAAATCAGCAAATCACCGAGGTCCTCAATCGCTTGCAACAATCTGTTCAGAGGCTGGAGATGGCCACGGGAAACCATGCGTTTTCCAATCAAATACAAAACGTGACGCAATCAATTCAAGGCATTGCTTCTCAAGTCAACGGCTTTTCAGGAGTTGGAAACAAGGCGCATGTGGATGCGGTTCGGCAGCAATTGGCGCAAATTCGTCGAAACTTGCATACGTTGACCGATGAGGTGGAACAAGCGCAAGGCCCCCTTGTGAACATGTACCGTTCTTCCGTGGGTACTTCCAAGGAGGAGTTTGAGAAAGCCTCAGACACCGAACAGCAAACCATGAACATGACAGCGTATCAATCTCTTCAGACATATCGGCAAGAGGAACAGCTTCTTGACCAATTTCATCAGCTTAACTCCCATCTGATGGATCTGAGCCACCAGCTGGAACAACTGACGTACAGTTCGGAAATCCCTGCACCAACGTATGGCAAGCCAGCCGATTTTACGAATGATCCCGGACCGGGTCTATCGAACAGCTGACAAGAATATGCTCGTGGTACGAATCCCCTTTTCAGTAGGCAGTGTAAAAAGTCCGCCCGTCTAACGGTGGGTGGTACACGCTACTTGGAGGGGATTCTTATGCTTAAAAAAGGTATGAATTCCCATACCCCAAATGATGCCATGATTCAAGCAGACGAACTGGAGAACGGAGCGTTTGTGCAGAATCCAAAGCTGCTCGCTAGAGAATCAAGCCTGCAAGTGCTCGAGCTTGGCACGATAGTGTCCGCGAAAAATAGAATGATAGCCTCCATCCCAAACGAAATGGAGGTCATTTGTAGAAGCTCAGTTATGTGTAGGGAGGAAGTATGATATCCTAAACGTAGCACGGGATGAATGATCGGGAATGGAGTGCTGTTATGATGCATGCATGGATACTTTCAAAGGCTTTGATAGCAACAATGACAGGTTTTCTAATCAGTGGGGGGGTTTCAGCATCCGGATCAGAAGGAGCCAACCATCCTCCCCTAGTAGTAGAAGAAATGCCGGATCCCGAGACGATTACTCCTTGGGTTGAGTACGAAATTGATGCAAGCCACATATTTGCGGATGTTGATGGAGATGAACTGGTGTTTTCAGCATTGTCCCAGAGTCAGGCGATAGCAACCGTCCGTGTGGAAGGGAATTTGATTAAAGTAATGGCGCGGAAAGCGGGGAAGGTAGCAATTATCGTGACTGCAAGTGATGCAAGAGGTGGAACGGCTTCCACCGCGTATCGTTTCATCGTGAAGGAGTGATTGCCAGGGGTGAAGCGAAATGGTTATTCGTTCTGAACCATAATGAATTAGAAGGGGCATACTTGTGGAGTAACCTTTTCGCATTGCATATTACCGAAAATTTGGGCTTGCATCATTTGTACCAACGATTATCAATTGACTGGGTTTGTTTGTTGCTATACGATTTTCAATACGGTTATCTATCTTCTTGTCTATACGTTATGCTTTATTATAATTGCCCAATAAGGCAAAGGAGGCATTTTATCATGAAAGTCAGACCATCTGTTAAACATATGTGTGAAAAATGCAAAACGGTTAGAAGGCGCCGAACGGTCATGGTGATTTGTGAGAATACGAAACACAAGCAAAGACAGGGTTAATGGAAACCCTTAGAGAGGGGCACTGTAGTTCATTGCAGTGTTCTTTTTTATTGGAAAGCAATGGTTTCGTTTTTGCCTCTTTGTTTGCACTGGTGGCCTCAAGGATTCAACCTAGCTTTTCATAGCTCCTGATCCATCTTCGCGTGGACAGACAGGAGCCATGTTCTCATAGGCGGTCGGGGAAAAGCCGAGCAGAGAGAGGAACAAATCCCTCTTTCGATCAGTCCTCCGGCGTACGATCCAGAAACAGTTTGGTTACCGAGGTGTAGTCCCCTTTTTCAATTTCCTCGGAGCTGGCCTCTGCTTCGAGCGGATCATGGCCATTCATGCTGGGGGCTACGGTCGGTTCGTGTTTGCGGGCATGTTTTTTTGCGTCCATGTTCTATCCATCACCTCTCCATCGTAGGGTGTGGAAAACAGCGCCATTTTATGCTTCCTTTGTTATTGGGGTAGAGCACACTTCCGACCACGCTGATACATCCTGTTGCCTCTGTGCGACAGGGATCGTACTAGACAATTTGTGCAAATTATATGAAAATGAAGGGTATTCCCTTACCGATGCCGACACCCGTACCACTCGGGTCCTCGGGAAGGACGGTACGTTTCATCAGGAAGGAAAGAAGGTGACCCATATGGATAGATGGATGTTGGCAATCGCCCAATCGCCCCCTGCAGCCTTCTAAAGAAGGCAGGATCAATGAGGGACCACCCTCAAGGGGGAAACCAGAATGGTAAAGAGGTTTTTCGTTCACCCGGTGACGATACGATACGGGGTGTTTATGCTCGGGCTGGCCGTCATGGGGTACGGGATCGGCATGATGATTGAAGCAGACTTGGGCGTAGCTCCGTGGGATACGCTGCACATCGGTTTGCAAAAGACGTTCGGACTGACGATTGGGATGTGGTCGCAAATTGTCGGCCTGCTGATCATTGTCTCGTCCTACCTCATCGGCAGAATCAAGCCGAATGCAGGGATGTTTTTAAACATGTTTTTCTTCGGGCTCTTCATCGATCTCTTTATGTGGTTGAAATGGATCCCGATCGGCCAGACGGTGCTCGAACGAGCCGTCCTATTCGGAGCTGGCTTGCTCATTTATACATGCGGCACGGGGATGTATATCTCGCCGCGCATCGGTGCGGGTCCGCGGGACAGCTTCATGCTCGCCTTGCACGAGAAAACGGGCTGGGACATCAGCAAGGTGCGGATCGGCATTGAGTGTACCGTTGCATTGAGCGGATTTTTGCTCGGAGGTCCGGTATCTGTGGGGACGGTGGTTACGGCCGTAGCGATTGGACCGCTGATCAAGCAGTTTATCCCCATGTGGGAGAGAATGCTGGCGAAGCCGTTCGGGAAAACAGTCCAACAGCCCGTGGCCAAATAAGTGCTGCGCAAGCAAACCGCTCGGGGTTCTATCATCTCCGGGCGGTTTTTGATAGAAAGCGAGCAAGCGGATCCATCGCCCCATTCACGGAAAGCAGGGGATCTTTTGCGTTTCTGAAAGGAAGCGGGAAGCACCTTGATGCTGTCTTTTTTTGAGAATCTACCTTATAATAACGGGCGAAGTAAGGTATAATATAGTCTTGTGAAAGAGTGCAAATCACGTTTGCGCTTTTTGGCAGTGATCGTGAAAGGGCCGAAGCCCCGACTGCCATTTGTCTGTTATTTCATTTACTAATCTTCTGGAATTGAAAGCGAGTGGGAAAATATGGGTCGTAAATGGAACAATATCAAAGAGAAGAAGGCTTCTAAAGATGCCAGCACCAGCCGCATTTACGCAAAGTTTGGAAAAGAGATTTACGTCGCGGCGAAACAGGGTGAACCCGATCCAGAGTCCAACCGCGCTCTGAAAGTCGTGCTCGAGCGTGCCAAGACATACAGCGTACCAAAAGCGATCATTGACCGGGCGATTGAAAAAGCCAAAGGCGGTTCCGAGGAAACCTACGATGAATTGCGCTACGAAGGATTTGGTCCGAACGGCTCGATGATCATCGTGGATGCTTTGACCAACAACGTAAACCGTACGGCACCGGAAGTGCGCGCAGCCTTTAACAAAAACGGCGGCAACATGGGGGTAACCGGTTCGGTCGCATACATGTTCAATCCGACGGCGGTGATCGGCCTTGAAGGAAAAACGGCGGAAGAAGCGCTGGAAATCTTGATGGAAGCTGACGTCGATGTACGCGATATCATCGAAGAAGAGGACGCGGTCATCGTTTACGCAGAGCCGGATCAGTTCCATGCCGTGCAAGAAGCGTTCAAAAAGGCGGGGGTTTCCGAGTTTACCGTTGCGGAATTGACGATGCTCGCGCAAAACGAGATCACCTTGCCGGAGGATGCACGTGCACAGTTTGAAAAATTGATCGATGCCCTGGAAGATCTGGATGACGTGCAGCAAGTGTACCATAACGTTGACTTGGGTGAGTAAATTCGCATATTCGTGCCAACATCATCGTTGGATAAAAAGCGCAGGCGACGGCCATGCGCTTTTTTGCTTGGCTTCTGTCCGAGCGACAAGGCTGCGAGCCCAGTGATCACGTGCAAATCAGCTCCCAGGACTCACGTGAACCACTCTTAACTAAAGATTTCTGGCTCATCTTCGTCCACGATGGTGTTGAGAGTGTTTGATTGTGACATTCCATTGTCAAGGTCGTGGGAATAGATGCAAAAAGAAGACTCCCCTGCGTGAGGGAGCCTTCCTATCTCGATCATCCCTTGTCTGAGAAGTCAAAGGGGCAGGTCAATCCACGTGGTGGTCATGGTGCAAGTCGACGCTGCGCAGCTCGTTCTTTGCCTTTTCCACGAGCACCTGATAGTCCCGTACGACCTCTGTCAATGCAGCAACGGACTCTTTGTACTCGGGCTCGTTACAGATCCCATCTATCGCCCGGTGAATATGAAACATCTTGTTTTCGGTTTTCCGGATAAATTCCACCCAATCCATTCCGTTCATGAAATTCCTCCTTTCCAATCATAGGCTTTACCTGCTCTGCGGAAAGTATACGGAAACACCGAGTCAATCGAGTCGATTGGATCAATTAACCGAGTATATGAATGACCTTTAGTCTTGTTCGATTTTTTGATTCATGGTAACATACCTCACATCAGTAATCTGGCTTGCGTCAGATTGGGAGGCATCGGGGGGACAAAAGGTGAATCAACTGACAAAGCTAAATAAGGCACTGGAGAAAATCATGCCGATCCTCACGCCAGCCAGCGTAGTCATCGGCGTGCTGGCTGCAGGGTATTTGCAGTCTTTCACATTTCTTTCTCCTTGGATATTTGCGTTCATCACATTTGCCGGCAGTCTTGGCTCTGGCTTCAGGGAGTTTGCCCGGGTACTTGCGCGGCCGCTCCCGCTTCTGGCCAACCTGCTCATTTTACACGCCATGATGCCGCTAATCGCATGGGGAGCAGCGCTGCTTTTTTACCCGGATGACATCCATATCGTCACGGGTCTGATCCTGGGGGCTGTCATTCCTACCGGCATCTCCAGTTTTTTGTGGAGCTCCATCTACATGGGGAACATCGCGTTGACGCTCTCCATTATTTTGATCGATACGATGCTTTCGCCTCTTGTCGTGCCACTGGGCATGGCTCTGTTTTTGGGGGCAAAGGTAGAAATGGATGCGGCTTCGATGATGCAAGGGATGTTTTTCATGATTGTGCTTCCGTCACTCATGGGCATGGCTTTGAACCAGTTTACGCACGGTCGCGTGAAGCAGACGCTGGCGCCTAAGCTGGCTCCGTTCTCCAAGCTGGGGATGGGGGTAGTGGTCGCCATCAACAGCTCGGTCGTGGCACCTTACTTGCACCGGATAGATGGGGAGCTGATCCGTTTGGCTGCTTTGGTCCTCGCCTTGGCGATTTGCGGCTACCTCATGGGTTGGCTGGTCGCCAGGCTGTTTGGTTGGAAGCGAGATGTGATCGTGGCGCTGACCTTCAACTCAGGCATGCGCAACATCTCAGCCGGGGCTGTCATGGCCATTTCCTATTTTCCGGCACCCGTGGCGCTTCCCGTCGTGCTTGGCATGCTGTTCCAGCAGACGTTGGCTTCGACGTTCGGAAAATTTCTGGCCGCAGTTGAAAAGGGAACGACAACAGATGAGAACATCGTGATGAGTGAAAAGGCCGGGTAACCGATCGTAACGCAACGAATCACCCTTCGAAACATGATTGCAAACATGTGTTCGTATTTGTATAATGATGGAAAGGGGAAAGAGGAGAGGATTCGCGTCGGTCAGATCTCTCCTGTTCAATCCATTTCGATGAGGGGTGGGCTCATGCTGAAAACGATCATGGTTCCGGTTAACAAAAGATTGAAACGGGTGCCTGTCTTGACACCTGTGCACTTGAAGGCGTTCAACATGCTGGTGAACGGCGCGGAGGTCTCGGCTGTGGTTGCGGATCGTCGATTGCGCAAGGCTGTAAACGATCTGTACCGGTTGGGATGGGTCAGGGCGAGAGAGGATAGGCGGGCCTGACTAAAGTCCTGCAGGATGGTTCATTTATGTACGGAAATATGACATTTAATACAAAGCAAAGTCTGCTTCTTTTTGTTTATGTTAGATATTCTTACATAAAATTCGAAAAATGGATTGACATATGGTTGGCATATGTTAGTATATATTACATAGCATGCATTCTCTCCACTTCCTATCTTTGACCCAGCAATGGGTCCTTTTTTTTGTTGAAAAAGGCCCTACACCTCTCATTGGGGGTAGGGCTTCGCATCAGCCTGAAACAGTTTTCTTACCATCGCGTAAAGTCTGCCGGGCATGTTCGGGAAGACGAACGAGTAATGATGGGTTCCATTCGCAAGCAGAGCCACGGGCGCCTCAATCTGATACGGGATTTTCATTAAATCCAGCATCTTTTTGTATTCGTCCACCATATCCGGTTCAACCGTATAATAAAATGATTTGGAAGAGTTCATGTGGGCTCACTCCTTTCTATATATTGTAACATAGAGCGGGAGAGGAATAGAACGCAACATAATTAATGTTATGTAAACTTACAGAGAATATGTACCCCCAGGCATCCCTTTTCGAAGACTGCGGACATCACTCGAAGGTAAAGGGTCATTGACGATTCTCGCTTGAAAAGGAACGGGAACACGCACTCGACACCGAATGCAGAGAAGGTCCAAAGGCAAGTCAAACGAAAGGGGACCTCCCGTGACAGGTAGTCCCCGCAATTGTACATGTCTCTTACTTGTCGGTACAGGTATGTGAAGACAAAAAATCGACGATGATTTGGTTAACTGCGTCCGGATTATCGATGCTGGGCAAGTGGGCGGATTGTGGGAGTCGAATCTGCTCCGCACCAGGAATCGTTTGTACCAGCGTATCAGCGGCTTTCAGAAAATCGGAATGGTCGAGCTCGCCGATTACGACCTGGGTAGGAACGGATATCTCGGCTAAGCGACTTCGCGGATCCGGCTCCAGCCATTTCGGCATGGTAGCGGGTTGCGCCTTCCGATAAATATCCGCGTAAATTTCTTTTAGCCATTGGCGATGGGGTTGGACTCGTCCTCTCTCTTGATCGGGGCCGTCCAAAACGATGTGCAGGATGATCTCCACTGCTTCCTTCATATTTCCCATGCCGAATTGTTCCTGGAATGGCTGCAACCGTTGCTGATAAGACGCAGATGGAGGCGCAAAGCCTCCGGGACAGAGGAGAACGAGGCCATTCGCCTGATGGGGAAAAGCGAGAGCGTATTCGACGGCAGCGTAGCACCCGAAAGACGCCCCGACAAAAGTGGCGGATTCAATCCCCAATTGTGCGAGCAAGGAATGCAGATCTTCGTACAAGGTAAACGGAATTCCTGGATCGAGAGACTGTCCCATTCCTCTCATGTCGAAGCGCAAGACTTGGTACTTTTGAGAAAGCGCTTCCATTTGCGGCCTCCACATACGGCTGTCCAGTGGGGCTCCG
The DNA here is from genome assembly GCF_031583145.1 of Brevibacillus brevis. Classification (NCBI taxonomy): domain Bacteria; kingdom Bacillati; phylum Bacillota; class Bacilli; order Caryophanales; family Paenibacillaceae; genus Brevibacillus; species Brevibacillus brevis. Next base: position 3,217,337 of record NZ_CP134050.1, on the reverse strand, counting down.
TGAAGAAGAACGATCGTTTCGCCGGCTCCTGCCAATTCGTAATAAATCTCGGCCCCATTGCAAGGGAGAAAACCTAGTTGACCCATCGCGCACATCTCCTTTCATCGTCGTAGAACAGATGTCTTCTTCCTAAATGTACCAGAACGGACGTTCAATAACTGTGAAGAGTCGATGAAGAAATGACGAGGAGAACACAGCTTGCCTCGGTTCCAGAAGGAAAATAGACGAAAGTCAGGAGAAGCTTGGCTTGGACACGGAGCGCTGCACGACAGAAAGAGGGTAGCGGTTCTCGAGTTTTTGTACGCGTGCATAAACTATTCTAGACATTTTCCGTGATGGATTGTGGGCAGGAAAACGGTGGTGAGATCAAACTCAGCAGGAAGGGGTGAAGGATAGCCAAGCGCGCAGACCGACGAGGAAGGGCAAGCGCCATGGTGTCCCTGTCGCACAGGTTATACAGGAAGGAGTGAGCTGATTTCAAAATTTCCAATGAAGTGATCGTGACGGCTGGGGCATATGTGATGGTAGACGGCCGATTTCCTTTCCAGGTGGGACCTACACGGGCGGGCAATGCTCTTGGGGTCGTGCGTCTGGGGGGACATCGGGAAGGAAAGGAGACAGGATGGCAATGTGCGGCGCGTGAGGCGTACGAAGAAGCGACGCTTCATATCACAGCAATTCGGCCGCCTGCGACGTACTGGTACGCGACAGCGTCATCCGGCTATCCCGCATTGCTGGAGGACACTTGGCCCGCTGCGGAGATCGAGCCGATTCTGGTCGGCAGGCATTTGAATCGCAGTCAGATCACGCCGATCTATTTGGCTGTTTCGAACGACACTCCGGTACCCGCCCACGAAACGAAAGGGCTCCTGCTACTTGCCCCGGCAGACATTGCGAGGATCGTCGGGAAGGGCATGACGCTGGGCCAATATTTGAATGCGGGAGGAAAAGCAATCATGCAGGAAGAGCTGCCCCTGCATTTGCGGCTCGAACCATTCCCTCATCTGAAACTGCTTCAATGGGTATTGCAAAAACATCCGGGAATCCTCCAATAAAAGCGGCAGTCCAGACAGACTTGGTTCTTTGCTGTTCTGAACTGCCGCTTTATGTTGCAGTAATTTTAAACGATTGTTTAACTGCTGAAAAAGCTGCGACTGGATCGCTTCTTCTTGTAGTGGGAACTGCCGTAATACGAATGGCCGCGTCCGTAGCCGGAGTCGTTGGGATATCCGTGCCCCTTTCGATAGTTGTGGTCGCTGCTGCTGAATTTTCGGTAGTGGTGAGACGACGAATGCTGTCCCATCAGGCTCTTCAACCATTTTTTAAGCATCCCAATCACTCCTTATGGTGTCGATAGTAGGGAATACGAATATGAAGAGCATTGGTTTCACTCTGATTTGGGTACAAAATAGCTGCTCTCCCCATGTTTATATGCTGCCGCGATACGATCGATGCGGTTGGTCCAGATCCCTCCGGAGAACCCGTCAGGGATGCGCTGAAGATCCTCCAGCGTATCGAAGCCGCTGGATACGTCTCCGCTTCCTGCCACGAGAATCACGCGCGTATCCTGGGCATCCATCCGTTCCATGAAGCGGTTCGGCCAACCCCAAAGCAGCGGAGCGATTTTGTCTGGGATGTGCAGCTGTGTATGACTGCAGGCGTTGGGGACGTACCCCGACCACCCCACTGCGATGTAAGGTATGAGGCAGCTTTTCAATGTCGCCATGGACATGACCCGCATCTGGGGCAGCTTTTCATGCAAGGTAGCGATGGGCTCGTCTCCGCCGTATACAGTCAGGGAGGCCAGACGTTCTGCGGGAAGCTTTTGAAGGTAGTCGGCCAGCATTACCCCTTCCGACGGGTCATTGCTCTTGACGTGAATCAAAAACGGCTGTGCGGGAAATTGCGAAAAGACTTCATCCAGGGACGGCATCAATCCGATGCCTTTCCCGCGAAAAGGATAGGTAGCGCCTCCATCCGGGGTATAGTTGTACCCGACGTCCAGCTTTTGCAATTCGGCCAAGGAAAAGTCGCGGGTCACACCTTCGCCGTTCGTCCGACACCCGAGTGTCCAGTCGTGGAAGACGGCGAACTTGCCATCCTTCGTCGGTTGGACGTCCAGCTCGACGATATCGGCGCCCGCATCGAATGCCGCTTGCATAGACGGAATGGTATTTTCCAGAAACGGATGCTCGGGTGGGTAAATCCGTTCAGCGGTGCATGTCTCGTTGGTGATTCCTTCCATATGAAACGTTTGCGCCATTCCCCGATGTGCGAGCAAGAACGGTTCTCGGCCGGATGGACCTTCGAGAAGCGAACTGTTGTTGACGTAGACAAATGCGACAAAGAAGAGAAGGATCCACAGGGATTTTCGTTTCCATATGGGCTTGCGCGGCCCGGAATTTCTTTTATTCATCAGATGCAAACCTCCAAAAAGGTGGACAAGGTTTATCAATTGTAACAAATCGGGCAGTTTTAGAAAAATGGCAGACCATTTGGTCAAATCAGTCGCTGCATCTGGATGCTTGGCAGCGCTGCAAAAGACTGGCACAATAGGAGAAAGTCTAGCAGGTACACGGGAGGTGAGACTCCATGAAAATAGCGTTGCATCAAATTGCGTACCAAATTGGCATGCACCCGAACGAGATGGCCAGGCTGGTGCATGACGGGGAAATATCCGGGGAGGTGCCTGGAAACAATCCGCAATCCAAAGACGCTTGGATCGACCTGCATTCCTTGCGCAACTTCATTCAATGGAGACGGGATCAGGGGCGGGTTGACGAGATGTTTTACGGCAAAGCCATTCGCCACATCGACAGACATCTAGGCCGGTAGCATCGGCTGCAAAAGAGGGAGAGACGACGATGAATACGATTTATTGCTTGGTGCCAAAAGGATACTGGGAAGAATGGAAAGGGCGGGATCACTACCTCCCCCGCGATTATGAGCAGGAGGGCTTTATCCACGCGACCAAAGGGGATGACCTGCTCGAAAAGGTCGCAAACCGCGTGTATGCGGCGTACGAGGGGGAGCTGTTCGTGCTTGTCGTTGACGAAGACAGAACCTCATCCCCGGTAAAGTACGAGCAGGCCAAGGACGGACTTCTGTATCCGCACATTTACGGCCCGTTGAACCAAGAGGCGATCGTGGACATGAGGCGCATGGAGCGAAAAGAGGGTCATTGGGCTATCGGACCGAGCATTCGCTGAGGACTACCAGTTGAACCATTTCAGCAGCTCCAGCACTTCCTGCCGCTTGTCCTGCGGCAATTTGTCCAGTCTGCGCAGCAAGAGTCCGATGCGCAGCCGCTGTTCCGCTTCCGTTTCGCGCGGTTTGTCGGGATTCATTCGCTGACGTTTCAACCGGACGGGGTCCGTGTCGGTAATGATCTTGAGCAGTTTGCGCTCCAAGAGGTCGAGAGATGCCATGTTGGAAACCTTCTTTTACGTGATGGGTTGGGTATCAGCATTATAGCACGAGCTTACATAATTCAGCCACGAATGGAGCAAAATGGGATAGGTGCATCCACCACGAAAACACCTTGCGAAGGAGTGCTTTTTCACATGGCGAAACCGGATGATCGTTCAGACAACGCAGAAAAGCTCCAGGAGATGCTGCAAAATACGGAGGAGAACATTCGCGAGTCACAAGCGTATATAGCTGCTCACTCGCAGGAAATGTCGGCGGAAGAGCGGGCGAATCTCGAAGAAAAAAACGAGCGCCGCGCCGAGAGTATTGAAGGGTATCGCTCGGAGATCAAGGATGAAGTCTCGGAAGCCGAGTAAGCAAATGCAAACGCCTGTTGCCTTCATGCGACAGGCGTTTTATTATAGGGAAACCAAAGCGCGTCTGACTCATTTCCGGCAGAAGTGCAAGAACACATGATTTGTTTTGCGAAACGTGGTAATCTGTTAGAGGAACAAATTGAAAATAGAGGAGAAAGACCATGAAACGACCAGAGGATACACGCGTCGTTGTCGGCATGTCCGGCGGAGTCGACTCCTCCGTGACGGCTTACCTGCTCAAGCAACAGGGATATGACGTCATCGGCATCTTCATGAAAAACTGGGATGATACCGATGAATTCGGCCATTGCACGGCGGAAGATGACTTCCAGGACGTCCGGCGCGTCTGTGAACAAATCGGCATTCCATATTACACGGTCAACTTTGAAAAAGAATACATGGAAAAAGTATTCCAGTATTTTTTGGATGAATATAAACGGGGTCGCACCCCGAATCCGGACGTCATGTGCAACCGGGAAATCAAATTCGGCGAGCTGCTCGCCAAGGTCATGGATTTGGGCGCTGATTACATCGCCACCGGACACTATGCGCAGGTGAAAGAGGTGGATGGCGAGTACAGGCTGATCCGCGGGGTAGATTCCAACAAAGATCAAACCTATTTTCTCAATGTGCTGGGCCAAGAGCAGCTGTCCAAAACGATGTTCCCGATCGGTCATCTGCCGAAGGCCGAAGTGCGTGAGATTGCGGAAAAAGCTGGGCTCGCGACCGCAAAGAAAAAGGACAGCACAGGCATCTGCTTCATCGGGGAACGCAACTTCCGCGAATTTTTGCAGAACTACCTGCCTGCGAAACCGGGCAACATCGAGACGGTGGACGGGACGGTTATCGGCCATCACGACGGCTTGATGTACTACACGCTGGGCCAACGACAAGGTCTCGGTATTGGCGGCGGACACGGAACGACCGGCCAACCTTGGTTTGTCGTCGACAAGGACTTGAAACGCAACGTGCTGATCGTCGGAGAAGGCTCCGATCATCCGCGCCTCTACTCGACCAGCCTGATCGCGACAGACGTGAACTGGGTGAGCGGCCGGAAGCCGGCTGACACCTTTACCTGCACCGCCAAATTCCGCTACCGTCAGCCGGATCAAGGTGTCACGGTACACCTGCGCGAAGGCAGCCAGGTGGAAGTCGTGTTCGACAAACCGCAAAAAGCCGTGACGCCCGGACAGGCTGTCGTCTTTTACGACGGAGAATACTGCCTCGGAGGCGGTACGATCGATAAGATCACTCTGCTGGACAAAGAGAACTAACCAATCGGAGGAAACGCAGTGGACGCAGTGAAAAAATCAAAAGTGATCATCGTTTCGTTTGTGGCTGGAGCCATTCTTCTCGGTTTTGTCGCATACATGGGCATGTCGGCTACCGGCAACGAGCATATGGCGATCATTCAGAAAGCGATCAAAGAAAAAGGCGGAGTGATCGTAGCTGGCGGGATCACCGCCGTACCGGTTGACGAGAGTCCTTTTGAGCAAAGCGGGAAAGGAAACACGATCTACAGGATTGAATTTACAAAAGATGGAAGGCCGTTCACTGCATGGTATCGCTCCGAAAATCATTCCTCCATCCTCAAAGAGCCGGAGGGATGGATATTTCCGGACTCCGTGAATCCGTAATAAACGCGCTACCAAACTGGGAGAGTGAGGGTATATCATGACCGAACTTGCAGGTCTTCGCGAGTTGGCCATGCTCATCAAGCGGATCGAGCCGAATCTGGCTGGAGCGTCCTTGAGCATTTTGGCTCACGACAACAGGGATGAAATCGCAAATCTACTCTTGGAGGGACTGGGCACCCGTATCGCTGTGCAGCACAGCTCGGGAGAGTACGCCAACCATTTGGCTATCTTGCGGGTCGGCACCAACAAGTACACGTTTGCCCAGGACTGGCGGGAAGTGTACATCAGCGAAATCAATTACTGCGCATGCCGCATACCGCCGGGTGCTTTCGGTCTTTTGGTTCATCATATCGACTATCCGGGTGTGATTTACGACGTTTCGCGGAAATTGGCGGAGCATGAAATCAACATCTCCAAGCTCAACGTTTCGCGGGAGCAAAAGGGCAAAAACGCATTGCTCGTCTCGGTGACGGATGAAGAAATCACTCCCCTTGTCGTTTCGGCCATTGAAGAGCTGCCACAGATCACCAAGGTTGTTTCCCTGAAATAATTGGTTTGTCTGTAAACTTGAAGCTACCGTCCGCTCAGGAGCGGGCGGTTTTTTGCTTTTTCCTTTCTTGGAAAAAACCGGACGGGACGAAACTAGCAGCCGGAGTGTCGGAAACTGTTTTGTCTATCTTGACTACCACGACATATTGATGTAAAGTGGGTTTTACCAACTACATATTGATGCGGATAGGTGTCTAGCCACAAAATATTGGCAGACTTAATAGGGAAGCCGGTGAGAGTCCGGCGCGGTCCCGCCACTGTAACCGGGGAGCTTCTTTCCAGAAAATGGCCACTGATCATGTCTGATTGGGAAGGAGGAATGAAGCGATGAGCCGGGAGCCAGGAGACCTGCCTGCCCGCTGACACGTGAACCTACGGGAGATAGGGAAGTGTTGGAGCGCTCGATTCGCCCGTACGGGTTGACAGGCATTGCTTTACGATCGACAGCGCATTCGACTATCTCCAAGGTCGAATGCGCTTTTCATTTGCGACAAGCGCGAGGAAAGGATGGAAACAGATGCTCATCGCGTACGATTCCAAGACAGGGAACGTCAGAAGGTTTGTAAACAAATTACCGATGCGAAGCGTGGAAATCGATCCGGAGATGGTCATCGAGGAGCCGTTTGTCCTGGTGACGTATACGACCGGATTTGGACAAGTCCCCGCTAAGGTAGACGCTTTTCTGAAACGAAACCATACATACATGCGCGGGGTGTCTGCCAGCGGCAATCGCAACTGGGGCGCGACCTTCGCCAAAAGCGCCGATACGATCGCAAGCAAGTACGGCGTTCCGGTGATTTCCAAATTTGAATTGTCCGGCACCAGCCGGGATATCGAACATTTTACGAGCGGGGTGGCCACCATTGCGGCATATTGAACTGAACAACGAACTCATGCAGCGAGGCGCAGACGGTTTTTACCAACTGGAGAAAGATCGCGAAGCTGTCGAGGAATTCATGCGGGAAGTGCAGGAGAAGACGCTCACTTTCGGCAGCGTCAAGGAACGGATGGATTACCTGATCGCAAACGACTACTACGAAAACGTCTACGATCGGTACTCGGAGTCCGAGGTAGAAGAGGTGTTCCGACTGGCGAAGGACGCTTCGTTCCAATTCGCTTCCTACATGGCGATCTCCAAGTTTTATAAAGATTACGCCCTCAAAACCGACGACAAAGCGTATTACCTGGAGCAGTACCCGGATCGCGTGGCCATCGTCGCCCTGTCTCTGGCACAAGGAGACTTCGAGAAGGCCAAGCGGCTGACCGTTTCCATGATGGACCAGCGGCTGCAGCCAGCGACTCCGACCTTCTTGAACGCGGGGAAAAGCCGGCGCGGCGAAATGGTATCCTGCTTCCTGCTCGAAATGGACGATTCGCTCAACTCGATCAACTACATTCTGGGTACTTGCATGCAGCTCTCCAAGATCGGGGGAGGCGTTGCCGTCAATCTGTCCAAGCTGCGCGGCCGTGGAGAGCCGATCAAGGGAGTCGAAGGGGCGGCAAAAGGAATCATGCCAGTGCTCAAGCTTCTGGAAGACGCTTTTTCCTACGCCGATCAGATGGGCCAGCGCAAAGGCTCCGGAGCTGCTTACTACAACATTTTTGGCTGGGATGTAGGCGAGTTCCTCGACTCCAAAAAGATCAATGCGGATGAGAAATCACGGATCAAGACTCTCTCCATCGGGCTGATCGTTCCGAACATCTTCTACAAGCTGGCGGAGGAAAACAAGCCGCTGACCGTCTTTGCTCCGTACTCCGTCTATAAGGAATACGGCAAGCACCTGGACGATCTTGACCTGGACGAGATGTACGAAGAGCTGCTGGCCAATGACCGCATCAAGAAGAAGACGCTCATGAGCGCACGCGAGATGCTGACCAAGATCGCCATGATCCAGCTCGAATCCGGCTATCCGTACATCATGAACAAGACCAATGCCAACCGCCAGCATGCCTTAAAAGACATTGGCTCGGTCAAAATGTCCAATCTGTGCACGGAAATCTTCCAGCTGCAGGACACCTCGACGATCAACAACTACGGAGAGGCAGACATCATCCGCCGCGATATCAGCTGCAACCTGGCGTCGCTCAACATCGTGAATGTGATGGAACAGCGAATGATCCGCGAGTCCGTCTACGAAGGGATCGAGGCGATCACGGCCGTGAGCGACATGACCGCCGTAGAAAACGCGCCGGGCGTGCAAAAGGCGAACCGGGAGCTGCATTCCGTCGGCCTTGGAGCGATGAACCTGCACGGGTATTTGGCGAAAAACAAAATCTCGTACGAGAGTGAAGAAGCAAAAGATTTCGTCCGAACCTTCTTCATGATGATGAACTATTACTCGCTGGAAAAGAGCATGGAAATCGCGAAGGAGAAAGGAACGACCTTCCTCGGATTCGAGAAGTCCGAATATGCGAAAGGGACCTACTTCGACAAGTATTTGGGTACCGATTACCGGCCAAGGACGGAAAGAGGCAAAGAGCTGTTTGAGGGGATGCACATTCCGACTCCGGAGGACTGGGCTGCCTTGAAGGAAAACGTCCGTCAGCATGGTCTGTATCATGCATACCGCCTGGCGATCGCCCCTACCCAAAGCATCTCGTATATCCAAAACGCGACGTCGAGCGTGATGCCGATCGTCGAGCACATCGAAACGAGAACGTACGCCAACTCCACGACCTACTATCCAATGCCGTACTTGTCGCAGGAGAACTACTTCTATTACAAATCGGCTTATGTCATCGACCAGTTCAAGGTGATCGATTTGATCGCAGAAATTCAGGAGCACATCGACCAAGGCATCTCGACCGTCCTGCACGTGAACAGCAACGTGTCGACGAGGGAGCTGGCCCGCTACTACATCTACGCGGCCAAGAAAGGGCTGAAATCTCTCTACTACACCCGGACCAAGCATTTGACGGTAGAAGAGTGCATCAGCTGCGCGGTGTAACGCAAGAAGCGAATCGTCCCCTCATCAAGAAATGGTACAATTGACGTACCAACATTTGGGGGGCTGATTATGGATTTGAGCCGAAAGCAAACGATGCAGTTCGAACCCGTAGTCCGGCATGTGGAACATACGTATCAGCAAGTGGTTTGCTCCGGTGCAGCGATGATGGTCATCCACAACGATGCGATCGCGGCGGAAAAATACTGGGGCAGGCATTCCCTGGAGCCGGATTCTCGTGAAATCCAGGCGGATACGCAGTTTCACGTCGCGTCGGTACGGAAGAGCTACATCGGCTACGCCGTCGCCTATGCCGTAGTTGCGAGGGCGATCCGATCGATCGACGATCCGGTGACAGATTACCTTACACACGTGGATGCGAAGGTGATGACCGGGACGACGATCCGCCATCTCCTTACGCATACACACGGATTGAACGGCACCTATACTGGCGAGATCATCCGCGAGTTTCCCCCCGGGCAGGGCTGGTCGTATCGCGGCGTAGGCATCGACATGCTCGCCGACATTGTCAAAAGGACCACAGGCAAAACGATTGCGCAAATCGTAAGCGAACAAATATTTGCACCGTTGGGATTTGCCGAAACAGGCTGGCGGGCCGCGATGAATGAAAAGATGGCAGAGGTTATCCGCGAGCCGAATCACCCGAGCTGGTACACCAGCACGAGCACCGAGGGCGACAAAATGAATCTGTACGTTTCGGCACGCGAGCTCGCCTTTTGGGGGTACGTGCACTTGAAAAAAGGCTTGGTGGCTGGCAGGCAGATCGTGCCGAAGGAAATCATCGAGATGGCGACCTCGCTGCAAAGTCCTCCCTTGCAGGACAAGGACTTGCCGCAAAACGGCTTTTTGTGGTTCGTTAAAGACTTGCCCGCACGAAAAACGGAAATCGGCGAGCGGGTGCCCAAGGGATCCTACCAGATATTGGGGTATACAGGCGTGACGCTGCTCGTGGTTCCTTCCCGCGATCTGGTGGCGGTACGGATGTTCAACAGCTTCGGTTCCCCTCCCGGCTACGATTATTTGGCGGATGTGAGAGGATTTGGAGATCGGGTCATGGGCTGTGTCCCATAGAGATCGATACAAGCAAAACAGAGAAGAGGAACGACGAGATGAAAGCAGTCAATTGGAACAGGCCGGATGACGATTTTACGATGACGTTTTGGAACCAGAACATCATGCAGTTCTGGACCGACGATGAAATCCCGCTGTCGGATGACAAAATGGCCTGGATCGAGCTGTCGCAGGCAGAGCGGGATACGTATAAAAAGGTGCTTGGCGGCCTTACGCTCCTGGATACGGTCCAAGGCGGCGTGGGGATGCCGAAGATCATGGAGCATGTGGACGGCCTTCAAAGAAAAGCCGTACTCGCCTTTATGGGCATGATGGAGCAGATCCATGCGAAGTCGTACAGCAGCATTTTTACCACGTTGGCGTCGACGGAGGAAATTGACGAGATTTTCCGCTGGGTCGAGCAGAATCCACACTTGCAGTACAAGGCAGACCGTATTTCCAGCCGATATCAGTCAATCCAAACAGAGAAAGACTTGTACATGGCCATGGTGGCCTCCGTCTTCTTGGAGAGCTATCTGTTTTACAGCGGCTTCTTCTATCCGCTCTACCTGTCGGGTCAGGGCAAAATGACGAGCAGCGGCGAGATCATCGACCTGATCGTTCGCGACGAGAGCATCCACGGCTTGTATGTGGGCGTGCTCGCGCAGGAAGTGTTTCAGCGCCTGAGTGTAAAAGAGCAGCGTGAGGCCAAGGAGGAACTGTACGAGCTGCTGCAGGACCTGCATCGCAATGAAGAAGCGTATACCGCCGAGCTGTACTCCTCCATCGGTTTGGCTGAGGAAGTGCATGCCTACGTCCGGTACAACGCCAACAAAGCGTTGATGAATCTGGGACTCGACCCTCTTTTCCCGGAGGAGGAGGTCAATCCGATCGTCCTCAACGGAATCCGCACGCAGACGAAGCAGCACGACTTCTTCTCCAAAAAAGGCAATGGCTACGTCCGCTCCATTCACATCGAGCCGTTGTCGGATGACGATTTCCGGTTCGATTTTTGATCACAGGATGCATAAGAAAAAAGAACCCGCTCCCTTATGAAGTGCACCCCTTAGAATGGACATTGGATTAAACCCCTGGTAAATCCGATGAAATTTAAGGGGTGCATTTTTTATGGTGAAAGAGGGGCAAACGTTTAGAAGTTATTCTCACGAATTAAAGGTGGAAGCCATACGACTGCATATCGAAGAAGGATGGACATACCGTCGAATCATGGAGCATCTGGGGATTCCGGACCGCCACCGGCTTAAAGTATGGATGAAAAAATATAAACAGTTAGGCGAATTTGGGTTGATGGATCAACGAGGTAGACGTGAAGAATATGTTGACCAAGATCGATATGTTAAAAAGCTAAAACGAGAGAACTCGATGCTAAAAAAGTGTTTGAAAATCTGGATGCGGGAGGTGCAGCCCATAAGTATGAGGCGATCAAGCAAGTAGCTGGTGAGTATACGACTAGTGAACTTTGCAACCTGTTTGGAGTCTCAAGAAGTGGATACTATGCATACTTGAAACGGCAACAAGCGGACCGGGACAAGCCCGTGAAAGACCTCATCAAAGTAGTTTATAAGAAGTATGATGGTAAATATGGGTATCGACAAACCCAGCTGTTTCTCTTACGAGATCACGGGGTATGGGTCAACCATAAGAAGGTACTACGTCTGATGCAAGAAATGAAGCTCCGTTCTCGAATACGCCGCAAATATCGAGGTCACTATGCTTCAACCGAAGGTGGACGAGTCGCTGAGAATGTGATGCAGCGGAATTTCAAAGCGGATGCACCTAATCGAAAATGGGTAACCGATGTCACACAGTATCGTGTCGCGGATACGTGGCTCTACCTGTCTGCTATTAAGGATTTGTTTAATAATGAGATTGTGGCTTACCACATTGGAGTTCGCAACGACAATCAGTTGGTCCTACGGACCTTTGAGAAAGCCTTTAAAAAGACGAAAGACGTGACTGGACTGATCGTTCACAGCGATCAGGGATTCCAGTACACGTCCTACGCTTACCACGACATGTTGCCGAAGGTTGGCGCCCAAATCAGCATGTCTCGGAGAGGCAACTGTTATGATAATGCCTCGATGGAGAGCTTCTTCTCGCATCTCAAAACGGAAGGGCTCTACCCTTATGATATCCGAAGTGTGGATGAGGCACAAAGGCGAATTGAGGAATATATTCAATTCTACAACCAAAGTCGACCACAACGAAAATTAAAAAGGCTGACGCCTGTTGAATTCAGACGTCAGCTGTCGGTCTAACGGTCGGGTTTTTTCTTACTGTCCACTAAATGGGGTCTTGACCATTATGGGTACGGGTTCTTTTCGTCCGGAAGATCAGCAGATTCAATCCCTGCTGCCAACTAAACACGAGGATTCCTTCCCCATGACCAAGAAGGGAAGGCGATCCTTCTTCCTGATTCAATCTTTCCGAATCACCAGGTAGACGATGAGTCCGATGAGCGGAAAAAACAGGAGCGCGATCAGGACGATGATGGCATATTCCTTGCTGTTCCCCCTTTTCCTCGCATCCCGGTACGCCCAAATGCTGATGAGGATATTCAGCACGTTCGCCAGCAATATAAAGAGGATCGGGAAAAGCATGAAAAAACCTGGGTCGGCGTGCCCTATACTGATCAAAAAAATCACCTGCAATTCGAAACAGGGTGGTCATCGCGAAGGCAAAGAAGGCTGAACCGCCGATGCGTGACAATTCCCTAAGGATAGAATGATTTGGAAATTATGGAACTAAGTATCAAGTATAGCATAAGAGAGAGATTCGTTCTATCCTTCCGTCCTAGCTGCCCGCCTGGAAATCCATCCCCGAACGGTGAAGGGCATAGCAGAACTGTCGTACGATCTGTTCTATGATGTCCTCTATGTCCTCGACAGGGCATTGGTCAGGGTAAGATGAGACCAGCAGCATCGCCCCATGCAGAGTGGAGGATAAGCAAAGACCTCACCCGAAAATCAGCGTCCCCAAGTTGGGCAAACATTCCGAATTGAACTTCGAATTGTTCGGCCATCGCCTCATTAGGGTGCTTCCTGCATTTTGATGATTCATGGTGAACAAAGCAGCCCAGGTGAATTATGATACCATACGTGGAAACATTCGTTGAACAGAGGGGGGACGATCAGAGTGGATACAAACGCTTTGTATTTCGAGTATAAACCGCTGCTAAGCAGCCTCGCATACAAAATGCTTGGCTCGCGAGCGGATGCCGAGGATATCGTGCAGGACGTTTTCGCTGAGCTGGAGACAAAGCGTTTCTAGCATATCTTGAACGTTCGGGCCTATCTAGTGAAAATGGTTACCAACCGTTGCATTAATTTCTTGAAATCAGCCCGCAAAACTCGTGAAGTTTATACCGGTCCCTGGCTGCCGGAGCCTGAGGTGAGTCATACGGTTGGGTCACCGGAAGAAACGGCGATGCGGACGGAATCGATTTCCTACGCGCTTCTCGTCCTGCTTGAACAGCTATCGCCATTGGAGAGGGCTGTCTTCATCTTTCGCGAAACGCTCGATTATGATTATCAGGACATTGCGGAGATGTTGGGCAAGAGCAATGAGAGTTGCCGGAAGCTGCACAGCCGGGCGAAGCGAAAAATCAACCCAGGGCGGGTTCGGGAGAAAGATCAGGGAGCGACTTCGCAGGAAGCGTCCATTGCCCTGCCTGTTGAAGAGGTTCGCGCCAGTTCCACGCACGTCAAGCAAGCGGAGGAACTCGCACGCTCCTTCATGAACGCAGCGCTTACCGGGAATTTCGAGAAATTTGTCGGCATGCTGGCGGATGAGGCGCGCTTGTACATGGACGGAGGCGGCAAGGTACGGGCAGCTGTCTTCCCGATTATCGGAAGCGAACGAATCCTAGCCTTTCTCAATGGGATCGCATCCAAAAGCTTTGGGTTGAAGAATCAGCTGTTTGTCAACGTTAACGGGCAGCCTGGCCTTCTGTTGAAAAGGGACGGCGAGGTCTTTGGAGTCTTGTCATTCCAATTCGACAGCAATTCGCGGCCTGTGAGGTTGTTCATCATTTCGAATCCAGATAAGCTGAAACATGTCTCTTTGAATGGAAGGTAACTGCTGCTTGTCAAAACAGAGAAACAACCGACCTGATTTTCGGGTCGGTTTTTTTATGTGGTGTCCCAAGCGATCCGGTCACAAAATCGATTCGTGATTTGTCTCATATACGTATCGAAATAGAGGATAAGGGAGAGATCGAAGTTGGAAAAACTGCTGGTGATCAATGCGCATCCGAATGTGGATAGCGACACGTCCGTAAGTCTGCAAGTCCTTCATCATTTTCTGGAGACATATAAAAAAATGAATCCGGAAGGGCCTATCGAACAAATCGATTTGTATCGGGAACACATTCCTTGCATTGATCGTACCTATCTGAGCCTACAGGAAAAAAAGAAAAAAGGAGAGCGCTTGACGGAAGAAGAACAGGTGCTGGACTCCCGGATGAGAGAAATTCTCCATCAATTTAAAAGTGCGAAAAAGTACGTCATCGCCATGCCGCTGCATAACTTTAACATTCCATCCAAGCTCAAGGACTACATCGATAACATTCTGATCCCGAAAGAAACGTACGCCTTTACGGACAAGGGATCGGTCGGTCTGCTATACGACGGCAGAAACGTGCTTGTCATTCAAGCAAGCAGCGCGATCTATACAAACCAAGATTGGTACACGGAAGTTGAGTATTCTCACAAATTTTTACAATCCATTTTCAACTTTATGGGAGTCGACTATCAAATCATCCGTGCACAAGGGAATCATTCCTTGAAAAGGGAGGAGGTAGTAGCCAAGGCGTTTCAAGAAGCAGAGTCTGCGGCTGCTTTCTTTGCAAAGGCCGGCATTGCAGGGGGTGCAATCAAGTAAGGAACGAAGGGTCTGCCCTTCATCGATAGGCAAGCGTACAAGCAAATGTAGTCCGAATGACATATGGTATTCAGTATCTTTGTTTTTGGAGGAGCCAGGTTCCTTCTGCTCCTTTGAATTTTGAAGGGAAAGGAGGAACATCCTTGAGAAAACAGCAATCAATCGCGAGTCAGGATCGTCTCGCGCCGGAATTCATGCAATGGCTCAAGCAGAACAACATCTCCAGACGTCAGCTGAAAAGAGAACCGGCAGCATTGGATAAGTATCATCAGGAATGGATGAAGACGATGAGAAGAAAAGGGACGGGGAGACCCTCATTGCTTCAGATGATTCCAAGCATAAGCGACATAGATTTGGGCGCAGTGGTAAATAATGTACAAATCGCGAAAGACATTTTTAAAACGTATCGGGAATTGCAAGGACTAGGAATTTTTAAAAGGAATAGAACCCCATGGCCCTGAGGGAGAGTAAATGCTCTCCCTTTTTTCATGCACTTCGCCCTCGGGATGACTCCCTTTGGCCTCTCCCAGCTGAGGGAGCCCCTATACATTCTCGAAAAACTCTCACCTTCTTAACAAAAAAGGATATCTACGTTCAGGAAGAAAATGCCCAAAACACGGTTTGCTTCAAAAAGAAAGCAGCCGGAATATCGGCTGCCCAGACTGCAGACAAGCTTCTACGGTTCGAGTGGAGCGCAGCAGCTTGTCTTATTTTTTTGACCATGAAAAGCCATTTTGAATCGGTCATTGAGTTGCTGCTGTTCCCTGAATCTGTTCCATGGCTTGCGGAACAACCAATTCACCTTCAGTACAGAGTCGCACAAAGGCGGAAACGCATTCGGGATCAAAGTGGGTGCCGCTGCCCTCGATAATTACTTGCAGCGCGCGTTCCTGCGACCAAGGCTCGCGATAGGATCTTCGCGA
The DNA here is from genome assembly GCF_031583145.1 of Brevibacillus brevis. NCBI lineage: Bacteria > Bacillati > Bacillota > Bacilli > Caryophanales > Paenibacillaceae > Brevibacillus > Brevibacillus brevis. The sequence continues at coordinate 3,201,525 of NZ_CP134050.1, read as the reverse complement.
GGTCAACGCATCGTATACGTCCGCAATCGCCAGGATTCTTGCAGGTAGAGAAATCTCTGTTCCTTTCAGTTTGTCCGGATAACCCGTCCCATCCCATTTTTCGTGATGGTGCCGAATAGCCGACAGTTCTTCCGTCATGAAGCCAATGTATTTGCACATTTCGTAACCGATTACCGGATGCTGCTCGATCACGGTTCGCTCGTCCGGACTTAGCTTTCCCGGTTTATTCAGAATTTCACCAGGGATCTGTATTTTCCCCACATCGTGAATGAGACCGCCCCGAGTCAGGGCTCGCAATTGTTCCGAGTCGAGATTCATAGCCCGGGCCAGCTGCAATCCATACATGGCTACACGGTAATTGTGACCTGCAGTATACTCATCTTTGGTTTCCGTGGCCACTATCAGATTTTGCATGCTGCTGGAGATACGGATGTGTAGTTGATCCAAGAATGGGTACCTAAATCCTTGTTGAAAGATTTGGGTTACAGAAAGGTTCGATTGGTACTGGGCTATGATCCCGTACAACAGCATCAGGGCCGAGCCGGCAAGAATGGCATGATACAGCCACCAGGCCAAGGTCCACATCCTTGTTGTGACCATGACGCATTCGGTGATGGAAAGCAGAACGGAGCCAAACACGATTGCCGCATGCAAAGGAAACTTGACGAACCGATATTGCTGAAAATATCTCTTGGCCGCCCAAAGATACAGGAACACGGTGAAAAAAGCCAGCAGAAAATTCATCGGCATGAAATCGATCGGAATGAAGCCGGAAATGCCAGGATAGTTCAGTGCTGCGATATTCAACAGGATTATCATGGCTACCCAACCGGCGACAACACTCCTCCGATGTTTCGATATAAAGCGGATAAAGGAGTGGTCCGATGGAAGGGTCGAGAGAAAAATCCAGACAGCACACGTGGTCATCCCGACTTGCGAGGAAACACCTGCCAAGTGGGATGGATCATCAATAATGAATCCAGGGGTCGAAAGCCCGTGAATGAGAAAAAAACCGGTCAGAGATACGATAGCTAATGCCAGCATAAGCACATTCATATCCCGAAGCCGAATCCCCGTCCATCCAACGGCAACCGCACTGATGGCCAGCGCAAGAAGTGTTGGAGTTATCACGTAAAAGTGAAAGCGAGGGAAAATCCACATCGTTCGGTGTCCGGGGAACGTCAGAAGATACACATATCCCAGAACAAGAACGACAGTGGTAATAGACATGATTACAGCTAAAGAGCGAGGTGAGCGAGGCATCATCATTCCAACTTTCCATGATCAACTAACAGTCTGCTAATATTTTCAAGATTCGACATGAGTTGTGTCGAATCCTCCCGTACGCTTTGAATGAAAAACTCGTAGAGACTCCCTTCTGATCCAAAAGTTGTGCTTTCGCAGAACTATTCGGAATGTTAAAATTTTTCAAAAGGAGGTAGATGTGTGATGGCTCATTTGAATGAAAATTTGAAACACAGCGCTCACCTTTTTCCTGATCGCGCCGCCTTTGTCTTCCAAGGGGAGACCACGACCTATGCGGAGCTGGACCAGCAGGTCGAGTACCTGGCTGCTGCCCTGGCGCAGCGCGGGATCGGAAAAGGGGATGCCGTGGCGCTCCTTTTGGACAATCGCCCGGAATTTGTGAGCGCTTACTACGCAGTCTTGAGGACTGGAGCAGCGGTTGTCCCCATGAATCCCATCTATACTCCGAGAGAGATCGGCTTTATCTTGTCCAACAGCAAAGCGAAAGCGGTCGTCGCCTTGGCCGCTCTGGAGCCGGTCCTGACACCGCTTCGCGACCAGCTCCCTGACCTGCAAATGGTCATCTACGCGGGACCAGCGGTGAACGGCCTCACAATCGACCAGCTCATTTCCGAAAAGCAGACCGGTTTTGAGCCGCCTCAGCAAGACGAGAACGACCTGGCGGTAATCCTGTACACATCGGGTACGACCGGACAGCCGAAAGGGGCAATGCTCTCCCACCTCAATATGGATTCCAATGCGGAAGCCATGGGCGTATTGTTTGAGCTTGAGCCCGATGATCGGGTCGTGGCGGTCCTGCCGATGTTTCATGTCTTTTGCATGACTGTGTGCCTGAACGGACCGATTCGCTCCGGGGCGACCATGCTGATCGTCCAGAAGTTCCATCCGGCAGAAGTCGTAAATGTCATCCGGGAACAAAAGGCTTCCTGCTTTGCCGGCGTCCCCACGATGTACAATTACATGCTGCAGCTCCCCGATGCCACTCGCGCTGATTTCGCGACCATCCGCGTATGCTGCTCGGGAGGAGCGTCGATGCCGGTGGAGCTTTTGCACAAGTTCGAGGAAAAATACGGGGTAAAGATCATGGAGGGGTACGGTCTCTCCGAGGCTGCCCCGGCTACGGCTTTCAACCCGATTCGCGGGACGCGGAAGCCCGGGTCCGTCGGCATCGATCTGCCTGGGGTGGTCAACAAGGTGGTCGATCCGGAGGGTAACGAGCTGCCTCGTGGAGAAGTGGGAGAGCTGGTCGTCCAGGGACCCAACGTGATGCTCGGTTATCTCGGACTGCCGGATGAGACGGCTGCCGCCTTGAAAAACGGCTGGCTGCATACGGGCGATTTGGCTCGAATGGACGAGGAGGGGTACATCTACATCGTCGACCGGAAAAAAGATATGATCCTCGTAGACGGCTACAACGTTTATCCGCGCGAGGTCGAAGAAGTGCTCTACCAGCATCCGGCCATCATCGAGGCGGCTGTCATCGGCGTACCGGACGAAGTGCATGGCGAGGCAGTGAAAGCGTTTGTCGCCCTGAAGGAAGTCGCGGTGTCGCAGGAAGAAATTGTAGCGTTTTGCTCGGATAAGCTCGCTAAATACAAGGTACCGTGTCAAGTGGAGTTCGTGCCTGAACTGCCCAAGAACAGCACGGGGAAAATATTGCGCCGTTCCTTACGCAAATAAGAAGAGAAAAAACCAGCTGCAACCGTGAAGGATTGCGCTGGTTTTTGCGTGTGTGCCGGTACTCAGTCCTGTTTTTGCCCCTCTCCGTAGGATGAAAGCAGTTGGGTGTAGAAGGACCGTTTTTCTTCCGCGTAGCTTTGCACGGACCGAAGCTGCTCCATTTGCTGCTCCAGCTGTTCGAGATGGCGATCCAGCATCTCGATTCTTTTCTCAAGCGTGGGACGAACCTCCGTCTGTGGAAAATCGTCCACCATGAGGCAGCCGTCCTCCACGAAAGAAGCGATCTCCTCGAGCTTCATCCCCGTCTGCTTCAATCCGTGGATAAAACGGATGAACCGCAAGTCTTGATCGGTGTACTGGCGGATGCCGTTTTTCTTGCCTGCCTGTCGGTTCGGATCCGGCAGCACGCCAATCTTTTCGTAGTAGCGCAGCGTGTAAGGAGATACCCCCGTTAGCTTCGCCACTTCACCGATGGAGTACATGAAAAAACTCCTTTCTATCGCTTCAAGAATGGACAAGAACGACTTTTCCCGTTGCCCTGGATGTTGCCAGCAGCTCGTGGGCCTGGGCGGCGTTTTGGAAAGGAATACGATGGGAGATCAACGGCTGGATTTGTCCCGCCGAAAGCAGCGTGAACAAATGACGAACATCTTCCATAAACCAGTCGGGATGCTCACGCTTCAAGCTCGTGATGCTGTATAGATGGACGGGATTGCCTTTTTTTGTCCGCTTTGACTCGGCCAAGCTTTTCCACCGGGCCGCCCAGTCGTTTTCCGTCCCTGGTTCCAATACGGAGGTGTACCCGTATCCAACAAACGTGCCCTGATTGTGTAAGGTTCGCATCGAGCGGTCCCAATTCCTGCCGCCGATCGGATCGAAGACGGCATCGATTCCGTTCGGTGCCAGCTTTTCGAGTACCTCCACAAAATCGGAAGACCGGTAGTCGATCGCAACGGCTCCGTATCCTTCGACAACGGAACGCTTGGCTGCCGAAGCGGTGCCGTACATCTCCAGTTCGGCAAGCCGGCCCAGCTCAAGCAGCGCGGTACCGACGCCGCCGCTTGCGCCGTGAATGAGGACGCGGTCCCCAGCCGATACCCGGGCGATGCGGTGCAGCATCTGGTAAGCCGTCACGTAATTCAGCAATAGGGCTACTGCGGCAGCGGGATCCAGCGTTTCCGGGACCGGGATCGCTTCCTCGGCGGGGGCAATGACATGTGAAGAGTAGCCGCCGACTCCGTTAAAGAAGACCGCCGCCCGGTCGCCGATTTTGTGATTCTCCACGTCCGGGCCAATCGCATCGACGATACCGATGGCGTCGTAACCCGGAATAAAGGGCGGCTCGGGCGACAGTGGATACAGACCTTCCCTGCGCATGAGATCGGCGAGGGCGACCCCTGATGCCTCCACTTTTACGCGGATTTCGCCTCTTCCAGGTGCTAGCAAAGGCTCGGATATGACTTCGAGGACGTCAGGTCCTCCGTAGCGGGTAACGATGATGCTTGAACGGTTCATGGTGATTTCTCCTTTTCCTCTTGGGACGTAGGATGTATTGTAGGTGTTAGAGTTTACTCGAAGTCAAGGGGGAGAAATGCGTGCAGGAATGGAAGGCGGAGGAGTTCAGCCGAGCCGTAGAAGAAAAATTGACATTCGTTCTGTTCATCTATACCCCCATGTGCGGCACGTGCAAGCTCGCCGAGAGGATGCTGTCCGTGACGCTGGAAGCGCTGCCCGCAGTGAATGCGAGAAGCATCAACATCAATCTGGCTCCCGACATGGCTCGGATGTGGGAAATCACCAGCGTACCTGCGTTGCTGCTGTTTCGTGAAGGGGAGCTGATCGAGCGGCATTACGCCATACAATCGGCTGCGTTCCTGTTTGAACGGCTCAAAGAATGGTTCTAGACATACACCCATTTCCTTCCCACGGAATACATAGAAAAAGAGAAACGTGGCGAAGGAGGAGGCGTATGCAAATTCACGTGGTGGAGACGGGGCAGACTCTGTCTGGCATCGCCGAGACATACCATACGACAGCTGCTGAAATAGCGACAGCGAACGAGCTGCCTGACCCGGCAAATCTCGTCATCGGACAGGCGCTCGTGATTCCCATCGAGGGCAGCTACTACACGGTGAAGCAAGGAGACACGCTGTATACCATTGGACAGCGCTATCACATAAGCGCGGCTGAGCTGGCACGCGCAAACGGGATCTCCCAATACCGCCCTCTGCAAGTAGGGCAAAGGCTGTACATTCCGCCCCGTCCCAGACGGGCGGCAGATTTCAACGCGTACGCGGAGCCGAGGAGGAGAGTCTCGGAGGCTCTGGAAACCGATGTGCGAAAGGCCGCTCCTCATCTGACATACTTGGCTCCGTTCAGCTTTCGGATCAAGCGGGACGGCACTCTGGCGCGCCCGCCCCTCGACCATTTTCATCAAATCACGCGCGATAATCACGTCGTGATGATGCTGGTCGTCACCAATCTGGAGGGGAGCCAGTTCAGTTCGGAGCTGGGTGGCCTTGTGCTGAATGACAACGACCTGCAATCCAAGCTGCTGGACAACATCATCGCGACTGCCCAGGAGCTGGGGATGGGCGACATCCATTTCGATATGGAGGCCTTGCCGGCTACGGACCGGGAAGCGTATGTCCGTTTTTTGCACCGGGCCAAGGCGCGGGCTAGGGCAGCAGGGATGATGATGTCCGTCGCGGTCGCGCCGAAAACAAGCGCTCAGCAGCAAGGCAAATGGTATGCGGCCCACGATTACCGGGCGATCGGAGAAATAGCCGACTTCGTGGTGATCATGACCTATGAGTGGGGGTACAGCGGCGGACCGCCCATGGCCGTCTCCCCGATTGGACCGGTTCGACGCGTGCTGAACTACGCGGTTACCGAAATGCCGCCCGAAAAGATCATGATGGGCCAAAATTTGTACGGCTACGACTGGACGCTGCCCTACCAGCGCGGCACCACTGCCAGAGCGCTCAGTCCACAAGCCGCCATTGCCCTGGCTGCCGAGCACAACGTCCGCATTCAGTACGACTACCGGGCACAGGCTCCGTTTTTTGAATACACGGATGACCAAGACCGGAAGCATCAGGTCTGGTTTGAAGATGCCCGATCGATCCAGGCCAAATTTGATCTCGTCAAACAAATGGGACTGCGCGGCGTCAGCTACTGGAAGCTCGGTCTTCCCTTTCCGCAAAACTGGCTGTTGATCGAAGGGAATTTTCGCGTTCGCAAAAGGGCGTAACCGGCAGGCGTGCAATCCATCGGGTTGTACGCCTTCTTTACTTGACACATCCGCCAAAAGAGGTTTCAGAGCTCGTTTTGAGCGCGGACGGAAAAGGGTGGGCGTGTTTTCCCATCCGCCCAAATCGTGGTATGATGGCAACAAGAACACGGAAGTCATCGATCGGAAAAAACGGGAGGAGAGAGAAGATGGGAGAGTGCAAACTGGATCACAGTACGGAGGATGTGCAAAAGAAATTGGCCGAACAGTCGCCGTTTTTGCCGCAGGAGCGGGTGGAACAGCTGCGGGCGCTGCTTGAAACCGGTCTGTCTCAAGAAAAGCTGAACGAGCTGTTCCACCTTTTGAAGAAATACGACTTGGCGACGTCGGAAGAGCGCGCGATACGGGAAGAAAAAATGGAGCAGCTCCTCGGATAAGCCGTTCAACCTCCCCTGGAGGAGAGATCAGTCGATCCGCTTGCGCCCGCTAAAGCCGTCGTGCAGCCCATGGTAGTACGTGATGGAGTCTTCACCGGCCCGCCAGCATAGGAGTACTTCTTCGCCATCGATAATTGCCGGGAAGTCAAAGAGCCCGATGTCGATGTCCTTGACCTGGATCCCTTTGCCAATGAGGCTGGAAATGTGCATCTGGGCTTCCATTTCCATGAATTCGAGGCGGCACTCCACGTCAAACAGCTCCTTTTCGGAAGCGGGCTGCTTTCTTCTGATCTGTTCACGCTCTTGGTACAGCTTATAAAAACGGCGTTTGGCTTCCTGTAAAAAGGCGAGCTCTTCGCGTACATACGGCAACAACTGATTGGCCTCATCGCGTGTAAAATATTTCTTGGTCAAGAGTACCACCTCCTGACCCTATTATACTAGCTACCCCGTACGGGAGAAAATGGCTGGGGCAATACCAGTGGCAGTTTTTGCTCCATGCGGCAAGGAGTCGTCAGAATGAAAGACAGATTGTATTATCAGGATGCATATCAGCAAAGCTTTACGGCGGAAGTGACCAGGCGCGGAGTGGAGGAGGACGGTGTTCCATTCGTTGTGCTCAGCCAGACCGCCTTTTACCCGACCGGCGGCGGGCAGCCGTCCGACCAAGGGACGCTTGGGGACATTCAGGTGTTGGACGTGGAAGAAGTGGACGGGGAGATTCGTCATCGCCTCTTAGAGCCGATGCCGGAGCAGGTGACGACAGTCGTTGGCTCGATCGATTGGGATCGCCGCTTCGACCATATGCAGCAGCACGCCGGCCAGCATATCCTGTCCGCAGCCTTTCTGGAAGTGGCGGGTGCCGAGACAGTCGCCTTTCATTTGGGGAAAGAGCGAGTCACCATCGATGTCAGACTTGACGAGCTGTCGGCAGAGCTCTGGGAAGCCGTTGAACGGCGGGCCAACCAGGTCGTCCTGGAAAACCGTCCGATTTCTGCCCGTTTCGTTGATGATGAGGAACTAGCGACGCTGCCGCTGAAAAAGCAGCCGACTGTGACGGAAAATGTCCGTGTCGTGATTATCCCCGATTTCGATTACAATCCATGCGGAGGGACACATCCGGCGGGCACCGGGGAAGTCGGGATGATCAAAATATTGGGTTGGGAGCGCCATCGGGGGAACATTCGCCTGGAGTTTATTTGCGGGTGGCGCGCTTTGCGTGATTACAGCAAAAAGCAAGCCACGATCCGCGATGTGTCCAAGCTGCTGATGACCGGCGAAGCCGAGCTCGTCGCGCAGTCGGAAAGGCTGGTCGCGGAGCGTGATGCCCTCCGGCAAGCGTTGCAGGAAAAAGAGCGCCTGTTGCTCGAAGGGGAAGTCCGCCAGCAATTGGAGCAGGCGAGTCTGCTCGGCCCTGTGCGCTTGATTCAGCGCTCGTTTGAAGGACGGTCGATTCAGGAGCTGCAGCAGTTTGCCCAGCTGACGGTTGCGCTGGCACCGGATGCCGTTTGCTTGCTGGCGGCGACAGGGGAGAAGCTGCAGCTAGTCTTCGCCCGAGGCTCCGACGTGAACGTGCCCGTCAATCAATTGATCAAGGAAACACTTCCCCTGATCGCCGGCAAGGGCGGCGGAAATCCGGCCATGGCGCAAGGCGGCGGTCAACCGAGCGTGCCGGCGGATGACGTTCTGGCTCATGCCCGGCAGCTGCTCGAGTCAGCCCTCGCGACTGCCGGACACTGACAAAAGAAGTGAAGAGGAGATGAGCCACGATGTGGAACCCGGGAGATATTGTGCGCGTCACGCAAAAAACAGGAGAGTACATCACCGAAGTGCTGGAAGTCCATGACACCAAGCTGCTCGTCAAGGTGCTCGCTGTCACGAAGTTTCCGACGCAGGGCGACTTGCATACCTCTTTTGAAGTGGACGTGCCTTTGTTTCATCAGCGTCCAGCCCTCTCTTACCAAGAGAAGTTCATGACCCTAAGCCAATCGGCGATCCGCTACAACGGACCGATCCCGGACTACAAGGAATCCGTCCGTGTCGCCATGGAGCGGGAAATGGAAAAGCTGAAAAAAATGTCCTTGTGGGCTCAGCGCTGTCTGGTGGAGCTCGAGGCCATGCACAAGGAAGCCTTTACAAATTCGAAGTAGAGTGGTAGTGTAGAACTCGAACGAACGACAATCGCATAAAAAGATTACCAAACGGGGGCCGAGCATCGTCGGCTGAGATTGTAGCGAGAGTGCTACTGACCGTTGAACCTGAACTGGGTCATGCCAGCGGAGGAAGAGGTATAACGAATCGTTATGAACCAAACCATCCACGGCGGATGGTTTTTTCTGTCTGCCGTACGTGATGATTGGATAGACGGCTTCTTCTGTTTGCTGGAGAATTCCAGTGAAGGAAGGAGTCGTTTTTTTGTTACCTTTCCTTTTTCGCGGTCGTTCAGTTTTGGCCGGCCGCGATCGAGGGTTTCTGGATGGGGGGAAGAGGATGGTAGTTGTACTAAACGGCAAGCAGGTAGAGCTCGCGGAAGAGATCACCACGGTCCGCGCCCTGCTCGCTTCGTATCAGCTGCAGGAAAAGATCGTCGTCGTGGAGCAAAACGGAGAGATTATTGACCGTTCCCGCTATGAAAACGCACCGATCGCAGATGGAGACCGCATTGAAATCGTTCATTTTGTCGGAGGAGGATGATTGGAATGGATACTTGGAAAATTGGACCGTATGAATTTCGCTCTCGCTTGCTGCTGGGAACAGGGAAGTTCGCCGATCTCGAGACGCAAGGCAAGGCAGTAGATGTTTCACAGGCGGAAATTCTCACGTTCGCCATTCGCAGGCTGAATTTGGACAATCCGCAAGAGCCGAACTTTTTGGAACAGCTGGACTTGAAAAAGTACACCCTGCTGCCGAATACGGCGGGGGCTTACACGGCGGAGGAAGCGGTGCGCATCGCCCGGTTGGCGAAGGCATCCGGACTGTGCGACATGATCAAGGTCGAAGTGATCGGCGATCCGAAAACTTTGCTGCCCGATCCGATCGGGACGCTGGAAGCCTCGAAGATCTTGGTGGAGGAAGGCTTTATCGTCCTGACGTACACCAACGACGACCCTATCCTTGCTCGCCGCTTGCAGGAAGTAGGCGTGCACGCAGTGATGCCGGGAGCCTCTCCGATCGGCTCGGGCCAAGGGATCCTCAACGAAAACAATTTGCGCTTCATCATCGAAGACGCGAAGGTGCCGGTGATCGTCGACGCGGGGATCGGCGCCCCTGCGGATTGCGCTAAAGCGATGGAGCTTGGGGCAGATGGGGTGCTCTTGAACACCGCTGTCGCACTTGCCGACAACCCGGTACTGATGGCGGAAGCGATGCGGCTCGGGGTGGAGGCTGGCCGCAAAGGCTTCCTCGCCGGGCGGATCGCAAAGAAACGGTACGCTTCCGCAAGCAGCCCGACGGAAGGGATGATCGAGTAGGATGGACCGGATCGCGGCGGCGGTCGAAGCGATCGCCCAACGAAAAAAGGAGTTGTTCGGGCTTCTCGGCGAGCTGATCGCGCATCCTACTGTCAGCCCGCCTGCCCGCAACAGCACCGAAGCGCAAAGCTTGATCGCCCGCGAATTGCAGCGGCTTGGCTTCACCGTCGATCGCTGGCCGGTTTTCCCCGGTGACGACAATGTCGTCGGCAGGCTGCCTGGAACTTCGCCTGGGAAGGCCAAGAGCCTGATTATCAACGGTCACATCGACGTCGCGGAAGTCGGGGACGATGCCGGGTGGACGTATCCGCCCTTCGCCTTGACGGAAGGCGGCGACGGACGCTGGTACGGTCGCGGGGTAGCAGATATGAAAGGCGGACTGGCCGCCAGTCTGTTCGCGATCAAAATGCTGCGCGAGCACGGGGTAAAGCTCGCTGGCGACCTTCTGTTCCAATCGGTCATCGGCGAAGAGGCGGGAGAAGCGGGGACGCTGGCTGCGATCGAGCGGGGGTACCGTGCCGATTACGCGGTCGTCGTGGATACGAGCGATCTGCACATGCAAGGCCAGGGGGGCGTCATCACCGGGTGGATCACGATTGAGAGCCCGACGACGCTGCATGATGGCATGCGGGCCAAGACCATCCATGCCGGAGGGCGTGTCCACGGCGCTTCTGCCATCGAAAAAATGATGAAGGTCATCGCCTCCCTGCAGGAGCTGGAACGCCATTGGGCAGTGATGAAGGCTTACCCCGGCTTCGCCCCCGGGAGCAATACGATCAATCCGGCCGTGATCGAAGGCGGTCGCCACGCCGCCTTTATCGCGGATCGATGCTCCTTGTGGATCACCGTTCACTTTTATCCGAACGAATCGCACGAGGACATTATTCGTGAAATCGAGGAGCATGTTCGAAGAGCCGCAGCTGCCGACGTATGGCTGCGGGAACATCCGCCGACGTTTCGCTGGGGAGGCCGCTCCATGATTGAGGAGCGGGGCGAGATTTTTCCGTCTTTGGAGCTGGATCGCGACCATCCCGGGTTATCCGCTTTGCAAACCGCCTACGAGCAGCAGCTCGGACAGCCTCCCAAGACGGATATGTCGCCGACCGTGACGGACGCCGGCTGGTTTGCTCACGCCGGAATTCCTGCAGTGCTGTTCGGACCGGGTGAACTCGAGCAGGCCCATGCCGTGGATGAATCGATAGATCCGCAGCAGCTTGTCCAGTTCGCCCAGGTCATGGCGCGATTTATCGCTTCCTGGTGCAATACAGAAAAAGTGGGAAAGGGGTAAAGCTGACAATGGCAGTATTTACCGATCGTCTTTGGAAAAGCGTTGCTCCCATTTGGGAAAAGACACATCAGCACCCGTTTGTAACGGGATTGGGTGACGGCAGCTTGCCCGTTGAGTCGTTCAAGTTTTACATGAAGCAGGACTACGTCTATCTGATCGATTACGCCAAAATTTTTGCGATTGCCAGTACCAAAGCGAATGACCTTGCGACGAGCGCGAAGTTCGCCGGCTTGCAGGAAGCGACACTGAACGGGGAAATGGCCCTGCACCGCCAGTATGCCGAGCGGTTCGGCATCTCGCGGGAAGAGCTGGAAGCGACGAAGCCGTCATTCGTCATGCTCGCGTACACCAGTTACATGCTGAGGGTGGCCCATCAAGGCTCTCTCGCTGAGCTGGTCAGCGCTCTTCTTCCTTGCATGTGGGGCTATTGGGAGATCGGCAAACAGCTGGCGAAGGTAGAGGGGGCACTGGAGCACGAACTGTACGGCGAATGGGTGCGGACCTACAGCTCCGAAGAGTTTGGGCAGCTGGCATCCTGGCTGATCGACGTGATGAACCAACTGGCAGAGGGGAAACCGGAAAGGGAGCTTTCCATCCTGGAAGAGCATTTCCTCACGACATCGCGGATGGAGTACCTGTTTTGGGATATGGCGTACAGAAAGGAACTTTGGCCGTGCTAGAGCAGCTGGCCTTTTCCGAAGTCCGGTTCTCCTACGGCGATGCCCCCATCCTCCGCGACTTCGATTTGCGCATCGGGAAAGGCGAGTTCATCAGCCTGATTGGCCCCAGCGGCATCGGCAAGAGCACGGTCTTTCAATTGATCGCCGGTTTGCTGGAACCGCAGGCGGGGACCATCGCAATCAACGGTGCCCCTGTGGAAAACCGTCTGGGGATGGTCGGCTATATGCCGCAGCGGGATGCGCTGCTGCCTTGGCGCACAGTCGTGGAAAACGCGGCCCTTCCTTTGGAAATCAAAGGGGTATCGAAGATGGAGGCACAGGCTCGCGTACGCGGGGAGCTTCCGCGCTACGGACTGAGCGAATGGGCGGATGCGTACCCGTCCGAGCTGTCCGGCGGCATGCGTCAGCGGGTCTCTTTTTTGCGGGCGCTGCTCTCCGGGACGGACATCATGCTTCTGGACGAGCCGTTCAGCGCTCTCGACGGACTCACCCGGATGGAGATGCAGGAATGGCTGATGTCGATGTGGCAAGAGACCGGAAGTACGATGCTGATGATCACCCACGATATCGACGAAGCGATTCTGCTCGCCGATCGGGTGGTCGTCCTCACGGGAAAGCCGATTGAAAAGCCTGTGGAGCTGAAGGTGGACATCGCTCGTCCCCGGACGTCCAGCTGCCGCAACCAGGCAGCGTTCCTTGCCCTGCGCGAGCAGATCTGGGAGCTGCTGCGGCAACAAAACGGCAAACAGCCGGGCAGGAGGGAAGCGTAGTGGACCGATGGAACAAGGGGACATGGTTTGCCATCTCGATTGCGCTTTTCCTGGCAGCATGGGAAGGCGGGTGCCGGCTCTTGCATGTGCCACCGTTTATTTTGCCGCCGCCCAGCGCGGTCGTCTTGTCGCTTTGGGAGCTGCGCCAGACTCTCCTGGGGCTGCATCTATGGGTGACACTAAAGGAAGTGCTGCTCGGGCTCGCGGTCTCGATCCTGTTTGGCATGCTGCTCGCTTTTGCGATGAGTATGAGCCGCATCGTGGAGCGGCTGGTCTATCCGTATATCGTCATTTCCCAAACGATCCCGATTATCGCCTTGTCTCCCGTCTTCATTTTGTGGTTCGGGTACGACCTTTCCGGAAAAATTGCGATTACGATCTTGTTTACTTTCTTCCCGATCGTGGTGAGTACCTACGACGGTCTGCGCCGAGTGGACAAGGAAATGCTCCAGCTGCTCAAAACGATGGGCGCGAACCGGTGGCAGCTGTTTGCCAAGCTGCAGCTGCCTTCCAGCCTGCCGCACTTCTTCAGTGGGCTAAAGGTCGCGGCAACCTACAGTGTGGCCGGCGCGACAATCGGGGAGTGGCTCGGGGCGAGCGAAGGTCTGGGCTATTTCGGCCGCAGAGCCTCCGGCAATTTTCAGGCACCGGCGCTTTTTGCTTCCGTCTTGCTGCTTTCCGTGCTCGGCATGCTGATGTTTTGGCTGGTCGGGAGGCTCGAGAGGTATTTTACCCCGCAGGCGAGAGCGAAACGAAAAACATCGAAGAAAATGTAAGGGGAGTCATAAACATGAAACGTATCCAGCATTGGAGCAAAGCCGCAATCGCATTGCTGCTGACAGCAGGTCTGGCAGCGTGCGGCAATCAGCCGAGTACCGGCCAGAGCGCGCCGGCAGGGAATCAAGCGAACGCTCCGCAAGAATTGACCGTCGCCTTGGACTGGTATCCAAACGCCGTCCATTCCTTCCTGTACGCAGCCGAGGAACAAGGCTACTTCAAAGAAGAAAATCTGAAAGTCAATCTGCAAATGCCATCCGACACGAACGATCCACTGAAAATGGCAGCGGCCGGCAAAGTGGACCTGGCGATCAGCTATCAGCCGCAAGTGGTGCAAGCGCGCGCCGAAGGGATCCCGGTCGTCTCGGTCGGTGCTTTGGTTCGCCATCCGCTTAATGTCATCATGACCAGAAAAGATAGCGGACTGGATTCCCCGCAGCAGCTCGCAGGCAAAAACGTCGGCTACCCGTCCGTTCCGCTGGACGAATCGATCGTTCGCAATGTGGTCAAGCACACCGGCGCAGACGATTCCGGCATTTCCTTTACCGATATCGGATTCGACATCGTGCCGGCACTGACCGGTAAAAAAGTAGATGCGGTCGTCGGCGGGTACAAAAACCACGAGCAGCTGATTCTTGAGAAAAACGGCATTCCGGTCAACGTATTCGCGCCGACTGACTTCGGTGTACCGGATTACTACGAGCTCGTCTTGGCAACCAGCGACGATACGCTCGGCCAAAAGCAGCAGGCTATTGAAGCGTTCCTGCGCGCCGCTGGAAAAGGCCAAAAGTACGTCCAGGAAAACAAGGAGAAAGCGCTGGATCTGCTCCTCAGCAAGCAGGCCAACGAATTCCCGCTGGAAAAAGACATCGAGACGAAGAGTCTGGATATCTTGCTCCCGTTGATGGACGCGAAAGACAAACCGTTCGCAAGCCAAACAACAGAGTCGTGGCAGACGCTGATCGATTGGATGAAGAAAGAAAAGCTGATTGCCCAAGATGTCAAAGTGGAAGAAGTCATGCGTGATCTGACGAAGTAACGAAAAAGCAACCCGTGAGACGGACGGCCATCAGCCCCATCTCCACGGGTTGCTTTTTTGTCACAGCAGCATGTTGGAAATTCCCCACAGCAGCACGAAGCTGATGAGGATGGTCGTATTCGATACCATCCCGACGAACTTGTGATCATACTTGAATTCGACGGAATAGGCGAGGACGGAAACGCCCATCGGCAAGATGAACCCGACTAATAGCGTATACTTGAACATGTCTTCGAAAGGCAGCAGCATGAAGCAGACGATCCCGATCGCCAAACCGACGAGATAGCGAAGGCCGAGCACTTTCCAGAAATGGTGCTGGTAACGCTTGTCAAACGAGAAGTTCAGATAAATGCCGAGCAAGAGCAGGGACAGGGGCATGTTCGCTTTGGAAATCGTCCCGGTCACGCCGAGAAGCAAATCGGGAAGAGGAATGTGCGCCAGGTTGATGACAAAGATCACCAGGTACGTAAGGAGCGGAATCGACTTCGATACTTTTCCAAGCACCTGCTTGAAATCCAGCTTGACGTCCTCCGCCGAGTAGTAGCTGCCGATCAAATAGCTGACCCCAAAGACCACCAGAGCGTTGCCGATGTCGAACATCCCGAAATACGCGAGGCCTTTCTCTCCCCAGATTCCTTGCACGAGGGGATAAGCGAACAGACCGACATTGAAGCCGGGTATCATCATGCCAAGCATCCCTTTTGTCTTCCGGTTTTCGTTACGGAATGCGAAGTAGGCGAGGACGGCGGCGAGAATTCCGTACAAAAAACCGATGACAACCAAGAGCAGCAGGGAGCTGTCCAAGGAGATGTTGTGAAACGTGTGGATGATCAGACAAGGAAGGGTGAGGTTGAAGATGATGCGGGCCAGCCCTTCTCCGTCTTTTTCCTTGATGATGCGGAATCTTTTCAGCAGATACCCGAGTGCGATGATCAAGACCGATGATAAAAATTGACTGTTAAAACTGTCCATTTCGTAAGTCTCCTAACTTTCATGCTGTTCCGAGTGGTTGCTTCAAACAAGTAATGACTTTACCACTCATCGCGGAAGATGGAAAGACAGGAGAGGAAAAAAAGTTTGAGAAAAGTGTAAAGGGATCATGGAAAGCGATTGCAACGCGAATCATGGAAAAAGCCCCCGTTCTCTCATGCAAACAGGGGCGTCTTGTGGTGCTATGTACGTGCTGTAAATGTAATGGGATAGCTCTTCACACCGAACACGAAAGGGCTAGGAATAGGCGACAGCTTGGACTTTGTGAACTGCATATCGCCGAGCTTGGACAACAAGATTTCGAGCGCGATTTGACCCTCCAACCGGGCAAGCGGCGCCCCAAGGCAGAAGTGGATGCCAAACCCAAAGCCCATATGTGCATTGGGCTTGCGATCCGGCAGAAAAGTATCGGGATCCTCGAATTTGTCCGGATCGCGATTGGCAGAGCCCACCCATGAAACTACCTGCTGCCCTTTTTGGATTTGCTGGCCGCCGATCTCGACGTCTTCAGTGGCGACGCGGCCGATCGCTACGATCGGAGGATAGTAGCGCAGGGTCTCCTCCACCGTCGTTTTGACGAGTTCGGGATGGGTCCGCACCTGTTCCTGAATAGCGGGCTGCTCGGTCATCAGGCGGATCGCATTGGTGATGAGGTTGGTCGTCGTTTCGTTTCCGGCGACGAGCAGCAAGATGCAGAATTGTAAAATTTCGTCTTCCTCCAGCTTTTCCCCATCGATTTCGGCTTCCAGCAAGGCGGAGACCAGATCGTCTTCAGGCTTGCTGCGCCGCTCGGCCAATATCGCACGGAAGTACTCCGAGAGCTCCCTAACTGCTACATCGCGTTCCGCTACCATCTTGGCGAATGCTTCCTGGGAGTTTCCTTCCACTCCCTTGACCAACGTATCGGACCAATCCTTGAACAGCTTTCGATCTTTGGAAGGGACGCCCAGCAGCTCAGCGATGACAATGACAGGCAAGGGAGTCGCCAAGTCGTGGACGATATCCATCTGGCCTTTCGAAAGAACCTGATCGAGCAGGTCATGCGTGATGGACGTGATGCGCGGCGCCAGGTCGTTGATCGCTTTCGGCGTGAACGCTTTGTTGACCAGGTTGCGCATGTGCGTATGCTTGGGCTGGTCCATCGTCAGCAAAGTCTCGCCCCGGACTTCCAATCCGCGCCGGGAAGAGAAGGTGGCAGGATCCTTCAAGATGCGATGCACATCCTCATAGCGAAACACATCCCACGACTCGCGATCCTCATCGAAGCGGACCGGCGTGCTCTCACGGAGCTTTCGATAAATCGGAAAAGGTAACAACTGATCTTCTTCCCGCGCGAGTTCCTTCATATAGATGATGTTGGCGTAGCGGGTAGGCTGCTTGTCTGGATTCACGTTCTCACTTCCCCCTTTAAAACAGGCATATTCGATAACATTTCGCTTTCAGGAGGAAAATATTCGCTGCAGATGACTGCTCGGACATTCCCGTTTCCCTTCCGGCTCGATCCGTTTTATAATGGATGAGAACGAAACGGTAAGGAGTAGTTGGCATGAGTGATAATCGTGAAGGCAGCAACAAGCTGGTTATCTGGGGATTTGTCGGCACGATCCTGGCTTGCGCGCTGTCCATGGTCGTTTTCATTTACGTCATGAGAAGCTGACGGAGTTCGTTTACCGAAAAAGGAAGCTTGCGCACCGTGCCGGCTTCTTTTTTGTTTGGATTATCTGGAGACCGCTTTGACTTTGGCGGCGAGTTCGTCTACCGTGAGCTGATTCAGTTCGGCGAAGCCCGCCCCCTGAAGCGCTACCGTCTTGCCGAGGTGAAGCGGATAGACGCCTTGCCAGAGTCCGACCGTGCTGGACAAGTCGGTTCCTTGCACCCGATGGAGAAACAGAAGGTAGCTGCCTTCAGCCAGCGGACCCGGATAGATCTGGTTTAGAGGGCTGCGGGCGTCGGGCAAAGGATCGACTCCCGTGCTGACCATTTTGATGGAGGCAGAGGGAGCTCCTTTGATTGTCTGTGTGACCTGTAGGGTCTGTACGTAGTTGACCAACTTTCCTTCGCGAATGGATCGGCCCGTCGCAAAGGCCCGATAGGAAGCATCGGCTTTCACAGCGACGATCCAATCGCTTCGCTTGACCAGCTCCTGCCAAGACCTTGCCAAAGTAGGATCGACGCGAATGCTTCCGATGTCGCGTGCCGCGGCAGCCGGAAAGGCAATGGTGCAAAATAGCAGCAGGATGAGAGAAACACGATAGAACACACTAGATTTCTCCCTTCTTTTCCGAATGCTTTTAGTATGGTCATCGGTTGGCAAGTTAACCGGATTGTACTTTTTGGTATTATGGTAATATTTCGAAAATAAACGCGTCGTGCTATGATGTGTTCATATCGCTAGAGGATCTCACAAGAGAGAGAAGAATAGGAGAAGACGAGGAGGACGTTATGAACGTACGGTGTATCAGACATGGGTTCGCGTGGATCCTGATGCTTTTGCTCGTGTTCCAGGCGGCAGCTGCGCCTGCACTTGCCCAGGAAGCAACGGCAGCTGCGAGCCCGCTCGCCGCCAGTGTGGAAAAATTTTTGTCCGATCTGCAAAAAGGCGAAGAGAACATGGGGTTGTATGCGGGGATCGCTGTGTACGACTGGACGGACAAAAGATATATTTACACCCATCATGAAAAGCGCCATTATATACCGGCTTCCAACATGAAGCTGTTTACGACGATTGCGGCCCTCGATCGTTTGGGACCGGCCTTCCAGTGGAAGACCGAGGTGTACATAGACGGACAGGTAAATGCCGGAGGGATCCTGCAGGGCAATCTCATCTTGAAAGGGAACGGGGACCCGAGTCTGACCGAGGAAGGACTGCAAGAGCTGGCGGCCGCTGTCAAAGAAAAAGGCATCAAGCAGGTGAACGGAAATCTGCTGTTGGATGAAAGCTACTTCGACGATGTCCGGCTCGGCACGAGCTGGATGTGGGACGACGAGCCATACGGGTACAGCGCCCAACTGAGTGCGCTTGCGGTTCACAAAAACTTCGTTACGGCTACAATCGCTCCGGGACAAAAGATCGGCGATGCCGCGAAGATTGCCCTCGAACCCGCCACTTCCTACCTGACCCTAACCAATCGGGCCAAGACCGTAGAGGGAAGCAAATCCGACCTGACGGTGGAGCGTCTCCGGGGGAAAAACGAGGTCATCGTAACCGGGACGATCGGAACGAAGGCGGCGCCATACCAGGAGGATGTGACGATGGAGGACCCGGCAATGTTCGTCGGGGAGATTTGGAAAAGACAGCTGCTTGCTCAGGGCGTCAAGCTGGGTCCGAAAGCACAGGTAATGAAGACGGCTGTGACCAAAGGGGTGCCTTTGACATCGCACCTCTCTCCGACGCTTGGGGAGATCATTGTCGAGCTGAACAAGGAGAGCGACAATTTCTACGCGGAGATGCTCCTCAAGACTTTGGGGGCAACGCAAAAAGGGAAAGGCAGCTTCGAGGCGGGCGTCGAGACCGTGTCCGATGTGCTCAAGCGGGCTGGCATCGATTCGGGCTATCGTCAAGCGGACGGTTCGGGTCTCTCCCGATTTGACCTCGTCACGCCTGAGCAGGTCGTCGAACTGCTGTCGTTCCTTCAAGACCAGGACTATCGGGAAGCGCTGGAGGCGTCATTGCCGATCGCGGGCGTAGATGGCACGTTGAAAAACCGGCTGATCGGCACGCCAGCTGAAAGCCGGTTGATCGCCAAGACCGGCTCTATGGGCGGAGTAAACAGCTTGTCCGGCTACGTTACGGCGAAAAATGGACACAAGCTCCTCTTTTCCATTCTGATCAATGGAATTTACAAATCCAAATACGCGAAGGATCTGCAGGATTACATCGCGGTCCAGCTGGCCACTTACCCTGACAACCGTACGCCGGATGGCTATGCACCAAAAACACCTGCGACCTACCAGCTGTCCGCCGTGCTCGACCCGATCCTCGACAAGCCCGAGGCAGCCGGATTGACTGCGGGTCTGATCGTGAAAAAGGTGGGTGGCGAGGTCCTGTACGAGAGGGACGCCGACTCGCTGCTCACGCCAGCCTCCAATCTCAAGCTGTTGACGACCGGTGCCGCGCTGACAAGACTGGGGCCGGACTACACTTTTAAGACGGAGCTTTACGGAGATGCTCCTATCGCGAAGAACGGAGTTCAGACGGGCAATGTCTACATCAAAGGCTATGGTGACCCCACTCTTCACACTGAAGATGCCTTGAAGGTGCAGGAGGGCGTCTCGATCGAGGAAATTGCCGCCTGGCTGAAGGCCCAAGGGATCAAGCGAGTGAGCGGGAATCTCGTCATGGACGAGAGCTTTTTCGACCAGCAGCGATTGGGTTTGGGGTGGGCCTGGGATGACGAGAGCTATTCGTATAACCCGACATTGGGAGCCCTGGCGCTAAACCGCGGAACCGTCATGATTCAATACGAACCTGCGAAGAATGCAGGGGAGCCCGTAAGGATCAATGTGCTGCCGAAAACGTCCTACGTAACCGTCATCAATCAGGCCACGACCGCATCTGCAGGAGAGGAAAATACAATTGCCATCGCGCGTGACCGCGCCACGAATACGATTCGCCTCACCGGGAGCCTGCCGTTGGACCAAAGCGCCGACTACGAACGCGTACCTGTCGAAGAACCTGCCAAGTACGTTGGAACGGCCCTGAAAGAAGCGTTGGTCAAAGCGGGAGTCAGCTTTTCTCCGAACAGCAATGTCGAAATCGGGACGGTTCCGCCATCTGCTGCGAAGTGGACCGAGTTTGCCTCGCTGCCCCTAAAGGATATCCTTCTTTATTTGAATAAACAGAGTGACAACTTTTATGCGGAAATGATGCTCAAAACGCTCGGAGCGGTAATCAAAGGGGAAGGAAGTTCGGCAGCTGGAGCCGAGGTCGTTCAGGAAACGCTGAAATCGCTGGGTGGCCAAACGAACTTTGACATGGTAGACGGCTCCGGTTTGACCCGCTACAATCTGATTTCCGCAAGGCATATCGCGGCCATGCTCGAAGGAATGACGAAGTCGAAGGACTTTGCCGTGTATTACGAGTCGCTGCCGATTGCCGGTGTGGATGGGACCTTGAAGAACCGTTTGAAGGGGACGGGGGCAGAGAACAACGTGCACGGCAAAACGGGGTCGATGACGGGCGTCAACAGTTTGTCCGGCTATTTCACGACCAAAGACGGCGAGCAGCTCGTTTTCTCAATTGTATTGAACGGTTACGCCGAAAGCAGCAAAGTGATGACCGGCTTGCAGGATGAAATCATCACGAGTCTCTCTTCCAGCGAATAATGCACATTTTCATGAGGACGTTCTCTTTTTCCGAAAGAACGTCCTCTTCCTTTCGCTTTTTCCGGACGCTGGGCCAATGACGGTGTCGGTGCTGAGACTGCTATCATATCTATATCCAGGTGCATACGGATGCGAACGGTAGAAGTAGCTGGGGAGGGAAGATAGATCAGTGGGACCGAGACACTTTGATTGGAGACGGCTGGAGGAACTGGCCACGAATCTGCTTGTCCGGGCGGGGGCGTCCGAACAGCACGCCCGAACGGTTGCCCAATCGCTGGTACACGCAGACCTGCGGGGAATCGAATCCCATGGACTTGCCCGCTTGCCGATTTACCTCGAACGCATAAATGCCGGTGTCATCAGATTGGACAGCGAACCGAAAGTCATCATGCAGGAGGGCGCAACAGCTCTGATCGACGGTGACAACCACCTGGGTGCCGTAGTTGGGATGGCGGCACTGGATCAAGCGATTTCCCTGGCGAGACAGATGGGAGTCGGTTTCGTTGGAGTACGTCATTCCAATCATTTCGGCAGCTGCTCGTACTATGCGGAACAGGCAATCGAGAGAGGACAGATCTTGCTCGTGCTGTCCAATGCGCCGGAAGCAATGGCCCCGACCGGCGGCATTCGCCCATTTTTCGGGACGAATCCCGTTGCCGTAGGGATTCCGGCGGGAAAGCAGCCACCGTTTTTGCTCGATATGGCGACGAGCGTCGCAGCTCGAGGGAAGATTGCGCTGGCGGAAAAAAGAGGCGAGAGCATCCCGGCAGACTGGGCGATTGATTCGGAAGGCAACCCGACGACCAGTCCGCAGGCAGCATTGGCTGGTTCCCTCTTGCCCATCGGCGGGGCGAAAGGGTACGGTCTTGCCATGTTTATCGATATTCTGTGCGGCATATTGACAGGAGCCGCCTGTGGGCCGGGTGTCCGCAGCCTGTACGACAATCTGGAACATCCGCAAAATATCGGTCACGTTTTTATGGCGGTTGACATCGAACGATTCTGGCCGCTCTCTGTTTTTCAACGAAGGATGGACGCGTACATCAATGAAATCAAGTCCGTACCCCGAAGAGCGGGAATCGAAGAAATCATGATTCCCGGGGAGATCGAGAGACGGAACATGGAGAGTCAGAAGTCGAAAGGAATCACGCTGGCGACAGGCATCGCAAAAGAGCTTGAACGCTTGTGCGCGGAGATCGGGCTCGACTTGCGGGATGCATGTATCGAAGAGTGAGAGGAAACGACGGCCATCAGTTTCACAGACAGCCTTTTGCACATAGACTGGTGTCATCGGTTTGGAAAGGAAGGATGGCTCATGCAAAGGCATATGTGCAAAGGAAAAATACATCGAGCGACAGTGACGCAGGCGGAACTGAACTACGTCGGAAGCATCACGATCGACGCCCTTCTCTTGAAAGCGGCTGACATCATGCCTTATGAAATCGTACAGGTCACCAGCCTTCGCAACGCCACACGGTGGAAGACGTACGCTCTGCCGGCACCGGAAGGATCTGGGAAAATATGCTTGAACGGACCGCCCGCCCACTTATTTGCACCCGGCGATCTGGTCATCATCCTCAGTATGGGGATGTATGAGGAAAAAGAAGCAGCAAAGCTGGTACCACGGGTCGTTTTTGTCGATGAACAAAACCAAATCACCAAGATAGAGGAGCATCATCTCATTACGAATGGGGAGACATCGTCATAAAAGCGCCAAACGTCGGAAAGTGGAGCAAGCATCAGCATATGGTGAAGCATGAGTTCCTGCGGGAATACTTGCCCGCAACCAAGCTGTTCTCGCCCGACATGCTGTGGAGATACGTCGAGGACTATGAGAAAGTCATGCTGAAGCCGTCGGGAGGTGGAGGGGGAGCCGGCATCATCCAGCTCACGGACAAAGGCAATGACCGGTACCTCGTACACGCTGGCAGTACGAAGCGAGTGGTGGAAGGTCGAGAGAAGACGGTTTCTTACGTAAAATCGCTGTTCAGGCCAAAGCAGTACCTTCTGCAGCCGCTGATATCGCTTGGAAGGATCGATGGACGGCCGTTTGATGTGCGGGTGATGGTGCAGCGATCGGGAAAGAAGTCACCTTGGACTGTCACCGGATGGGTCGCCAAATTGGCAGGCCCCGGCTATGTGGTGACGAATGTCGCACGCAGCAGAGGGAAAGTGCTCCCGCTTCATACCGCCATCCGCTTGTCCAATGTGGAAGCGTCAGACGATTTGCTTGACGAGATCCGCCATGTCACGCTGGAAGCGGCCGACACGTTGGGAAAAGCGTACCCTACTCTAAGGGAAGTCGGATTTGACCTGGGAATCGATATCGAGGGAAAGCCATGGATCATCGAAGCCAATTTTCGTCCGTCTCTCTCCCTCTTTCGAAAGCTAAAGGATCAAACCTTTTACAAGCAGATCATTGCTATGCGAAAAAAATGAAGGAAAAACCACGGGTCCAGAGTTACACCTAGGGCCGCGTGGTTTTTTGCTGATGTTCGCTTTCCTTTTTGTGGGGAATCCGCTAAGATGAAGAAAAAAGGAACGTTTGTTCCGCTTGGAGGGGTGTTGGCATGTTTTGCGATTTGGGCGATGTATCGGTTTACTATGAAACGCACGGGGAAGGGATTCCTGTACTGTTGATTCATGGATTCACCCCTGACCACCGGTTGATGAAAGGCTGCTTTGAGCCATTATTCGCCAAGCGGACAGGTTATCAGCGAATCTATCTCGATCTGCCGGGAATGGGGCGTACCAAAGGAGAAGAGTGGATCCAAAGCTCCGACGAGATGCTCGATGTCGTGGAGCGCTTTATTGAAAGGGTGGTCCCGGAAGGATCGTATCTGCTGGCTGGTGAATCGTACGGCGGATACTTGGCGAGAGGATTGGCTGCCAGGAAAAAAGAAAGAATCGCCGGCCTTCTATTCCTTTGTCCGCTTATCCAGCCTCTCGATTCCAACCGAATGGTTCCTCCCGCTTCGGTGATTGCGAGAGACGAGGCGTTTGTCGCCACGCTGCCCAAAGAACAGCAGGACCAGTTTACTTCCATAGCGGTAGTCCAGGACCGAACCAACTGGGAACAGTTCGCGAGAGACATCCTGCCAGGGCTGCAAGTCGCTGACCGGGAGTTTCTGAGGAGAATCAGCAAGCGTTACGCATTCTCCTTTGATTTGGACCACGAGCACTTTGACAAGCCTGCGCTGTTCTTGACAGGAAGGCAGGATCACGTCACGGGCTATGCAGATGTGTGGGCCATTCTGGATCGTTATCCTCGTGCGAGCTTTGCCGTCCTTGATCGGGCCGGACACAATCTGCAAATCGAGCAAAGCCACCTGTTTCGCGAGCTTGTGGAGGAATGGCTGGAGCGCGTAGCGGAATACGAAAACTTGCAATGATTTTGCAATTGCGAATACGGGCGAATCACTAGTATCTGGCGCGGAAACTTGGTAGAATGCCTCTCATTATGATGGGAGGTAGTATGATCGCCGATGATAACCTTATCCAAACGTGAACTGATCTTGGTCAGTTTTATGCTCTTCTCCATGTTTTTTGGCGCAGGCAACCTCATTTTTCCGCCGTTTCTGGGACAGTCAGCCGGGATGAGTGTCTGGGTGTCTCTGGCAGGATTCATTTTGTCCGCCGTGGGTTTGCCGATCCTGGGAGTAGTGGCAATCGCGAAAGCAGGGACCTTTCACCGCCTGGCTAGTCGCGTCCATCCGCTTTTCGCCGTCATTTTTCCGTTTCTGATCTACGTGTCGATCGGACCCGGGCTCGCCATTCCCCGTGCAGGCAGTTTGGCATTCGAAATGGGGATGGCACCATTCCTGTCCGAGGAGTGGGTCAGCTCGCCCATCAGTCTGTTCCTGTACACGTTGGTGTTTTTCGGCATCGTCTTTTGGTTGAGTCTATCTCCCTCCAAGCTGGTCGATCGCTTTGGAAAATGGCTGACTCCCGCGCTGCTGGCCTTGATCGCCCTGATCTTCCTCAAGAGTCTGATGACGCCGATGGGGCCAAGCACAGAGCCTGTCGCCAAGTATGCCGAGCACCCGTTTATCCAAGGGTTCCTGGATGGATATTTGACGATGGACGCTCTGGCCGCGCTCGTATTTGGCATTGTGATCGCTGGCACGCTTCGAAATAAAGGCGTTGACGAGCCGAAGTCGGTGTCCGCCCACATGATCATGGCGGGTGTAGGGGCCGGTGTTTTGTTGACCATCATCTATGTGATTCTCGGAGTACTTGGTTCCCGCAGCTCGTTCGTAGGCAATGCCGAGAATGGCGCCCAGATCTTGACCGGTGTCATGCAGCATTTGTTTGGCCAAGCCGGGACGATTCTTCTCGGTATCGTGTTTACCGTCGCATGCCTTTGTGTATCGATCGGGCTCGTCACATCCTGCAGCCAATACTTTCAAGGTCTGTTTGGCACCCTGTCTTACCGGGCATGGGTCACCATTTTGTGCTTGCTGTCCATGGCGATCGCCAATTTGGGTCTGACGGAAATTTTAAGTGTGTCTGTTCCGATTCTGGGCGCGATCTATCCTGTCGCGATCGTCCTGATTGGCCTGGCAGTGCTGGAGGGGCTGATTCCATCCACGTCATGGGTATATCCCGTCACAGTGGGAGTCGTCGCCTGCTTCGGCGTAATCGACATGGTGAATGTCACCTTCTTGCGACATGCTTGGGATGATTGGCTGCTTTTCCTGCCCTTTTACGGGGAGGGTGCAGGATGGATCATGCCTGCGTTGCTCGCGGGGTGCGCCGGTATGCTGCTCGACTTCGGGAAAAAAGTTCTGTCCGTTTACGAGAAAGGCGGTTCGTCCTAGTCGCCACTGCTCTTATTCGTAGCTCGTTTCAGAGAAAAAACGTCCGGTTACACGGGCGTTTTTTTGTTTGCTCATTCATTGACTCTACTTCGACGATGGATAAAAGTCCCACCTGTTGGGCAAAATTTCCGTAACCTGGATGAGGCAGGAGAGGGTTGCACAGTGCGTGGGAATGCTCGCAAGTGGTGGAGAGCAAACAGAAGCAAAGTCAAACAGCAGCAGCAAACTCCTTCTCGCACCGCTTTGGATAAAAACCTTGCCAACAATGAAGACCTTCTGCGGTCGTTATACGACAATTGCACCGATATTGTGTTTCGCTCATTTCTTATTTTCGGGACGATCCCGGCTCTCCTGATTTATGTTGACGGCCTTGCCAATATTGAAGAACTGGATGGCCGCGTGCTTTCGCCGCTTATGCATGGCAGAGGGAATCAAGAGTGGGACGTGCATGCGTTTCTCCAAAAAGCCGTTCCCGTTTCGAAAATGCAGGAGTTGAATTCTCTCGAAGAGTGTGTGGATTCGATCGCCAATGGGTATCCGGTGCTGCTCATCGATCAGCAACAGGCAGCGATCTCCATCGGCCTCTCCAAATGGGAAAAACGAGCCATCGAAGAGCCGGTCGCCGAAGGCCGAGGGAAGGGTTCTCTGAATCGATCACGGTCAATACTTCTTTGTTGCGCCGACTCATCAAGACGCCTGCCCTCAAAATGGAACGAAGAAACATCGGGGGTTACACCAAGACCGCTGTGATCGTGGCCTACATCGAAGGGCTGGTGGACAAGACCTTGGTAAAGGAAGTCCATTCGCGGTTGGATCGCATCGAAATTGACGGCATTTTGGAAAGCGGCTACATCGAAGAGTTTATTGAAGATCAGCCGTCTTCTCCCTTTCCGCAAATCTTGAGCACGGAGCGGCCTGATGTGGTATGCGGAAATTTGCTGGAAGGACGAGTGGCGATCTTAGTGGACGGGACGCCTTTTGTGTTGATCGCTCCGGCCACGTTGTTCTCCATGCTCCAGTCCAGCGAAGACTACTACCAGCGTTCGATGGCCAGCACTGCCATCCGGTGGCTGCGTTACTTTTTCACCACGATGTCTTTCATCCTGCCGTCCCTGTATGTGGCTCTTATCACGTTTCATCATGAGATGGTGCCGACCTCTCTTCTCATCAGCATGGCGTCCTCCCGTGAAGCGGTCCCGTTTCCCGCTCTAGTCGAGGCGATGATAATGGAAGTTACATTTGAGGCTTTGCGCGAAGCAGGGGTAAGGCTCCCGAAACAAGTCGGGGCGGCAGTCAGCATCGTGGGAGCTCTCGTTATCGGTCAGGCTGCTGTGCAGGCTGGACTCGTATCGGCGCCCATGGTCATCGTCGTGGCGATTACCGGGATTGCCTCGTTTATGATTCCGCATTACATTGCGGGTATTTCCATTCGCTTGCTGCGGTTTCCGATGATGCTGCTGGCGGGAACGTTGGGTCTCTTGGGGATTATGCTGGGAATCATTACAGTGGTTGTTCATCTCTGTTCGCTTCGTTCTCTGGGCGTGCCTTACCTGAGCCCTGTCGGACCGTTGAAGACCAGTGAATTGAAAGACACGATCATCCGTGCGCCTTGGTGGCTCATGGATTCACGCCCGCATCTGACTGGGGAGTCAAACGAGTACAGGCAGGTACCCGGGTTGAAGCCGGATCCTACGGAAGGGGGAGAATCGTCTTGAAATGGGGCGTCATTCTCAGCATGACGGCCTTGGCTGTCCTTTTGATTTTGTTTGAGTGGCCGCGAATGAAAAAGGTGCCGAAAAAAGACAAGGTGGTATTTTTTGTCCTGATTTTCCTGGCGTGGATCCTTTCTCTGCAGGATTTGCCGAATCTGCCTGGGCCGGCTACGGCGTTGAATGCTCTCTTCAAACCGATCGGGAGCGTGTTGGAGCCATAAAAATAGAGGGTGAGAAGATGCTGGACAAAGGGAAGATCTCTGCTGCACAGATGGGCATGATGTTGTTTTTGGCAGTCGTTGCTTCCGGAGTGATGTGGATCCCGGGCATTTCGGGTAAGTATGCCAAAGCCGACATGTGGCTGTCGCCGTTGTGGGCATCCTTCGCCGGCTTGTTGACCGTGCTGGTCGCGTATCGGCTCCACGTCCTGTACCCCGAACGGACCGCGATCCAATACAGTGAAGAGATACTGGGGCGTCTGTCTGGTAAAGCCGTCGGGCTGGTCATCGTCCTGTTTTATCTTCACATCACGGGATTTATCGTTCGCAGCTATGCGGAGTTTATCGTGGCCAATTTTCTGCACAAAACCCCGATTACCGCGGTCATCGTCACAATGATCCTCGTTTCCGCTTTTGCTGTAAGTGGGGGAGTCGAGGTGCTGGGCAGGACGGCACAGCTTTTTGTTCCTATTTTTTTGATACCGGTCTTATTCATGCCGCTCTTGGTGAGGGAGATGAAGCTGGGGAATGTCTTTCCGATTCTGGAGCACGGGGTCATTCCTTCCTTACAGGGAGCATTGGTGCCGAGCGGGTGGTTTTGCGAAATGTTCCTGATGTCCTTTTACCTGCCGTTCGTTCACAATCAAACCAAAGGCATGCGCGCCAGTTTGGTCAGCCTCCTCGGGATCATGCTGCTGCTTACGATCGTCAATCTATTCATCCTGCTCGTTCTGGGAAAACAGGCGCCTGACTTTCTCTTCCCGGTCATGGTTGCGTTTCGGTATATCAGTATTGCAGACTTTTTCGAGAACATGGAATCGCTGATCATGGCGATCTGGATCTATGGGATGTTTGTCAAGATCTCGGTGTTTTACTACGCGAGCGTGCTCGGAGCCAGCCAATGGCTGAAAATGAGCGAATACCGGACCCTCGTCTTGCCGTTGGGGGTTTTTGTCGGGGTGCTTAGTTTCTGGTCCTTTCCCGACTTCAACGGAATCGTCCAATTCAACACCTTTACGTTTCCGTTTTATGCGACATTGATTCAGACGCTGCTTCCTCTGCTTCTGCTCGGAGTAGGCTCTATCCGAAGAAAACGGGAGCGGAATGCATAGGGCAGACATGAGTAGGGTGTCTGTCTTCGACTTGTCCATGCGAGGAGGGAGATCCATGCTGGAGAAAGGAAAGATATCACCAATGCAGGCTGCGATGGTTTTGTATCCGGTCATCATGTCTACTGCGATGGTGATGGGACCCAGCATCATGGCAAAACGAGCCCTGCAGGACATGTGGCTCACGCCGGTATGGGCTTCGATCGCCGGGCTCCTCGCTGTATGGCTCGCATTTCAATTGCATAGTCGATATCCGAATATGAGCGTGATCGAACAAAGCGTACAGATTGTAGGGACCGTCCCAGGCAAGATCATCGGTCTTTTTTATGTTTACATCCTTTTGCAAATCAATGGATTTACCGTCAGGGAATACGCTGAATTCATCGCCTTTTTTTTGCAGGAAACTCCCTTGACAGTCGTCTCCGCTGTTTTCGTGATGGTGTGCGCATTTGCAGCATATGGGGGGATCGAAGTCATCGGGCGAGCGGGGCAATTTTTTTTCCCTTTCATGGTCGTTCCCTTCCTCGTGATGATTCTCTTGGTAATGAAAGACATGGAGCCGCAAAACATTTTGCCGTTCATGGAAAACGGGCTTCTCCCCACTTTGAGAGCAGCTGTCCTGCCTCAAGGCTGGTTCAGTGAGGTGTTCCTCCTCTCGTTTTTCCTCCCTTCCGTCAGCAGCGAGCAGAAAGCCAAACGCGTTCTGATCTTGATGCTCTGCTCCTGTGTTCTCACCATGGTGATTGCGAACTTGACGACGTTGTTCTTGATGGGAGACTCCTCGATTGCGATGTTGTTTCCTCTGATGGATATCGCCAGGTACATCAGCGTCGCTTCGTTTTTTGAAAACCTGGAGTCGGGTGTGATGGCCATTCTTGTCATCGGCGTTTTCATTAAAGTTTCGATATTCTATTACGCGACGGCCTTGGCGGTTGCCCAGTGGCTGCAGCTTTCCGATTATCGGGTGACCGTCATCCCAATCGGGTGGATGACGGTGCTGTTCAGTTTTTGGGGAATTGCAAACTTCTCTACCGTGAGCGAATGGAACAACTTGACCATTCCGTTCTATTTGGCCTTCAGCTTCGTGATCATCCCTGCTGTGCTCCTGCTCCTGTCCGTTGTTTTTCAGAGGCGCAGCTCGGCAAAGAGAGGCGAAGCGGGATGAAAAAGCTGTGGTTTGTTGCGAGCATCAGCCTGTCGCTTCTCACAGGGTGCTGGGACCGTACGGAAGTGAATGACCTGGCGATCGTTACGATGGCGGCTATTGACAAAGGGAAAAACGACAATGTTCTGCTGAGTGTGCAAATCTTCGTTCCGCGGGCATTGGGGGGAGGAGGGACGGGATCGGGAGGAGACGGCAGCGGTGGAAAACTGACCATGGTACAGAGCAGTGAGGGCGTCAATATGGCGGATGCGATGTCCAAGCTGCAGACCAAGATCTCCAGACAAATCTTTTGGGGGCATTGCAAGGTGTACATGTTCGGGGAGGCGGTAGCCAGAAAAGGGGTGGCGGACCATATCGACTATCTCGTCCGACATCCGGAACCGCGAAACCGGGCCAATCTGTTTGTTTCCAGGGGAGATGCGGTCGATATGCTAAAGCTCACGCCCGTCCTGGAGAGATCGACTGCAGAAACCTTGCGGGAAATTGCCGATTTGCACATCGGAATGTCCGTGACTTTAGTCGATTTTCGAAACATGCTGAGAGGAGAAGGAGAAGCAGTAGTTTTGCCGGTGATCGAGAACGGAAAGAGACTCGGAGGAAAGGAGGGAAAAGAAGTCCAAAATGTTTTGGCCGGTACGGCCGTGTTTAAACGTGACAAAATGGTCGGATTGATACCCCCGACTCCTACGCGCGGGCTGCTTTGGCTGCGCGATGAAATTTCGCGGGCCGCCATAACGGTCCGGATCAAAAATACCGAGGGAGTCGTCTCCGTGACCCCGATACGGATGAAGGCGAGGCTGACTCCTCGCATCGAAAATGGCAAATGGTCCATGCTGGTAAAGGTGGATACTGAGGGGAACGTGGTAGAAAACGGAACCAGGCTGAATCTGTTGAAGCCGGAATGGCTGGCCCAGGTACAACAAGCGGTGGGGGAAGACATCGATCACCGGATCAAAATGGCGCTGCACATCCTCCAGGACGAGCTGAAGGCCGATGTCGTCAATTTTGCGGCAGCTTTTCACCGCAACTATCCGCAGGAATGGGAGGACGCCCAAAAACGATGGGATGAAATCTTTCCTAAGATCGAGGTAAATACGCACATCAATGTCGATATCCGCAGACCGGGGTTGATCTCCATTCCCGCCGGTATCCCCCAATCCGAAGTGAAAGACCATTAGGGATACGGCATCGTGTTCTGTTTTCCAATATGGGGCAGTCTAGTAGGAGAAGGCTTTCCGATGCGGACACAAAGGGAGGTAACACATGGATGGAAAATGGCTTCCTTTCCTGATCGGTTCATTCGTGGGAACGATACTCGCCAGCTTCTGTATTGGGTTGCTGTTGTTCTGCTCGTTTCGGCCTCTGTCCAAATGGCTGCTGGCCACCTTCATGAAGCGACTGATGGGGGACCGCTACCCGGAAAATGTGTTCGAGATGGTGTCAGCCATGAGGAAAATCCATCCGCAGATCGTCCTGGAAAACAGTTTGCGGGCAGCCTCTGGGCAAGTCATTGAACGGCCGTTTGGAAGTCCTCGAACGTATCTGACTTTTGATGGCTTGATTTTTTCCCCGGCCCAATTGGCGGTCATGCCTTCACCCGAGGACTCGGATGTCGACCTTCGCATTACGATCGGTCCGATGGCCAAAAAGCCGTTGACATTGGACATTCCCATCATGCCGGGTGGAATGGGGTACGGCATTGGGATTAGCGAGAGAGTCAAGATCGCGATTGCCAAAGGGACCGCGCAAGCAGGGACATTATCCAATACCGGGGAAGGGCCGTTATTGCCGGAGGAACGGAGGTATGCCAAGCATCTCATCATCCAGTACAACTCAGGGACGTGGGGCAAGGAGTTGGAGACGCTGCGGCAGGCGGATGCGATCGAAATCCACTTTGGCCAGGGCGCATCCGCCGGTGCGGCGAGCTTTATCCCGGCCGAGTACATCGAGGGTAGAGCCAGCCAGATCATGGGGGTGGCAGACGAGGAAGTAGTCGTGATCCCATCGCTGCATCCGGACGTCCTCAGCCCGGAAGACTTGACGAAGCTGGTCGACAGGCTCAGAACCATTACGGACGGGGTGCCTATCGGGGTGAAAATTTGTGCCAGCGCCATTCTGGAGCAGGACATGGAGATCGCCATACAGGCAGGTGTGGACTTTATCAGCATCGACGGCGGGCAGGCGGGAACCAAGGGCAGTCCGCCCATTTTGGAGGACGACTTCGGACTTCCTACGATTTACGCGCTGTCCCGAGCCGTTCGTTACCTGAAGCAAAGGGGAGTAAAGGATCGGATTACCCTGCTGTCTGGCGGCGGCTACTGTACGCCGGGAGAATGCCTGAAAGCATTGGCTCTTGGTGCTGACGGCATTTTCATGGGAACAGCCGTGATCTGGGCGATGACCCATGATCAAGTGACCAAGGCGATTCCATGGGAACCGCCGACGGAATTGACGTGGTATCCGGGAAAAATGAAGGATCAGTTTGATGTCGAATCAGCCGCCAAGTACTTGGCGAACTTTTTCGCTTCATTCGCGGAGGAAATGGAAATCGCGATTCTCGCGCTCGGGAAGACATCTTTGAAAGAAGTGACAGCAGACGACCTGATCGCCCTTGATGAAATGACCAGCAAGGTCACCCAGGTTCCGCTTGCTTTTTATCCGAAGGAAGCACAGGCAGGTCAATGATGGCCACATTCTTAGCCCATGTCGGGAAAAGGAGGGGTTCCGATGAAACCGACGGTCACCCGGATCGAGAGTCCAGCACTCCAAAAAGGATGGATCATGACGCAGACATGGGAACATCTGCTGTTTGCCCACTGGGCGATTCAGCCTTCCGTCCTGCGCCCCCTGGTACCGGCTGAGCTCGAGCTCGATACGTACGACGGGAACGCCTGGCTGGGCATCATCCCGTTTCTCTTGACGGGCGTACGCATCCGCCGCATGCCGCCGGTTCCCTTTACGACCAGATTTCCGGAGATAAACGTACGGACATATGTGAAGAGAAAGGGAAGATCAGGGATCTACTTTCTCTCGCTGGACGCCTCCAACTGGCTAGTCACTACGATCGCCAAAAAATGGTACCGCCTTCCCTATTACCCTGCATCCATCCACTTTCGGACGAGCAGCGACTCGATCGATTTCCAGTCTCGCAGGCTGACCTCCCCAGCCGCAAAGGGCTTTTCCGTTTCCTACCGCCCGGACTCCGATGTGTTTTTTGCCGAGAAAGGCTCTTTGGAGCACTGGCTGACGGAGAGGTATACCCTGTTCTGCGACTGCAAGACAACACGGAATATGTATTCCGCGGATGTCTATCACGAGCCTTGGAAGCTGCAGAAAGCAGCGGTGCAATATCGGGAAAACACGTTGACCGAGCACCTTTTTCCCTCGGCGGAGCACCCCGGGCTGTTCCTGTATTCCCGTGGCGTGCAAAGCTTCGTTTGGCCGATCCGGAAGACCTGTGGACCAGAGGGAGGGCTGCCGCATTGAAACTGCAAACGGTCGTGATCGTGGTTGCATGCTCTCTCTTGCTCGGCGGCTGCTGGGACAGGATCGAAGTGAACGACATCGCCATTGTGACAGCTGCCGGGATTGACAAAGCCGAGAATAAAGAAATTGAGCTTTCCGTCCAAATTTTTATCCCTCGTTCGTTCAGCGTGGGAAGCATGCAGGGCGGTGGGGTGAAAACCGTTACGCTGGTGCGGCGGGCCCGGGGAGTCGATATTGCCGATGCGATGTCAAAGCTCCAGATGAACCTTCCGCGGAGGATCTTCTGGGGGCATTGCAAAGTGTACATTTACGGAGAAGAGTTGGCAAAGGCTGGCGTGTCGGAGCTGGTGGATTATTTGGCGCGCCATCCCCAGCCGAGAAATCGCGCGTTCATGTATGTGAGCAAAGGCAAAGCGGCGGATGTGCTCAATCTCAAAACGGATTTGGAACGGTATTCAGGGGAAGCCGTCCGTGAATTGTCCGGACTGAAGATCGGGATGGAAATCACACTGGTAGACCTGATAAATATGTTTATGGGCAAATCAAAAGCAGCCGTTCTTCCCGTCATTGCCGTGTTGCCTCCCAGCGATCCGAAAAAGCCGGAGAGCACCGATCCGTATTTGTTCGGCAGCGCCGTCCTTAAAGACGGGAAGATGGTCGGGCTGCTGACTCAGCGTGTGACTCGAGGAGTCATGTGGCTGCGCAACGAAGCCGCTTCTACGACTGTGACAGTCAAGGCCAAAAATGTCAAAGGCTTTGTTTCATTAAATCCCTTTCGAGAGCGGACCAAGCTCGTCCCCTCCATCCAAGACGGCAAGTGGAAAATGCTCGTAGTAGTCGAAACGGAAGGCGATTTGATCCAAAATGGCACTCATCTCAATCTCGTGAACCCGAAGTGGATGAAACAGATACAAATGGCGTTGCAGGATGACATCGAAACACGGCTGAAGCTGACCTTACAACAGGTGCAGCATGGCTTGAAGGCGGATATATTCGGGTTTGCCACCCAGTTCCACCGCAAATATCCGAAGGAATTCGCAAGAGTAAAAGACAGATGGGAAGAGGTTTTCCCGAAAGTGGAGGTTAGCTTGAAGGTGTCCGCTTCCATTCGCAGGCCTGGCCTTGCCACCGTTCCTGGCGGATTGACGGAATCCGAGGTGAAACCATAATGAAATGGGGGGCCATCCTCGGGATCACCTTGGTCATTGTCCTCACGATATCGTTTGAGTGGTCCACCCTCCAAAAGAGTCCGTGGAAAACGAAGGCGGCCTATGCTGTGCTGCTGCTGGCGGGGTGGGGCATCGCTATCGCACTCGTCCATTATCCTGGTATGCCGGGTCCTACCCAAGTCTTTCTGAAAGCCTTTAAACCGTTGTCTTCTTCTATGAATCTCAAATAACAGCAGGGTGAAACGAAATGCAAAAAAACATGCGAATCTCTTCGACCCAAATGGGGATCCTGGTACTTCCGGTCATGATCGCGACTGCAGATTTGCTCGTTCCCGGCATTTCGGCAAGGCAGGCAACTCAGGATATGTGGCTTACGCCGTTGGTCGCGTCTCTGACTGGGTTTGTCACCGTCTTTCTCGTTTTTCAATTGCACAGGCTCTATCCCGGCGAGAGCATTATCCAGTACAGTACGAGAATCGTCGGTACGTTATTAGGAAAAGTGTGCGGTTTTTTGATCCTCTATGATTTCCTCTACAGCAACGGAAACATCATCAGGCAATACGGGGAGTTTATCGTCGGTACGTCTCTCTACCAAACTCCCTTGCTGGCCGTAA
This sequence comes from Brevibacillus brevis, assembly GCF_031583145.1. Lineage (NCBI taxonomy): Bacteria > Bacillati > Bacillota > Bacilli > Caryophanales > Paenibacillaceae > Brevibacillus > Brevibacillus brevis. The sequence continues at coordinate 3,166,278 of NZ_CP134050.1, read as the reverse complement.
TAAGCTCGATGGTCTTGCTTTGCGCCTACGCCGTAAAAGCGGGACTGGAGGTGCTGGCCAGAGCGGCCCAAGTCTTCGTACCGGTCCTGGTGATTTTGTATGCGTCATTGTTCTTGCTCATGATGCCGTTTATGAAAATCGAGCACTTGTTTCCCATGCTGGAGCACGGTTTCGTACCCGTGCTGAAGGGAGCCCTTACCCCCCAAGGCTGGTTCAGCGAGGTCATTCTCTTCTCGTTTCTCCTGCCGTTTCGGAGAGAGCAGGATAAAGACATGGGCACGGGTATCGTCGCCGTTTTTCTGGGCATGATCGCTCTGACAGGGATCAATCTATCGACTTGGCTCGTCATGGGACAAGAAACGACGTATATGACGTACTCCTTCTACAATGCGATCCAGCTGATCAGCTATGCCGACTTCTTCGAAAATATCGATTCGGTGGTGATCGCCATGTGGGTGATAGGGGGCTTCATCAAAATTTCCCTCTTTTATTATGCGATGGCTCTCGGAACCGCCCAATGGCTCCAACTTGATGACTACCGACCCCTCGTACTTCCGCTCGGCATTCTGCTGGTGGTTTTCAGTCTTTGGACTGCCCCAAACCTTACCGAACTGTCAGCCAATATCCAAGCGATCGCCGGGTTTCAGACGACCGTCTTTTTCACCTTGATTCCGCTGTTCCTGTGGGTCGTAGCAAAGCTGCGTACAGGCAAAAAGACCAGGCCTGCCAGCACGTTGCCCTCGCCCGAAGCAAAATGAAGCCGCGAAGAAGCCGTATCCCGGCGGTCGTCGGCTTTTTTTGCATGCATACCGATCAAATCCGTTTGCGGGTGAAATGTTCAATCAGCCAAGCGAGGCCTTCTGCCGCAGACGATTCAAACTTTTGCGCGAGGCAGACTTGCTGCGGGGAGAGGGGAGGAGTAAGATGAGAAGGATGCCAAAACAACAAAAAATTGGAAAGGTTTGGGGTACTTAGCATGAATAGTAAAGAAAGAATCTCCGAACTCGACCTCATTCGCTCCTTCGCTTTTCTCGCTGTCGTCTACCAGCATGTCATTGGCGTGTTCATGAGAAGGCCGGGACTAGACGAGCAGACAGCAGTCATATACGGGATGCTGTTTCACTTGCTGAAGTTCGCGGTTCCTGCTTTTATCTTTATTACGGGTCTGGTCCTGTTTTACAACTACTGGGAACGAGTCGACTACTTCTCTTTTATCCGCAAAAGGACGAAGGAAATTCTGGTCCCTTATTTCGTGTGGTCGGCGGTCTATTTGAGTCTGCAGCCGATTTCCTCGGATAGTGCAGGGCGGAGTGCCTGGGGGATCCTGAAAGCCATTTTGACCGGGAGCGCATCGTACCACCTTTGGTTCGTAGTCATGATCTTTCAGTTTTACTTGTTGTATCCGCTCTGGCAACGGATGTTCCACGCCGTTCGGAAGTGGACGGGAAGCCATCGTGTCCGGCTAGCATGCGCGATCGGGCTTTTTGCTTTACTGTACGCCTGGCTCCTCTGGTTCTCGGCACGGTATATTCCGGCCCACCAGTTCCGCTTTGACATTGTCCTTCTGGATACATACTGGATCAAATACCGGGACCGCAATGCTTTCTACTATTTCTTCTACTTTCTTATGGGCGGCATGGCAGCGGTCACACTGGCAGCGTTTCGACAAAAAATCGTCCGCTACTGGCCATGGACCTTCGCCAGCTTCGTCGTCCTGTACGTGTATATCGGTTACGAGCTCCTGCGCGATTCGGGCCGAGGGATGATCAATCTGAATGTGGCTACTTCCCTGAAGCCATCCATGTTTTTCTATACGGTGGCCCAGCTGCTTCTCGTATATGGATTGGCGCTCTGGGTCGGGAAAGGAAACGGCGGCCGCTGGCTTCAGACTCTCGGCAAATTTTCGTACGGTGCGTATTTGATCCATGCGCTGGTCCTGACGTACACGATGAAAGCCATGACTTGGCTGGGACTGTTCCACAATAGCGTGCTGGGCAGCTGTGTCGTGTTTCTATTGTGTACCGCCATTTCGTTTGCCATCTCCTACAGCTTGGGCAAACTCCCCTTTGGTGCGTGGCTGGTCGGTGCTGCGGATAAAAAAAGAAAGGCGCCGCCTTTGCCGCAAAAAGAATGGTCCAACGCGGGATAAGAAGGTATTTATGCCAGGAATGGTAAATAGTAGCATATAGAGAGGGAGGAGATACTCGTTATGCTGCTGGCTTACATTCAGTTGGCGTTGTCGATGGCATTGGTAGGGATCAATATTTCCATTGGCAAAGAAATTGTGTCCTACGTACCGGTTTTCCTGTTCTCCGAGCTTCGCTTTTTGATTGCCATTCTCATCTTGCTGCCGCTGCTGTCCTTGCGGGGAGAGTGGAAATCATCGTGGAGCAGGGAGGAGGGCAAGGTCCTGTTTTGGCAGTCTTTCTTCGGTGTGTTTTTGTTCAGCATCTGTATGCTCTTCGGGGTTCAGTGGACGACTGCAACTGCGGCTGGGATCATTACCAGTACAGTTCCTGCATGCATCGCTTTTCTGTCGTTCTGGATCCTCAAAGAACGCCTCAAGCGAAACGGTCTTTGGGCGATCCTGCTGTCGGTGTGCGGGATTGGCCTGATTACATTCTCAGGCGAGAGCCAGGCTCTGTCTGCAGCAAGCATGGCGGGCAATCTGCTGGTCTTTCTGGCGGTTGTCAGCGAGGCATTGTTCACGATTTTTGCCAAACGGCTTTCAGGAAAAATCACGCCGTTTCAAATGACTGCCGCCATTAATGCGATCAGCTTCGTCTTGTTCCTCCCGTTTGCGATTGCAGAAGGAGTGAGCTTCGCTTGGGGAAACGTACCTGGGGCTGTCTGGGGACTCCTATTCTACTACGCGATCACGGCCAGTGTCCTGTCTTTTTTCCTATGGTACAAAGGAGTGGCAAGGGTAGAGGCATCCAGAGCAGGCTTGTTTACGGGAATGATGCCGATCAGCGCTGCGGCTGTGGCGGTATTCTTTTTGGGCGAAGCATTTACATGGCTGCATGCGGTCGGGATGCTGTGCGTCCTCGCTTCCATCGCCATCGGAACGTTGCGGGGAGGGGAACGGGCGCTTCCCATCGACAGTTGATCGAGATACGCATGATAAAAGCGTTTTGGCCAGAGTGCCAGAACGCTTTTTTTCTGGGACGCTGAGGGAACTGTACACCATGATAATTTTGCCAACAAGAGGCAACGATAAGGATAGACACTGGCGAGGCTAGGATCCACCACCAGGGAGCAGTGATCATGCGTTATACGTTTTCTCGATATGGAAAAAACCTGGCAAAGACCACGGATATGATCAGCACCGATTTGGGGGAGAACCTGCGGAAGCTTCATGAGCGTTTTGCGGATGCCCCTGATTTGATCACGACACAATTCCTGATGGGAGAGACAAACCGTCCTGCCCTTTTGGTTTACTTGGATGGAATGGTGGAAAAACCCGTCCTCCATCAACATATCCTGCGCCCGCTCCTGTTCCAAACCTTTGCGTACACCGATCTATCCAATCTCGAGCTCTCGCTGACCGGCCGGAAAACGGCACGAGCCTGGGCACACGCAGAGGGAGCGATTCTGTCCGGACGAAGCGTCCTGTTTGTTGACGGCGAAGAGCATTGCTTGCTTCTGGATACGCAGGGTGGACCTCAAAGGTCAGTCGATGAGCCCGCAACAGAGACAGTCATTAAGGGTGCCCGATTGAGCTTTGTCGAATCGTTGGGACAGAATGTATCCTTGATTCGCAGGTACATCCCGCATCATGAGCTCAAAATCAAGGAGCTGCGCGTCGGACTCCGAAGTCGGACGAAGGTGGCCTTGCTTTACTTGGGAGACGTGGCGAATCTGGAGCTCGTCAAAGAGCTGGAGGAGCGGATCAGCCGGATTACCATTGATGGGATCGTCAACGTCGGAGAATTGCAGGAGTTGATCGAGACTCATTGGTTAACGCCGTTTCCACAATTTATGTCGACGGAGCGGCCAGATTCTGCCGCCTCGCAAATTCTACAGGGGCGCATTGTCATCATCGTGGATCAATCACCGTGGGTCATGGTTGCACCGATTACCCTGACTTCGTTTTTTCAAAGCGTTGACGATTACAGCATGCGCTGGATGATTTCATCCTTTATCAGGCTGCTGCGTTTTGCGGGCTTCCTCGTCTCACTCTTTCTGCCTGCCCTCTATATCGCAGCCCTGACGTTTCATTACGAAATCATTCCGCTGAATTTGATTCTGTCGATTGGCGAGTCACGCGAGCGGGTGCCCATTCCTCCGTTTATGGAAGCGATCATTATGGAAATCACCCTGGAAATGCTGCGGGAAGCGGGGATTCGGCTGCCTTCCAAAATCGGCCAAACCGTGGGGATCGTGGGAGGCATTGTCATCGGTCAGGCGGCAGTGTCGGCAGGCATCGTCAGCAACATCATGGTCATCGTGGTGGCAGTGACCGCCATCGCTTCCTTTATCATGCCGAACACGGAGTTGGCTGCGGCCGTCCGGATCTTGCGCTTCCCGATGATGATCGTGGCGTATATGTTCGGGATCGTGGGCATTGTGGTCGGGATGATGGTCCTCATTATTCACTTGCTGGCTCTCGAATCGTTGGGAACACCCTACGGAAGTCCGTTTGCTCCCTTTCTGGCTTCCTCCTGGAAGGACAACTTGGTGAGGCTTCCCATATGGAGCTTCCGGAACCGTCCACGTTCAATACGGGTACAACAGGAGGTTCGGCAAGAAAAACATGACAAAAGTGGCGATGAGAAATGACATTCAACAAGGTTCAAGGCGGCATTTCGCTTTTTCAATACGTCATGTTTATCTCGCAGGTGCAAATCGGAGTCGGGATGATGACGCTTCCTACTGATTTGGCGGAAGTCGCGGGCACGGACGGATGGATCTCCATCCTTCTGGGCTGGATCGCCGCGATCGTCATCAGTCTGGTGATCGTTCGAATCATGAGTCGCCAGCCGGCTGAAACGATTTACGACCTCTTCTTTCGCTATCTGGGCAGGGGCCTCGGTGCATGTGCCGTCCTTCTTTTCATCCTGTATTGTTTGTTTGTGTTTACGATCGCGATCTTGGTCAAAATCCATATCACTCAGACGTGGGTTTTGCCGCAAACGCCCAACTTCTTTTTAATGCTCCTGTTCATGATCCCGATTCTGATGCTGGTGCACTTTGGTGTCAACATACTGGTGAGGTATGTCGAATTTGTCGGGCTCGGCACCATCGTGATCATCCCTTTGTTTTTTATTGCCATGAAAGGCGGACACCTGATCCATTTGCTGCCTGTCTTGAAAGAGGGCTGGCTTCCCGTATTTCAGGGAGTGAAAACGACCGTCCTTTCCTTTCTCGGTTTTGAGCTGGCGTTTATTCTGTACCCGTTGCTGCGGCAGAAAAACAAGGCGGCGAAGGGGATCATCATCGCCAACACCATCACGATGTGTATGCAGATGCTCGTGGTCATCACCTGCTACATTCAATTCAATCCCTATCAAATCCTGACTTATATTTGGCCGACGCTAGACTTGTTTGAGACGGTCGAATTCCCTTTTGTGGAGCGGATTGAAGTGATTTTCACTGCCTTTTACTTGTTTCTCATCTCCACGAGTGGCATCCCTTACTTATATACAGCCATAGCCGGCATCGAACGTCTGTTTGGCGACTCCATTCGGGAAAAAGCGATGCTAGTGCTTGGCCTCGGTTATATCGTCTCTGCATTTATTTACAATCCGACCTTCTATCAAGTCAACCAGATGCAAAAGTGGGGAGGGAATATCGGGATGTTCGTCGCGTACCTGTTTCCGATCGCTTTTTGGCTGTATGCAGGAGTTGTGGATCGAATTCGCAGATGGGACAAAACGTGAATGAAGAAGTCATTTGCTTATGCGCTGCTCTCCTTGACCTTGATTACGTCCGGCTGTCTGGGCCAAAATCGCTTGGATGAATTGACGCTGGTTCTGACCTTCGGCGTTGACCAGGGGAAGAATGGCGAGATGGAGATCTATACGGCCGTTCCGGTTTTTCACAAAGAAGCGCGAAAAAAAACGGAACTGCTGCATACTCGTGCCTCTACGTTTCGGGAAGGAAGAGATCGGCTTGACAATCAGGCAAACGGTGTCGTGGAAACGGGAAAAGTGCAAAATATCTTGATATCCAAACGCCTCATGATGAGGAAGGGGTTGTTTGATCTGTTGGACGTCATCTACCGCGATCCAAAAAGCGCACTCATGACGGATCTGATCGTGACAGACGACCCCATCGAGCAAGTGATGGACGTGGACATCCAGGACAAGCCGAGATTTCCCGTCTACTTGCGCGAGCTCGTTCGATCCAGTCACATCAGCGAAGCTTCCGTCAGCACGAACGTGCGGAGGGCGTACGACCAATTTTACGAGAAGGGAATCACCCCTTATGTGACGGAAATGAAGCTGAGCGAAAACAAGCTGAAAATCTCGGGTACGGCCCTCTTGGATAAAAGGGGGTACTACGTCGCCTCGCTCGATACGGAGGAGAGCATCCAACTGCTGATCCTGCAAAAGGACACCCATCACCCGATCTTCATGACGGTGCAGCTGAAGGGAAAGGATGTCGGCAAAAAAGACGAGGAGAGCCAGAGCATCAGCTATTCCATCGACTATACCCATTCCTCCTACAAGACGTATGTAGAAGGCAATCAGTTTCATTTCGACCTGCATTTTCGCTACTCCATCGTCTTGACCGAGCTCTTGGTGCAGCTTCATCCGATGCAGGACAAAGAAAAGCTCGAAAAGGCCATTGCCTCCGAGATGAAAAAAAAGATGGAGGCGGTTATCGCCAAATTTCAGAAGCATCACCTGGATCCGATCGGGCTGGGGAAGTACGCCCGGGCTTACGCCTACCCGCAATGGAAGCAGGTGGAAGACGATTGGGGGAGGGCGTTTTCTCAAGCAAAGGTAAGGGTGATCCCAGAGGTGAGGATGATCAGTATCGGATCGCTGAGAAAATAATCAAGAAACGAAAAAACCAGTCCTGCACGTGGGTGGCGTGCGAAGGACTGGTTTTGCTTGCTTTACTGGGCCAAAGCTTTTTCCAAGTCTTTGACTCCGCTGTAGATGATCTCGAACAGCTCGTCGATATTGTTCTCCTCGATGCAGGAGAAGGCGATGCGAAGGTCCGTCTCGCCGAGAGCGATTGTCCCGACGCCGTACTGGTTGAGCAAATGATTGCGCAGTGTCTCGGCATCCACGGTCTTCAGCTTGAGGCACATAAAGTATCCGGAGTTGAACGGATAGTAGTCCCACGCGTCATCGAATTTGCCGCTGTCCAACAGCTGTTTTACACGGTTCGCACGGCCTTTCATGATTTCGAATTTCTCCTGTTTTTGGGCGTGGAATTCAGGAGAAGTCAGCGCATGCAAGACAAACGTTTGGGATGGATGCGCGCCGCTGGACAGAGTGGCGCGGATAATTCCCAGCGTCTTTTGCTCCATAGCTGCAAGCAGATCGCTGGAAGGCGAGGCGTACGTGATGAAGCCGACGCGGAACCCCCAAACGTACTCTTCCTTGGTAGCTCCATCCACTTTGACTGGAAGAATGCGCGGGTGAAGATCGCACAGGCTCGCGAACAAGGATTCTTGCAGGGAGTCTTCGAAAAAGAGTCCGAAGTATGCGTCATCCGTGACGGCAACGACGTTGATGCCTGCTTCGGCGCCGGCCTGGAGGGCCGCTACGATTTCTTTGCCCTCTTCCGGACCCGGTGTATAACCGGTTGGATTGTTGGGGAAATTCAGAACGACAATCGCTTTGCCCTTGTCTTTTTGCGCCAGGATTGCGTCGCGCAGTCCGGCGGCGTTGAATTTCATGTCAGCATTGTACAAAGGATAGTAAACCATTTCCGCGCCGCGGCGAATGGAGAAAGTCAATTCGTAGTTTTCCCAGTTTTTATCGGGAATGATGACGCTGTCGCCGGCATCTGCGAACAGATCGGCCACGATACTCAGCCCGTGTGTGAGAGCGTTGGTCACGATCGGGTTGCTAAAAGAGCGGTTTGCGAGACCGGGCTGTTCTTCGATCATTTTTTTGCGCCAAGCTGCACGCAGCTCGGGTTTGCCTGCTGGCGGAGCGTATTCGTACAAGTCCTTCGGCTGAAAGGCGGAAAGATGGTCCTGAATCACCTTGAGGTGCATCGGCTGGCCGTTTTCCAGCGCGATCCCGATGGTAGCGTTGTACTTTTTCGCTTTTGCTTTCGCTTCAGCGGACTGACTGAGAATCCCTTCTTTTGGAAAATAGATCAGCTTTGCCAGGTTGGACAACATATCAAAAACATGTGGATTTTCCCGCTGAATGGTTTCATTCAGCTGTGCTGCAATTGCGTGCATGGTAGCCTCCCTCTTCCTGTGGAACATCTGTATCGGTTACCAATAAAGATAGCGCATCTACATCCTTTTGTCACCCTAACCGGAAGGATTTTTCAGATTTCCGCACGGTTTCCCTTTGACAGATTCAAGCGGCTTTGCTACGTTGAAAACGTCACAATAAAGGAGCGGAGGGATATGAGATGGCTGAACGGATCATCGTTCGGTTAGGCGACCCCATTTTGCGCGAGCGGTCCAAACCTGTGCCGGTCGTCAACGCGAACATCGAAAAAATCCTGAATGATATGGCGGAGACCATTTACGCCGACAAAGGACGCGCTGGCCTGTCCGCCATCCAGATCGGCATAGCCAAACAGCTTATCGTGATGGACTGCGGAGATGGCCTGATCGAGTTGATCAATCCGACCATGCTCGAAATGTCCGGGGAGCAAGAGGGGCCAGAGGCTTGCCTCTCCATCCCGGGAGTCGTCGGGGTCGTCAAGCGTGCAGAATACGTCAAGGTTCAGACCCTGAATCGCGCTGGCGAGACCATGACAATAGAAGCAGAAGGCTTTTTGGCCCGCTGCATCCAGCATGAGATGGACCACTTGCAAGGCATCCTGTTCATCGATTATGTAGAGGAGCTCTATTCCGCCAAAACGGGGAAAAAATTGAAGCCGCAAGACGCAAGCCCAATCCTGATGCAGCAGCGGAGGATTTTTCGTTGAGCGTACGGCAGCACGAGGTGGTTTGACAGATGAAACGTTGGAATATCGTGTTGACAGGCTACGGTACCGTCGGGAAGCAGGTGGCGAGACTCTTGGGAGAACGCCGGGAACGCTACCGTGAAAAGTATAGCGCTGATGTACGTCTGGTGGGCGCGGCCAGATCGACCCATGCTGTCTACAATTCTGACGGCCTGGACGCCCAAACATTAGAAGCGCTTGTTCAAAGCGGAAAAGCAGCAAAAATGAAAGCTGGAACGGAGTTTTTGGCTGCGAGCAAGGCCGACGTCCTGATCGAAACGGGCCCTTCCCAGTTTGAGACAGGGGGACCTGGCCTTGCTTACATCCGTCAAGCATTGGAGCAGGGCATGCACGCCATTTCCGTATCGAAAGGAGCGTTGGTCGTCGATTACGCGGGGCTTTCGAGGCTCGCCAAGCAGCGAGGCGTCATGCTGAAAATCAGCGGGGCTACAGCGGCAGCTTTGCCCACGATCGATTTGCTCGAGTACAACCTCGCCGGATGTGAGATTGCGACAGTAGAAGGGATTTTCACCGGTACCGCCAATTTTGTCCTTTCGAGCATGATGAACGAGGGAATGACGTGCGAGCAAGCGATTGAACAGGCGCAGCGAATGGGAATTGCGGAGCCTGACCCATCCTTTGACGTCGATGGGTGGGATACGGCATGCAAAGTGACGATCCTCGCCAACGCAGCCTTTGGCGGACAGCTCAAGCTGACAGACGTTCCGAAAATGAGCGTCCGTACGGTAACGCCGGATCAGATCTCGGGCTGGAAACAGGCAGGATTGACTCCGAAGCTGATTGGCAGAATCCGCAAAACAGAAGAAGGGGTCACTGCTTCTGTGGAGCTTACAGCTGTGGATGCCGAGCATCCCTTCGCGGGGGTAAACGGTACCACCAAAGCCATCCGGGTGCAGACGGATGTAATGGGCGATCTGCTGGTCGTGGGCGGCAAGTCAGACCCGGTGGCCGCCGCCGCCGCGGCCTTGAAAGATCTGGAGCATATTCTCGGACAATTCCGGTAGCCACTGCTTGAACATTTGGCCGGCACTCCCTTTTTTCCGATGAATGGACAACCTGCCCGTGCGAATACTAATCACGCAAGGAAATTGCCGTGGCAAGGGGGAGTTTCAGTGGCGAGAGAGAACGACGTGAGCACCGAGATGCAGCAAGTTTCCGCCTATCCGACCAAGCAAGAGATGCACCAAAAAGATGTAGCCTTGCTCGAAGGAGAGGACTGCGACTGTCAGACGAAGCAGACCCGAGCCACGGAATCCGAGCAGGAATAGAGAACGCCAAGAAAGCCAAGCGCTCTGAAGAAGAGTTGCTTGGCTTTCGCGCCATTCTCGCGCGGTTTTTACCCGATAAATTCTTGTACCCAATAACCATTCACATAACCTACGCCGATTTTGGTGAAGGACGAATTCATAATGTTTTGGCGGTGGCCTTCACTGTTCATCCATTGGGTCATGACTTCTTGTGGACTGCGTTGACCCATGGCGATATTTTCACCAGCTGTCATGAAAGAAATGCCGTACTGTTTCATCATGTCAAATGGAGAACCGTACGTTGGGCTGTTGTGGTCGAAGTAGTGGTTGTTGGACATGTCTGCCGCTTTCGCTTGCGCTACATTGGACAGGGAAGAGTCCAGCTCCAATGGCTTCAAACCCGCTTTTGCACGCTCTTGGTTTACCAGATCGGTAATTTGCTTCGCATAGGCGGAAGCATCTACATTGCTGTCTGCCTGTTTGGCAGGAGCCGCTGTGTTGTTTGCAGGTTGCTGTGCGACCGGTGCTTGAGCTGCAGGCGCTTGAGTAACAGGCGCTTTAGCTGCTGGTGCTTGGGCTACCGGAGCCTGTACTTGATTGCCGACAGGCATGGACATAAATGGAAACTGCATTTGCTGTTGGTTTGCTTGTTGCATCATTTGTGGTTGCATGCCAAACTTCTGAGCAAACTGCATATATGGAATGCCTTGAAATTGTTGTACTTGAGTCGGCAAGGAAGCTTTGAACGGGCAGTTGGAGGCTGCGGCGGCTGTGTTAGAAAAGCCGGAGAGGGCAAAACCCAATCCCAAAGTCGCAATGGCAATTGTACCGAGGCGTTTCATATTCACATCGTCTCCTTTTTTTGGCCTACGAGGTTAGTTGACGGATTCGGATTGAGGAAACAACCCTACGCCCACGTGGCGATTCACCCCATGCAGATTTCCCATCTGCAAAAAAGATCCCCCGCACTTCCATTCGAGAGGAAGTTTCGGCTGTTTGTTTTGGCATGACCCAGAATAGCAGAGATCGAGCGGAAAAAGATAGGAGTAATATTTGGTAGAGTGCCCGGAAGCACTGTGGTTGCTAGCGAAAATGAAAGACCCTCTCGGATGGGGAGAGGGTGTGCCCAAGACCTGCTTATTCCAGTTCAGTAGAATCGTTCCAGGAAGTCAAACCGCCTTCGAGCGCGAGTGCTCGAAATCCTTTCTCACGAAGAAGAGCAGCTGCCTTCTGCGCTTTGTTTCCGGTCGTGCACACGGTAACAATCAGAGCTTCTTTACACGCACGCATCGTATCGTCATCCAGCGGTTGTTCCTTCTCCTTCATCTGTATATAAGGGGCATTGCGGGTGACAATCCCGTCCAAGTGCAGGCTCCCGGCGGCATACTTTTGCTCGTCCCGGACATCCAAGAGGAAAAGATCCGCTTTTTGTCCCCGTAGTTGCTTCAATTCTCGACAGCTAATCGTCTGCTTGTCCACTGCCATCACTCCTCTTATCCATTGTATCAGAGACAATGGAGCATCGTATAGAAAAAGGAGATAGTTGCTATTGTGCGCACATCATGATAGAATGATGTTGCTACTTGAAAAGTCCGATACGTAATTCCCGCTATTTGCTCGTGCGATGATTACGTTTTTTGAATGCCCGATTCACACTGGCGCGGTCATCGGAGCCGCAAGGATGAAAGAGAGGAAGGGCTTTCGTTGTTTTAGGTTTTCAAAAGTACCTTGTTAAAGTTCGTACCAGATTACGGTTGTCGCATATGAGAAGAAGTAAGTATGTATTCACATATCATGAAGACATATCACATAGGATTCTCTTGGTATCTCTTCATGATATGTGAGCTTTATTTGCTTCGGTAAATATGACTAGCATATTCAAAATTGACTTTCTTGGAGGTTTTTTTTCATGCAAACGAACGGAACGGTAAAATGGTTTAACGCAGAAAAAGGTTTCGGATTTATTCAAGTAGAAGGCGGAGACGATGTATTCGTACACTTCAGCGCAATTCAAGGCGATGGTTTCAAAACGTTGGATGAAGGCCAACGCGTTCAATTCAACATCGTGCAAGGCAACCGTGGCCCACAAGCTGAAAACGTAGTAAAACTGTAAGTCTCCCGAAGAAAAAACTGTCCGCATAGCGGGCAGTTTTTTTATTTGCCCGCTGTTCCTTGCAGACCTTTCCACTCTGTGATTTTTTTCCAATGGGAAGTATAATCGTCATGTTGATTGAAAAGGGGGGGTAGTCCGATGGAAGAAAAACTGGAGCGGTTGACCCGCGCTTCTTTGATCTTGCGCGATGCCGTACGAATGGAACAAATCCACAAAGGTTTCTCTTCGGATCAAAAATTTCGCGTGGATCTGGCGAATGGCGAGAAATGCCTGGTACGGGTAAGTCCCTTGTCGGATTGGCAGCGAAAGCAGGAGGAGTTCGCCATCTTGAAGGCGCTGGAATCCATGGGGGTGAAAACGTCGCGCCCGCTTGAACAGGGGACTGCCGACGATGAAGGCCTGTGCTTTATGGTTTTGTCATACGTGGAAGGCGAGGATGCCCGGGATCAATTGCCGCAATTGTCTGAGCAGCAGCAGTACGATATCGGGATCTCAGCGGGAAGGGAGCTTGCGTTGATGCACACGTTGCGTGCTCCGGCGTCGCTTATTCCATGGAAGGATCGCTGCATGCAAAAACATTTGCGATACGTGCAGGCATATCGGTCATGCGGCTACTCGCTTCCAGAAGATCGTCGGCTTTTATCGTTCATCGATGAGCATTTGTCTTGGCTGGATCACGCCCCCGATTGTTTTTTGCACGATGATTTTCATGTCGGCAATCTCATCGTACATAACAATCGGTATGCCGGTGCGATTGATGTGAATCGCTTTGACTGGGGGGATCCCGTGCACGATTTCACAAAGCTGGCCTTCTTTAGCCAAGAGTGCAGCAACGCTTTTTGCCATGGCCAGGTTTCCGCCTATTGCGAACAGACAGGAATATCACCCACGTCATTCTGGCACCGTTATAGCGTCTATACAGCCATGATGATGTTTTCGTCAGTCGTGTGGACGATCCGGGTGGTCCCCAATCAGCTCGGGGAGATGCTGGAGCGGATCCGGCGAATTTTGGACGAACACGACTGTTTTCATAGACTGACACCCCGCTGGTATCTTTCGTAGCAAACAGAAAAAGGAACTATGGCCGAAGCCATAATTCCCATTCGGTTTGTCTTCGATTCACGGGTTTTGATTAGCAGGTTTCGATGCGGATCGTCGAAAACTGGCTATTCAAAACGGAAAGGCCGACAACTTGGCCGCTGCCGATTGCCGTACGACCGTACGTGGTGAGAAGGACGTTTTCAGCTTCCCTGTCGCCGCCGTTGAGTACAGTCAGGCGTACTTCGTAGTGGAAGGAAGCAGGGATCGTTGCATTAAACACGGTACGAGTATTGCCGGCGATCGTTTGGGTGACATCGACCAACGTGCTGACCGGGTTTGTTTGCGTGACAGCATTGCCCCAGTTCAGCACCTGCACGCGCACTTCGACAGGGTCGGGATTGAGGTTGACCAGATCGAGGTGGGCAGTGATAGCGACACCCAAGTTGTTTTGCAGGATTCCCGTGCTGCGTGTAGCCCGGAACCTTGGCCTGTCTGAATTTTCCAAGTGGTTCTCTTGGGATTCAGAGTTGCGTCCAGACCGGGACTTGCGCTTATCTCCCATTCGTAATCACTCCATTCATCCTAGTTAGTTTAGTGGGACATTATACTTTATTTCACCTTGTCTTAATTTGTAACGGCGAACGTATGGGGACGAGTAACCATTTCTGATAGAGAGGAGTGGAAATAGTTGACGATCGATCACGTCTTCAGACAGGTAGACTATTCCGCCAGATTTGAGTGGGGATCTGATGGGGTGACACAAGTAGGTGCTGGGTCAGACATCGTCGTAATCGTGGATATTCTCTCATTTACAACATGTGTCGATATTGTTTCGGCAAGAGGGGGCGCGGTGTTCCCTTATCGGGTGAGAGATGATACGGCAGCTGCCTATGCCAAAGAAAAAGGGGCCATTCTGGCCGACAAACGAGGCGGCGTGGCCTTTTCGCTCTCCCCGGCATCCCTCTCTTCCATTCCGGCAGGAACCCGTATCGTCCTGCCTTCCCCCAACGGCTCTACATGCACGGTCTTGGCCCAGCAATTGAATGGCATGGTAATCGCAGCCTGCTTGCGCAACGCCGCTGCCGTTTCCAGCTATATCCGGGAGCTAGGGGCAAGCGTGACCGTGATTGCCAGTGGAGAAAGATGGCAGAACGGGGCACTGAGACCGGCAATCGAAGACATGATCGGAGCCGGTGCCGTTTTGGAGGGACTGCCAAAACACAGACTTTCCCCCGAAGCGCAGTTAGCGGTTGCAGTGTACCAGAGCGCCAAATGTGATCTATCCGCAATCCTTGCCGGCACCGGTTCCGGGAGGGAATTGATCGCGAAAGGGTATGCGGAAGATGTGGATATAGCCGCTTGCCTTCATATCAGCGACGCCGTTCCGATCCTGAATCAGGAGATGGCGTATACGAGCATTTCCTTCGCATAAAGGACTCCTCCTGAGGAAAACATTTACATGTGGATCTATGTTCTACCCGAAGGAGGAAACAAATGGACGGAACGACAGGCAAGAACGAGATGGGCCAAGATGAGAATCAGACGTTAACGAACAGGCAAGGCCATCCGATCACGGACAATCAGAGTATGAGGACCGTGGGGAACCGCGGCCCGACTGTTCTGGAGAACTACGATTTTTTGGAGAAAATTACCCACTTCGATCGGGAGCGAACGCCGGAACGCGTGGTGCATGCGCGTGGAGCCGGGGCGCACGGCTACTTTGAGGCCTACGGAACGGTAGGCAATGAGCCCGTCTCCACGTATACGAGGGCCAAGCTGTTTCAGGAGAAAGGAAAGCGTACGCCGGTTTTTGTCCGCTTTTCCACTGTCAATCACGGCAATCATTCACCGGAAACACTGCGTGACCCCAGGGGATTCGCCGTCAAGTTTTATACGGAAGACGGGAACTGGGATCTGGTCGGGAACAATCTAAAGGTGTTTTTCATTCGGGACGCGATGAAGTTCCCGGATCTCGTCCACGCATTCAGACCGGATCCCGTCACGAACATCCAGGATGTCGGACGCATCTTTGACTTCATTTCCAACACCCCGGAAGCGATGCTCATGATTACGTTCCTGTTTTCCCCGTGGGGAATCCCCGCGAACTACAGGCAAATGCAAGGCTCCGGCGTCAATACGTACAAGTGGGTCAATCAGGAAGGCCAAGCTGTTTTGGTCAAATACCATTGGGAGCCGCTCAAGCAAGGCATCAAAAACCTGACGCAAAAACAAGCGGAAGAGATTCAGGGGAAAAACTTTAACCACGCCACCCAAGATTTGTACGAAGCGATCGAACGGGGAGATTATCCGGAGTGGGAGCTGTGTGTCCAGATCATGTCTGACGATGATCATCCCGAGCTAGACTTCGATCCTCTCGACCCGACGAAGCTGTGGCCGGAAGAACAGTTTCCGTTTCTCCCGGTAGGGAAGATGGTGCTCAACAAAAATCCGGAAAACTACTTTGCGGAAGTCGAGCAGGCAGCATTCGGTACAGGGGTTCTCGTGGACGGGCTCGATTTTTCCGACGACAAGCTGCTGCAGGGAAGAACGTTTTCTTATTCGGATACGCAGCGATACCGGGTAGGGGCCAACTATCTGCAGCTCCCGATCAACGCCCCCAAAAAGCGTGTGGCTACCAATCAGGAAGGCGGGCAAATGCTGTATCGGGTCGACCGCAGCCATCCGCACATCAACTATGAGCCATCCACCGTCGGCGGCCTGCACGAAGCGGAGCAAGAGGGCAAAGACCACCAGCCGTACGTGCAAGGAAAAATCGTTCGCCAAAAAATCGATCGCACGAACGATTTCAAACAGGCTGGCGAACGGTACCGCCTGATGGAGGATTGGGAGAAGGACGATCTGATCGCCAATCTGACGAACGCGATGCAAAGCTGCGACCCGCGCGTCCAGGAAAAGATGCTCAACTACTTCTTCAAGTGCGATTCGGAGTATGGAAACCGGATCAAGCAAGGAATCGAAGCGGCTGGCAACAGGAGCCGCAAAGGAATCGGCGGACCGATGGGGGCCACGAATCCCGGTCAAGCAGTCCGTCAAGCAGCAGAAGAAGGGCATCCCGCCGATCCTTATTAAGCTTTTGCCCCCAAGCGTCGTTCTGTTCTCAAAAGCAAAAGCACCTGCCTTCGTTGTTGCCAGGCAGGTGCTTCCTTGTGTGCAGGAGCCTTTCACTTCCCATTGCTGTTCGCCGAATGCTTGAGCCGTGGGGATCGGAACAGATCGACCACCAGGTAGAGTATCGGGATCACCTCCGTGACGAACAGGAAGGTAATCTCACCATGGAACAACACATGCGCCAGTTCCATGTTCGATCTGGCCATATACAAGGAGAGCCCGATCATCATGCCAGTCATCGACAACGTGAACGGCTTGTGATCCTGCAGTGAAAACGTCTGCGTCAGAAGCAGGACTGCGCCGTACAGGAAGAGGCTGATTTTGATGAACAAGCTCGTCAGCCAGACAGCAATGAGAACAGGATCCATGTTTTCCAGAAAAGAACCGGCCCGGATATAGCGTATCAGCTCCAGCTCCGGGTAGATCAGGTTGGCTGTCAAATGCGGACCGAAAACCAGCAGGGAAGGTATCAGGCTGGACAAAATAATGATGACAGCGCTGATCACCGCCCATCTCAGCGATCGCATCGTCTTCTCGGGTTGCTTCACGTACGGAAAGAAAAAGAGACACATCGTCATTTCCCCGAATAGGGCGGTAACGAAATACGTAGCATTCCAGATGCCTTTCCAATCAAAGTGATTGATGAATGCGACGAGCATTTCCGCATTCATGTCTCTGGAAACGAAGAGCGGCACCAGCAGCATGCCGAAGACACTGAGAAAAAAGATGCCCTGGGCGCAGCGGAAGATCGTCTGCACGCCCGACCGCACGGCATAGGCAATACAGATACCGAACAGAATGGTGACAGCCCAGTCCGGTGTCTCTGGCAAATAGACTTCCACCATGAAGTCTTGCATTTCCCTCAGGACGTAAGAGGCGGAAAACAAGTTTGAGAACATCATGATCAAGATCAATGGGTAGTGGATCCATTTCCCGACAATCTCTTTCCCGTAGAGGCCGAAAAACTGAGTGGGCCGTCTGATCGCCAGGCGGTAGGAGAAATATGTAAGAACAAGACCGCCGAATGCCCCCAGCAGAAGGGGAAACCATGTGGAAAAACCGGCTTCCGTCACGAGGGAGGCGATACGAAATCCTAGGATCGTCGTAAACAAATATAGCGTGAACAGCATGTAAAGCTGGGATTGTGAGATCTGGCTAACTTGATAATTACCCATTTTTGTATCTCCAAACGATTACCTTTTCCAGGGGATCAAACACGAATTCAATCACTCTCGCAAACTGAAAGCGATCATGGAAATGATACAATAGCTCAATGCAGACACACATCAGCAAGGCCCATCCCATGACGAGAACAAATGTGCGCGGCTTGCGTCTGTGCCTTCGCAAATAGTTCCACTCATAAATCATGATGAGGAGAAATGATAAAGCGATGACGATCATTGGGATCCCCCTACCTTCGCAGGATGTAGAAACCGAGCCGGCTGCTTCGTTGTTCCGAGTCGCTTGATCGTGACAAATGCGTGGGGTACCACTTTGATCTTGCTGCGGTACTCTTCTCGCCAATGAGAGGCACGATTTCTCCATTCCTGAGGATAGTGCCAATCGAGATAGGAACTCAGCTGAAAGATATCGGCTCCGATACGTTTCGAGCTTTCGATTGCGTCTTTCATCCGCGTTTCGATCATGGCTTCGAGCTTTTGGCTCAACTTTCTTTCCACACCCGGTTCTTGCAGCCTGATCAGCGAATTGGAGGCAATCAGGGACGCGTCCGCTTTGCATTCAATATGAAAGGTGAGTTCGTCGCCGGAGAGGACCGGGCGGATTTTGGAACGGGATTGGTTGACCATATAGCTAAGCTGTTTGCCGTCCGTTGGTGAAGGGATGGAGATTTCTGCGTCTTTCATTTTGCCCAGGATCCATTTCGCTCCGCGCATTTCATACGTATTGAGGACCTGTACCATCTTTCCATCCCTGAATAGGGCAGCTCCATCCGTCCCCATCCAGGTTTGTTGTTTTTGTTTCTCACTCGGAATCGTGATCGTTTTGAACTTTAGCATCGGTATAATCATATCCCCGCCGTAATAGGAGGCCGCCAGACAGTCCTTTGTCGTCATGTCGACTGTGACGTGCTCCCTTGTGTATGCGAGGAGAATGTCGGCTGGGAACCGTTCAAAAATAACAGGCGTCAGCATCAGCTCCTTGGCTTTTCCCGGGGTAATAAACAGATTGGCATTAATGTGAAATCTGGGCTCCCGAGCAACAAACTCGAGTACCTGTGAGATGCCTTCTTTGGCCAATTCGCTCCCGATCACGATCACGCTCGTCTGCCCGAAGGTGATTTTTCGCGACAAATCGGATTGCACGATCCGGTACGCCTCACTGATGTTGTCGCCTGTCGCCGATACGAAAGTGAAAGGTTTGCCCTGCAGCTCACCGGTTCCCCCGGATTGCCCTGGAATCAGCCGATTGGGCAACGGAAAGGAAAGGGTCAATTCGATGCCGGAAGCAGTTTTATCCAGGAGCATCATGCGGACAAAGCTCCGATTGTTCAATTCGATGGAGGACCAGCATCCCGTCAGAAACGAGGTCGAAAGGAGACCCAGCAAAATAAGCAGGGAAGTTCGTCTGCCATTTTTCTTGTTCAATCCCCATCCTCCCCTTTGTATTCCGTCATGGTCCGAAGCTCACCTTGCCTGATCGGGTTCGCACCTGTCATGGAGGGCCTCTTCCACATCCGCCACCATGGAGCCCGGACGTACGTATCCTTGAGATCATTGGACACCAGTGGAGTCAACGGGGCAAGGTACGGAGAGCCGAAGGACTGCAAATTGACCAGATGGATATAGATCAGCAAGAGCCCGCAAATGATCCCGAACAGACCGAATAAACCAGCGAAGATCATGATCGGGAAGCGGAGGAAACGAAAGGACAAGCCGAGATCGAAGTGAGGAATAATGAACGAAGCGATCCCGGTAAAGGAGACGATAATCACCATCGCCGCCGATACAATCCCCGCTTGCACCGCCGCCGTGCCGATGATAAGCGCGCCGATGATCGATACCGCCTGTCCGATTGATTTGGGAATGCGCACGGCTGCTTCCCGCAGCGCCTCAAAGGAAATCTCCATGATGAAGGCTTCGATCAAAGCCGGAAACGGTACGATTTCACGCGAACCTGCGATGGTGATGAGCAGCTTGGGCGGGATCATCTCGGGATGAAACGTGGTGATGGCCACGTAAACAGATGGCAAGAGCAAGGAAATCAGGACGAAAAGATAGCGTATCCAGCGGATCCAAGTGCCCGCAACATAGCGCTGATAATAGTCTTCCGCCGATTGGAGCAGCATGAACAGGGTGACGGGCGCAAGCAGTACCATCGGAGAGCCGTCTACAATGATGAGAGCTCGTCCCTCCAACAGAGCAGCCGCTGCGACATCCGGCCTTTCCGTATACTGCACCTGGGGAAACGGGGAGAGAGGCGAGTGATCCAGGAATTCCTCGATATAGCTGCTCCCGAGAATGCCATCGATGTTGATGCGCGAAAGCCTCATCGTGATTTCGTCAATCAATTCTTTTTTGCAGACCCCCTGGATGTACGCCACCAAGATCTCGGTCTGCGTAAGCGTCCCGATGCGGAGCGATTCCGTTTTCAGATCAGGTGTTTTCAGCCGTTTGCGGACCAGCGACAAATTCTCATCCGCACTCTCGACAAAAGCCTCACGCGGCCCCCGGACAGTCGCTTCATTGGCCGGTTCGTCAATGGAACGCTGGCGGTACGAGCGCAGAGGAAACACCAAAACCGGTTGCTCGCCGTCAACCAACAGCAAGACATGTCCGCTTAGAATGGAAGAGGCGCCACTTTGTATCGGTGCGGTGTGATAGGCTGAGATCGGCAGCTGCTTTCTCTCGAAGAGAATCGCACGGAATTCCAGGGGATCCGAGACTCGCAGTGAGAAAAGAGGATGCAGCAGCTCTTCCTGCAGCATGGTCACATCGACCAATCCTTGCAAATAGACAAGGGCGCACTGCTGGGAAATGCCTGCCACAAACTGGTGTATGACCACATCCGTACGATCCGTAAAAACCTCTCGGAGCCAAGCGATTTTATCGTCGATCCGTTCATCGTTTATCAAAATCGATCCCATTGTTTTTTTTCCGCGTCTTGTCCAAACTGTTTTTTTCATCGGAAGCACCTGTTTGTACATCAATTTTCGTTTGACGTATTTTGCCACCATTTTCCTCTCATTATTCTTCCGTCCTGGCAGTGAATAGGTTTGGCGGCAATCTTCCTCTTGAAAATAGAAAGCGGATCGACCATAATGAGAACATAAGTTCTTGTTCTTGGGGGAGTTCACCATGACCAAAAATGATGAGGGGCGCTACGATCGGGAAGGAACTGTCGTCCAGCGTCCGGCCGTCGCGGACGACGAGTTTGGAGAGATGTGTTTCCGGATCTATGACAGCACGCAGTACAACTACCCGATCCAGGTAAAATGGTTCGTCAGGGAAAGGGGAGGGGATGCTTGGGGGACCGTTCAATCCGCACGGGGCTACGTACGGGAAATCGATTCGGAGAAGTATTTGGTCAGACTTGTGGATGATGATCGCTCCTGTTGGATTCAAGTAGAGGACATCGTCAGCGTCACAAAATAAGAGCAGCCGAACAGCTTCTCCTGCGGCCAGATATCGGGTCCCTCTCGTTCAGTGCGGGTAAAAAATCCACATTGCTTATCCTCACCTGCGGTTTTCCTGCCGCATAGGATGGAGCAAGGTGGTGATAGGGATGGGCTACTCGTTGGCTGACTGGATGATCTATACCATGTGGGCGATTTTTGGACTCATGATCATCGATTTTCTGATTGTCCTGTTTCGATCGTTTTGGCAGGGCTCCTTTGACCCGGGCTTTGTACTCGGCTATTTGAAGGATGTTTTGTACTATATCCTGCCCTTGAACATGATTGTCTCCATGACAGCGATTGATCCTACCGGGTATACGCTGGTGACGTTCTACTTCATCGGAGGAATCGCGGTCATCATCAAGTACGTCATGGACATCGTCAAGCGCTTTCGATCGCAAGAATAGCTGCCTTCCTGACGGGAAGGCTTTTTTGTACAAGGAAAGTATGGACGGGAGCAAGCGAGCAAGTCATGGACGAAATCAGACATGAAGGGCTTGTCTCTCCGTATATATTGGTAGGGAAACACGGACATCTCTGCCTTGTACCCCGATAAAGGGCGGTTGGAGACAAGGCAGCACGGAGGGTCGTCTCCTCCTACAATAATCCAAATATTTCGCAAAAGGGGTGGTGCCATGAGGAGATATCAGTGGATCAGGTGGCGAAAAATCCTCCTCTGGCTCGTCGTCATCGTCACGCTCGGAATCGTTTTGGTGGCAGGTGGACCTACCTACTGGGCTGTCGCATGGGGGATTGTTACCCTTCTTTTTCAATTGCTCTTTGCCATTTTGTTTGTCATCATCCAGTTCGTCGCGCTCTTCTGGTTTTTGGCACGTGGCCGCACGTATTGGATCTTGCCTGGCGAAACAGGCTCTACGTGGGAAGATTACCGAGGAAACCCCGAAATTGTGGAAAATGCAAAACGGATCGTCACCTTGCTGAAAGGAGTCAAGGAGTTTAAGGAAATGGGCGGGGAAGCCATTCGCGGATTGCTCCTCTGCGGCCCACCGGGAACCGGCAAATCTTATCTGGCGCAAGTCATTGCCAACGAAGCGCAGGTCCCCTTCGCCTACGCCTCCGCACCGAGCTTTCAAAACATGTTCTTTGGCGTGGGCAACCTCAAGGTGATGAGCTTGTATCGAAAAGCGAGGAAGCGGGCAAGCGAATACGGTGCGTGCATTATCTTTATCGACGAGATTGACGCCATCGGGATGAAGCGGCAGGCGGGAGGAATGGGCGGCGGGATGTTTGGAATGGGGGGCGCCGGTTTGTTGAACGAGCTGCTCCTGCAGATGGACCCGCCGAACATCGACAATACCAAAATCGCCAAGCTGCTGCGACTCCTGGGGCTGCGCCGCAAAAAAGCAGAGCGTCCGGCTGTCATGACAATCGCGGCGACCAATCTGCCCGACATCCTCGACTCTGCGCTGCTGAGACCCGGCCGTTTCGATCGTCAGCTCTGGGTCGACGCTCCGGATTATGACGGTCGTGTGGACGTCTTTCAGTACTATTTGAAAAAGGTAAAACGCGATGATACGCTCACTCCCGAAAAAGCGGCGCTGGACACGATCGGCTACAGCCCGGCGCAGATCAAGCACATCGTCAACGAGTCGGTCGTCATCGCGCATCAGCGGGGGGCGCAGGTCGCCAATTACGAAGACTTCCGCGCCGCCATGGAGACGTATGAATGGGGGATCAAGCAGCCTCTTCGCTCGATGAGCGACGAAGAAAAACGCAATGTGGCTTACCACGAGGCAGGCCACGCAGTCGCCCAGTTCATGCTGAAGCCGCATGAAAGAGTCTGGAAGGTCACGATCATTCGCCGGGGCGGAGCGCTCGGACTCGCTGCCACCAAGCCGACGCATGAGAGATACAACCGCAGTGACAGTGAAATTTTGGCAGAGATCCAGGTATGTCTCGCTGCAAGAGCCGTTGAAGAAGAGTTCTTGGGAAAGAAATTGAACGGAGTCACGTCTGATCTGCAAAGGGCAACAGAACTGGCCGGCGCCTATCTCGGAATCGTCGGCATGGGGGATGAGCTGTTCAGCTGGCTCTCGACTGGATCCCGAATCGATGGACTCAAGGCACTTCGGCCGAAAATCAACGAACTGTTGCAACAGCAGATGCAGCAAGTAAAAAAGCTGGTTCTCGACTATGCGGATTTCGTCCACGCTATCGCGGAAGAATTGCTCAAACGCGGGGATTTGACCGGGGAAGAAATCGAAGAGCTCCATTTGCAGCTGTATGGTCACGGAAAGGATTGAGGAATGACTAAGAATCATGACGGGAGACAAACTACCCGTACATCAGCATTTTGCCCCAAGGAGAGATACGAGATGGCGAATGAATCCAAGCAGCAATTGGACAATGAAGAGCTCAAAACACTCGGTACCCATGCGGCAGGCGTCCCCGATCTCTTCGAAACCCGGAAAGCGCAGGAAGGGGAGACAGTAGAGCCTCCAAAACACCCGGGTGGAGCGGGTTCATCGGGAACGTATTGAGACAAAGCATGGCCAGGTTGCTTCTAGCGACCTGGCCATTTTTTGCTTATGGGCCGCGCATGCAATGGGGTATTGGTAGAGGAAAAAGCGGAAATGTTAAACGGGTAAGTGAAAGATTCCACCATATAGGAGGCAATTTCATGATACGGTATGCGGCACACGAATTTTTGGAAACGCAGGAAGCCTTGCGCTCCAAGCACGCGGAAATCGAAATGCACGGCCTGTTTGCCGAAATGGCTCAAGACCCTGCCTTGAAAAATTTGATTCGCAACCATCAGCGGATTATCCTGAATGCTTATCAGCAAGGTGTCAATCTGTTGATGGGAAAAGGCATCAATGTCTCGGCAATGCCGCATATGGCCCAAATGAGAACGGTGGAGCAGCCGACTGTCGGTCTACATCAGCCTCAGATGGCAGCTCCCAATCCGCAGCCGACCCAGCTTTCCGATATGACGATCTCTACGATCATGCTGAATTGGCACAAAGCGGGTTCGGCCGTCGGGATGCTGTGGGCAAGCGAATGCGTCGACCCGCAAGTGAGACAGTATCATATCAATGGAGCCAACATGTGCCAGGAAATGGCCTACGAGACATGGCAGTACATGAACGCGAAAGGGTATTACCAGGCGCCGCAGCTGGCAGACCATACGATGAACACCATGATCAATGCGTTCCAGCAGCCAATGGCCATGACCCAGCAGCAGTCTCCACAACCGCAGCAGCCGGCCTTGTACTAAGCGGGACCATGGACGAACAAAGCCAACCGGTTCCCGGTTGGCTTTGCAAGTTACGACGCTTTCTCTCGTCTCTCATGCCAATCAAATCGCTTGAGAAAAAAGTGAAAGAGCAGCTCCACGACACCCAACACGACGACGGTAAACAGCAGCTTTCCTGCCGTGAAAGACCAGTGCATGAAAGCTGAGACGACCCCCAGATAGATCGCAGCCAAGACGGCATCGGCCAGGGTCGCGACGAGGTTGCCGGAAGTGCGGAGAATCAGCCTGTCTCCGACGAGATAGGCGATGATCGAAAAAACGATCGATGTTACCAGACTGGACCATACGCTCGCCTCGGTAAACCACAAGAGGAAGGGTACCAGAATAATGCCGTTCATCACGACCTTAACCAGGAAACGAACCAAGAGGACAACCCCTTTCCATAGTAGCGTACCATGATAGTATGAATAAACTCCGCGGGATTCATTCGATGACGGGTGCTGCTCCAAAGAAAGACAACAGGTGGATTCAATCGCCGCATACGGGTTGTCTGAACGACTCAAACTAAAATGAGTTTCGAATTCGTATGCTGTGGGAAAGCAGAGGTGTGTTGCGGTGGACAAAAAGAGGACGATACAAGAAGAGAATCAGGAGAACAGGCAAGCACAATCGAAACCGGATGATGGACAAACGGCTTCCAGCCAGGTCGAAAGCTGGGGTTGGACAAATAATGCTGATGCAGGACCACCTGCAAGCAAGCGCTGAAGCAGTTGTCCGTACGGGCAAGAGCCTCCCGATCGAATGGGAGGCTCTTTTCGTTGCTCGCGTCCGAAAAAAAGGAAAACCGCCCTCGAAGGACGGTTGATTCGCATTCGGCAGGCAGGTGAGCGAAGCCGTGTTGGGCTTCTTCTCAATCGCAGCTTACACGTCCATAATGATGGGAAGAATCATCGGCCTGCGCTTGGTTTTCGCATATAAAAACTGGCCGATCGACTCTTTTAGCCCCTGCTTGACACGCCCCCATTGATTGACTCCCTCGCCCTGCAGCTTCAGCAAGGCTTCCAGGCCGACACGGCTCGCTTCCTCCATCAGCCCTTCCGCCTCGGGAGCAAAAACGAACCCGCGGGAGATGAGCTCGGGTCCCAGCAGGATTTTGCCATCTGCTTTGCTCCGCGTAACGACGACCACAAGGATGCCGTCCTGGGACAAGTGTTTCCGGTCGCGCAGAATGACTGTTCCCACATCGCCGATGCCGAAGCCGTCGACGAGCGTGCTTCCCGCCGGTATTTTCCGCTCTTGCTTGGGCACACCGTCCGTAAAGTCGACGACATCCCCGATGTTGACGATAAAGACATCGTCTCGTTCCATCCCGACGGATTCGGCGAGGAGGCGATGCTGATGGAGCATGCGGTACTCGCCGTGGATGGGGATGAAATAGGCGGGCTTCATGAGCGTAAGCATCAGCTTCAGCTCTTCCTGGCTGCCATGGCCGGAAACGTGCATGCCTGTAGCGGAGCCCGATCCGTAGATGACATGTGCGCCCAGTATGAACAAATTGTCCACGATCCGGGAGACATTCTTTTCGTTTCCGGGGATGGGCGACGCGGACAAGATCACTGTATCGCCAGCCTCTACCTTCACGTGGCGGTAATTGGAGGTGGAAAGGCGCGACAAGGCAGCATTCGGCTCGCCCTGGCTGCCCGTGCACAAGATGGCCAGTCGATGGCGGTCGAGCTGATTGGCCTCCTCCGGCTCGACCAGCATGCCCTCCGGCACATGCAAATAGCCCTGCTCAGAGGCAATCCGGACCACATTCACCATACTTCTTCCCAGCAGCATCAGCTTCCGGTTGGTCAGGATCGCCGCATCGATGACTTGCTGCAGACGGTACAAGTTGGAGGCGAAAGTGGACACGAAAACTTTGTGCTTGGCTTTGGCGAAAGCCTCCCGCAGATGGTCGCCTACGTGCTTTTCGGATGGCGTGAATCCCGGCCGTTCCGCGTTGGTGCTTTCCGAGAGCAAAACCAGAACTCCCTTTTTCCCGATTTCTGCCATCCGGTGCAAATCCGGCGATTGTTTATGGACAGGAGTCAGGTCGAATTTAAAATCGCCAGTGTGCACGACGGTTCCCATCGGCGTATCAAACACTACTCCCAGGCAATCAGGGATGCTGTGGTTGGTCTGAAAAAAGCTGATCGTAAATGCGCCGAGATTGACAACGGACTTGGAATCGATCGGAATCCGTTTGGTGTTTTGCAAAAGGCCATGCTCCTTCAGCTTTTCCTCAATCAGTCCGAGTGTGAGCCGCGTTCCATAAATGGGCATGTTGAACTGGCGGAGCACATAAGGAATCCCGCCGATGTGGTCCTCATGACCATGCGTTACGATCAGACCGCGGACCTTCTCAGGGTTTTCCAGCAAATAAGTAATGTCGGGAATGATCAAATCAATCCCCAAGAGACTTTCATCGGGGAACTTCGAGCCGCAGTCAATCAGAACGATATCGTCCCCGTATTGAACGCCGTACATGTTCTTGCCTATTTCGTAGACTCCACCTAAGGAGAAGATCGAAAGTGTACTCATCGATGACGACCCCCATAACCAAGACTCTTCCTAGGATGAGCAGGAAAAGCCTTTCGTTCGCTTGGTAAATAAAGGGGAGCCCGAGTTGCGTATTTAAAGACAGTTAAAAGACTTGTCTCTTCCAACCCCCCCACATACAATAGCGACAGATACACCCTGTTTTTTGACAATTCCGAATACGTTTGGAGGCATTCTCATGAACACGTTACAAGAGCTCGAACAGATCATGACAGACCCGTCTGAGCCGCTGGTGAAAGCGATGGCGGAGCTGGAAGGCGATTTGATGATTCTGGGGGTCGGCGGAAAGATGGGGCCGAGCATGGCCAAACTGGCCAAAAAGGCAATCGACAAAGCTGGACTTTCCAAGAAAGTGATCGGCGTTTCCCGTTTCTCTTCAGGCCCGCTGCGGGCTGAATTGGAAGAGGCTGGAGTTCAGACGATTTCGGCGGATCTGCTGGACGATTCACAGCTGCAGCAGCTGCCGGATACCCCAAACATCATCTTTATGGCCGGACAAAAATTCGGGACGACGGGAAAAGAAGCTTTGACCTGGGCAATGAACACGTACCTGCCTGGGCGAGTAGCCGAAAAGTTTCGCGATTCCCGTATCGTATCCTTTTCGACCGGCAATATTTATCCGCTCTCCCCCATCCATCAAGGCAGTCCTTCCGAGGAAGCGGCGGTCGGTCCGGTAGGCGAATATGCGCAGTCTTGTCTGGGACGGGAGCGTATCTTTACGTACTTCTCCGAAAAATGGGGCATTCCCATGCTGCACTTTCGTTTAAACTACGCCATCGACATGAAGTACGGAGTCCTGTTGGAAATCGCCAGGGCAGTCTACGAAAGGCGGCCGCTCGACCTGTCTATGGGACATGTAAACGTCATCTGGCAGGGAGATGCCAATGAGATGGCTTTGCGTTCCCTTTCATTGTGCAGTACGCCGCCTCGGGTCTTGAATATTACCGGCCCGGAAACTTCATCCGTTCGGTGGCTCGCGGAGCAGTTCGCATCCCGGTTCGGAGTCGATCCCGTGTTCGCGAATCAGGAGCAGGATACAGCCTTGCTCAACAACGCTGCCAAAGCGCATCAGTTGTTCGGATATCCGCGAGTCTCGCTCGGACAAATGATCGACTGGACTGCGAAGTGGGTAATCGCAGGCGGAGAGACGAGCAATAAGCCGACTCACTTTCAGGAAAGAAAGGGGCAATTTTAGCATGGGCGTTCAGCTACGCAAAACGATCCAGGAAAAGCTCCTGGAGGGAGTCGTCATTCCTGCGCATCCGTTGGCGCTTGACCGATCCCGCCGCTTGGATGAACGCAGGCAGCGGGCATTGACCCGCTATTATGCTGCAGCTGGAGCAGGGGGCATAGCGGTAGGTGTGCACACGACGCAATTTGAGATACGGCAGCCGAGCGTGAACCTGCTCGAGACCGTGCTGCGCCTCGCCGTAGAGGAGGTGGAGATGCTCGGCCTTGCGGATTCGTTTATCAAAGTGGCGGGGATATGCGGACCTGTGGAGCAAGCGTTGGCGGAAGCGGAGATGGCCGCAAAGCTCGGCTACGATCTTGGACTGGTCAGCATGGGGGGCCTCGGAGACTTGTCCGAAGCCGATTGTCTCAAGCGGGTGGAGCGAATCGCCAAGGTCATCCCTGTGTTCGGTTTTTACCTGCAGCCAGCAGTCGGCGGCAGAGTGCTGAGCTACTCCTTCTGGCGAGAGTTTGCCGACATCCCGGGCGTCATGGCCATCAAGATGGCGCCGTTTAACCGCTACCAGACCTTGGATGTCGTGAGGGCAGTGTGCAGCTCCGCTCGCGCAGATGAAATCGCTCTGTACACGGGCAACGACGACAACATCGTCGCCGATCTTCTCACCACTTATCGTTTCACCATCGACGGGAGGACAGTAGAGAAAAGCATCGTCGGAGGGCTCCTGGGGCATTGGGCAGTGTGGACGAAAAGTGCGGTCGAGCTTCTGAAACGGGTAAAGGCGGCGAAGGCAAGCGGAGAGGGAATCCTGGAACTGCTTGCGGATGGAGTGGCCGTAACGGATGCCAATGCCGCCTTCTTCGATCCAGCACACGACTTTGCCGGCTGCATACCCGGCATACATGAGGTGCTGCGCAGGCAAGGGCTTCTCGAGGGAAGGTGGTGCCTCGATCCTCTGGAAGAATTGTCAGAGGGTCAAGCCGAAGAGATCGATCGCGTCTATCGAGCGTATCCGGCCTGGAATGACGATGCGTTTGTCAAACAGCATCTCAGCAGCTGGCTATCCGGTAAGCCTACTTCCGTGTAAGAAAGGGGACTTTTTCGTGGAGCAGATCCAAAGCAATGCGCAAACGAAACCAAAATCAGCGTCATGGGTAAAATCGCTGGGGCCGGCCATCATTACCGCCGCCCTGGTAGTCGGGCCAGGGAGTGTCACCTTGACCTCCAAGATGGGAGCTATGTATGGCTACCAGATGCTTTGGGTCATTGTCCTCTCTGTTCTGTTCATGATGAGCTTCACGGAGATGAGCGCCAGGATCGGAATGGCAACGAATCAATCGCTGCTCGCCACGGTCCGGCAAAAATGGGGTAGAGCGGCTTCGATCATTATGGGCCTCGGATGTTTCCTGGTGACCTCTACCTTTCAGGGTGCGAACGTCATCGGGGCCGGTGTCGCTTTGTCCAGTCTGACCGGTCTCTCGGCGAAAGTGTGGGGAATCATTTTTACGCTTCTGGGCATCGGCCTTCTGTTCTACCGCAATTTTTATCGTGTCCTTGAAAGGCTCATGCTGGTATTGGTCGGGATCATGCTTGCCGCGTTCGCCTGCACGGTGCTGCTGGTTCGACCCAGCCTAGGGGGTATTTTAACCGGACTCGTCCCGCAAGTACCCGATGGCTCCGCCATGCTGATCATCGGGCTGGTCGCTACCACCTTTACGGTCGTCGGAGCGCTCTATCAGTCTTATCTCGTTCAGGAGAAAGGCTGGACTGCCATTCACGCAAAAGAAGGGTCTCGGGAAAGCTACACCGGCATCTTTCTGTTGGGACTGATATCAGCGCTCATTATGATCAGCGCGGCAGCGGTCCTTCATCCGCAAGGGATTCAGGTGAATGCCGCGACGGACATGGGAAAGGCGTTGGAGCCTCTGTTTGGGAGCTGGGCGACGCTTGTCTTCATGATCGGCTTGTGGGGAGCCGCGTTCTCCTCCCTTACAGGCAATGCAGCGATCGGCGGCGTCATGTTGGCCGATGCTCTCGGGTTTGGCAGTCAACTGAGCAATCAGGCCGTTCGATACTTTATCATGGCGGTCATGATCCTGGGAGGTCTTGTCGCCATCCTGTTCGGCAAAGTACCCGTACAGCTTATCCTCATCACACAGCCGATTACCATTGTAGTCGTTCCTTTGATCGGGCTGGCCTTGTTCATTTTGGCCAACGACCGGCGGCTGATGGGCGACTTGAAAAATACGCCCGTCAAAAACGGGATCGTGATCTTGGCCCTGATCTTTTTGGTAGTCCTTGCAGGCAAGACGGTAAAGGATCTGTTGCTGTAATACAAGGCTTTCGGGGAGGCGCAGCCATGCAAAATTCCATCAAGATCGGTGTCATCGGGCCGACCATTATCGTCGACAAAATCAGAGAGGTACTGAAGTCATTTCCGAACTTCTCCCCTGTCATTCGAGCGTCCAATGAAATTTTGGACGCTCCTGACTTTGCATCCGAACTCATGGGGCAGGTGGAGGTGTTGTTGTTTTCCGGCTACTATCCCTACAAAATCGCCAAAGAAAGAGTAGACTTCACCGTACCCGCCCATTACATTCCGCTGACGGGCACGGGGCTTTTCCGCTCGCTGTTCCGCATGCACCATCATAAAAAAATGGAGCGGCTCAGCATTGATATGCTGGATAATCGCACGGTAGAGCGCGTATTGGCGGAGGTGGAAGAACCTTTTACAAAGGTCCATCTTTATGAGGGGACCCTGTTCGACCTGGATGAGATGGTCAGGTTTCATCAGGAAAAGTACGAAAACAAAGAGAGCGATGGGGCGTTGACCGGAGTGAAGAAGGTGGCAGAAGCATTGACGAGGCTGCAAATCCCCAACGATTGGGTGGTGCCGACCGTACAAGACATCTCCGTAGCGCTGGAAAGGGCACTGTTGTCGACTGAAAAACGCCGAAACAAAGACTCGCAGATCGTCTTCGGTCTGATTCAGATTGACGATTTTAGCCAGCTTTTGGAAAGAAGCTCATCCGAGCACGCCGTCCAACGCTGGAAGCTGGAAATTCAGCGCTTGCTTCTCGATTACGTGGGTTGCTTGGATGGCCACCTGACGAATCTCGGCGGCGGCGAGTATTTGTTTGTGACCACGCGCGGAATCTTCGAACGAGAAACCCGAGGCTACAAAACGATGCCCATCCTCGCCGAATCGAAAAAGGCGTTGGGTCTCTCTCTCAGTGTAGGTGTCGGATTTGGAAGGTCAGCAAACGAAGCGGGCACGCACGCGAGGCTGGCTCTGCGCCAATCGCGGGAATTCGGGGGAGACATTTGCTTTCTTGTCCGCGAAGATAGGACCGTGATTGGTCCAGTCGAGATGTCTCACCCGATGACCTATGAATTGTCCGTGACGGATGAGCGTTTTTTGGAGCGAGCCCAGAGGGCAGGGATGACGGCAACGTATTTGAGCAAGCTCATGGCACAGGTGACCCGTCTGGGTAAGACGGAGTATACAGCCGCGGAGCTTGCCACGATCCTGGGCGTGACGGTTCGCAGCGCTCACCGGATCTTGCTGCAATGGATGGACGCCGAGCTGGTCGAAATCGTAGGTATCGAGAAAATTTCCGTGAAAGGCCGCCCCCGCCAGATCTACAGGCTGAGTTTTCTCGATGAAGTAGGGATGCTAGCGTGAAGGCGTTTTATGGAAGCGGCCAACGAGAGCAGAGGGCGGGGTAACTTCCCCGATGGGTTGGACAAACTAAGGGAGCGAATTCATGTCAGAAAGGATTGTGCTTGTGAGAAAACGGATCGCATCCCTTACTCTCTTCGCTTTGCTCGGGCTTTGCGCGTGCGGAAGGTCCGCCTATCCTCCGCAACAGGCGTCGCCCCAGACACATGACACGATCTTGGAAAATGACAAAAAGCAAATTGTCATGGGATGGAATGCTTTTGGAACGACCGATAGTTACATCCAGCTGAATAGTCCCACCCCGCAAATGAATGTCGTGTCTCCGCGCTGGTTCACCCTGAATGCAGAGAGCCTCGTTTCGGGGGAAGTGGATACCCGTTATGTGGAGTGGGCGCATCAATCCGGGAGAAAAGTGTGGGCTTTTTTTGGAAATCAGTTCAACGCCGAACTGACGGATTCATTGATCGGCAACCCGGACAACCATAAAAAAATCGCCAAGCTTCTCGCAGAGAAAATGGTCCCTGCCAAGGTCGACGGACTCAATGTCGATTTTGAAAACATCGACCCCAAAAACAAGGACGATTTCGTCGGCTTTATCAAGGCGCTGAAGAAGACGTTGTCCCCCCATGGCATCGTCCTTTCCGTGGATGTGACCAGGGAGAATCCGGATCCGTACTGGTCGGGCAGCTATGACCGCAAAGAGCTGGGCAAGGCAGCTGACTACATCGTGATGATGGGTTACGATGAAGACCTGGGCGGAGGGGAGAGAGTCGGTTCCGTCGCCTCGCTCGACTGGGTGGAAGAAGGCTTGCAGCTCCTGCTCAAGGAAGTGCCGTCGCGGAAAGTGATTCTGGCGGTTCCTTTCTATACGAGGGAATGGGTCACCAATCTGCAAACAAACGTATCCACCCGGTTCGACCGCAGCATGGTGGAGACCGAGCAGCTGCTGGCCCAAAGAAACCTGAAAAAGAAGTGGGACGACAAAGCGAAGCAAAACTACGTCGAGTTTGTCGAAAACGGGGAAAAGCATCAGATCTGGATCGAGGATGAAATGTCCATGAAGAATCGCCTGGATCTGGTGAACAAATACAAGCTGAAAGGGACTGCTGCTTGGTACATCGGGCAGGAAGACCCCGGTATATGGCAAGTCTTTCAGCTTCAATGAACAGGAAGCGCCGGGTGTTGCAAGGATTCCCCGGTGCTTTTTCGCGTTCATTGAATGTTTCGGGGGGGGGAGCGATAGAGTAGTTTCGCCATTCGCTAGTTTTACGTTATAATGGTAATCGTGTAAATAAACAAAAGGAGCACATTACATGGATTTTCACGCACTAAAAGATATTATTCACGGAAGAAGAAGCGTACGCAAATTTACCGAACAGGAAGTAACGATTGAGGACATCAACGACATCATCGATTGCGCTCGCTACGCACCCAGCGACACCAACTCGCAAACATGGGAGTTTATTGTCATCACCAACAAGGAAAAAATCAAGACGATCGAGCAGCTGACCTGGGATGCTTTGCATGAAAAGGCGGCCGAGGCCACTGAACGAGGATTTGAAAAGGAAGCGAAGCTGCTGGTTCGTTCCTTTGGTCCTTACGCCACTGCCTTTTCCGATGCACCCGTCCTGATCATTTGCCTAGCGACGCCGTACCAGTCGAAATTCCGCGAAAAAATCTTCGAGCCGATCCAGCTGGTGAATGAATCGGTATGGGAAGAGGAAGGTATCAAGAGCAGCTGTCTGGCTACGCAAAACCTGATGCTGGCTGCGTACGCCAAAGGACTGGGCACTTGCCCGATGACCGGACCTGTTTTGCTGGCCGCAGATAAAATCAGGGACTTCCTGCATATCCCGGCCGATAAGCAAATGAACATGGTGATCGCGCTCGGACATCCTCAAGATGTTCCGAAAAAGCTGCCTCGCAAAGAGGTCAGTGAAATTACGACGTATATCCAATAACCAAGATCGGAAAACCTCATCTGCATGGATGAGGTTTTCTTATGCTCTTCGATTGCATCCACAGCATGGAAACAAAGGGGAATTCCTGATAAAATGGTGAGAAGTCCCTTAAGGGGGCTATTTTTCTAAGGAGGAATCGCAGATGAAAGACGTCGTGTCGATCAAACGCTTGGCTGGACAGCAAACGGGGGGTGACATCTACTATGAACCATAGAATTATGGGCGCTACCCGTCAACAGTTGATTCAGCAGCTTGTCTTTTTTGATGAACAATATTCCCTCTTTTTTGATCATTATGTCCGCGACTACGGAAGAGAAAAACAGATTGTCGATGCTTTGGTCAGACGGTACCGGGAGACGCTGGAGGAGCTCTTGGCCAAGGACGACGGAGCTCTGTCCCAATCCTTGCAAAACGTAACGCTGCTGGGAAGCAGTGTGCGGGTGCACTTTGAAGAAGATGGCTACGAGGAGTTATTCACTGTGGTCTTTCCCACGGAAATTGATCCCGATCAAAATCGAATATCCTTCTTGTCTCCCATCGGCAGGCAGTTGCTGTTGACGGCGCCACGCGACATGCTCGTACTGGAGAGCCCTGTCGGAAAGCAGCAGGTGCAGATTGGAGAGGTGAGATACACATATACAGGTGGTTTTTCCAGTCCGTAACGGAAAATCCTGCTTCGATAGGAAAGGCGCTGACATCGAGTCGGTGCCTTTTCTCTTTGGCAGGCAACTTGTCTTTTGTTTTGCACAAGAGCGGTCCTGTCATTTTTTCCGCCGTGTCCATTTGATCAGAACGATCGTCGGTCTGAAGGGCAGAGACGGAGGGGAATACGTGCAGATGCTCGTGACGATGCTCACCGTCAAAATCATGATGGTGGACAGAAGAAGCGGTTCGTCCGACATGGCAGCCGATCCGAGAACGATGATGAGAAAGTCGATGGAAAAAATGATGAATCCGACATTGATGGAAAATCGCTCGGAAAGGAAGAGGGCCAGCAAATCTGAGCCGTCTGTGCTGATTTTGTGACGGAGCATGAGACCGGAGCCCGAGCCGACCAGAATCCCGCCGATTACAGCGCAGATGAGAGGGTTCTCTGCGGATGCGAGGTAGACCCGGTCAGCGATGAAGTGGATCAAATCGATGCACATGGAAGACGCGACAAGCCCGTACACGCTCTTGTAAAAATAGGGGCGATGCCGGAACCAGGCATACGCGTAAACGGGCGCGCTGAACAAAAGAGTCATCCACCCCACATCGAGGCCCAGCAGGTAATGGAGGACCAAGGCGATTCCGATAAATCCGCCGTCCAAAAACTTGTGGGGGACCAGGAAAAAGTTGATGCCGATGGCCAACAGGAACGAACCGAGTGCGATAGCAGCTGATTTTGCGATGTGGATCACCCCCTTGCTCACATATGCTGCCGGGTCCTTATCCAAAACGAGACCCCTACCAATGAATGCAGGCATCGGTAGGAGTCACGGACGTGGCAGCTGCGGAGAACTCCATCGTCTGTATGTACTATGACTATGCCCTCTAGCGAACGGGCATGTCTGTTTCCTTTCACGACAGGGTTCGTCCACCGGGGAAAATGGGTTGCCCTCGCCAATAAAGGAATGGTAGGGTAAGGAAAGAAGTGGCAGGAGAGGTCGTTTTAACCGGAATCTAGCAGAAGGGCGGTGAAAGGAATGTACACCATCCATGTAAAACGAGTATATGACGAACCCAGCCATACGGACGGAAAACGTGTGCTGGTGGATCGCGTCTGGCCGAGGGGCATATCGAAAGAGCGGGCGAAGCTGACGATTTGGATGAAAGAAGTGGCTCCGAGTGCTCCGTTGCGGGTCTGGTTCGGCCATCGTCCAGAGCGGTTTGCTGATTTTAAAGCGCGTTATTTGGAGGAATTGGCGAATGAAGCCTTGCAGCCTTCACTAGCGCAGCTGCGAGACTGGGCAGCTGCTGACGGTATTACTCTCCTGTACGCCGCACGGGACCCGCACTGCAACAATGCCAAAGTCCTGCAGGAGTATTTGGAGAGCGGATTCGCGCCAAAGTAGCACAAAGCCCGGGGAGTATCGCCGTTTGATACCCATGTGCCACATGATCTTCCGGGCGAACGAGGGTGGGGAAGGGGACGAAGAGAGAAATGAATACCAACCACGATACGATTTTGGAGGAAATGAAGCAGGCGATCGACGATTGGTTTGCTTGCATCAGGGCCACGGATGCGGAAGCGATTGTGAAGCGGACGACTCTGCAAGCGGGATTGCATGACTACGCATTGCTGGAATACACAGATGGGAGGGCAAGCGTGACAGACATCCCGCTCGACTTTCCTTCGTCCGATCGGATGGGCGGATATGGAGAAACAGTCGGGGAGTTGACTGAGGACGAAGTGAGGAAGCAATTCATCCCGCAGCTTGCTGCCTATGTGCGGGAGAAGTTGGACAGCCTGTCCTCCACGGCGCTGATCGATTACCGCTTTACGTTTGCGGGGAAGTTTGCACACAAGGAGGGGGAAGTGGACCTCCCGATTCTCGTGTATGTCGATGACAGGAAACGAGAGCAGCTGCTGCAAGCGATCTGCGCGTATATCCAGACGAGGCTCGATACGGGGAACCATCCGACGAAGCCATTGGAGACGTTTTTTCTTTCGCGGCATTTGCTCGATGACGGGTTGTTTCCCGAGCTGGAACCGCAGAGGATCATTTCCTTGTTCGACAGAATCCTTGAATTAAATAGAGGAAATCGGGAGCGGCTGGCCGAACACAGCGGATACATAGGCCGAGCCTTGCAGGACTGGGTGGAGGAAACCTTTCTCCCCCGCTATTTCGAACGGCAACAAACCCCGTGGCGATCCAGCGAGTATACGAAAAAAATCGGGGTTAGCCTGGAAGATGACAAGGAAGGGCAGATCGACCTGCTGCTTTACACCGCCGTCTGGATCTTGCGGTATGAGCCTTCCTACATGAGAACCAAAGGGATTGGTTTTCTGGAACGAGCCGTAGAACTGGGCAACAAAAAGGCATCCCGTTTCATGAAGGAAGGCAGCGGTGTTTTACCCGTTGAATTGGCGTCAAGACGAGATGAGCTTGTGGAGTGCCAGGCGAACGACGTTTTTGCCACGGTCACGATTGTCATCAAGCAGGAAGCGGAGGAAAGCTATCGGCGTGCGTTGCGTTTTCTGGTGAATTTGTTGAAGCAAGGGTTTCCGAAGAGCTACATGATTCAGCTGAAATCGGGCGCCAAACAATTTTTGCCTGTAAAAGGGCTGGCGAAGTCGGGGACTCATCGCTTTTTTGCCAATGCGCTGGCCTATCCGAATCTTTACCCCCTTCTCGAGGAGTATGCTCGCGAGGCGATGGAGCCGTTTGAATGGTATGGGGATGCCGAAGGGGAAAAAAATTGCATGCCTGGCACGTATGCCGTTTTTGGCCTCGGTTGGCGGATCGACACTACTTTCCCCTTGTGGAGGCATACATGGGAATGGTCGATGAAGAGCATCAATCCGTTCAAGATCAGTTCACGACGGCATTTCTGGAGAAATACGGCGTGTGTGCGGAAACGGTATCCGCTTTGGTGACCTGCATGCGCCATTGCTCGGATTCCTGGAGACCAAAAATGAAGACTGCATGGGAGTCGGAAGAGAGCATCGGGCTGCTGCTTGCACAGGTGCGTGGGCGAGAGTCCCATGAAGTGCAGCGCCTTCTCGAACTGATTTGGGGCGGTGTCGATAAACTTGCGGCCGCCGCTGCGAAGGCCAAAGGGGTAAAAGCAGACCTGTTGACCGAGCTTGTTGAAGCGGCAGGGAACAGACAATCGAGGCGCAGGCTTCCCGGCTGAACAGGGCTTCCGCAAAAAAACAGGCACACCAAGGTGCCTGTTTTTGGTTTGCTCTCTGTTTACAAAAAGACGCCGACAATAGTCGCGGACAGCACAGAGGCGAGCGTCGAGCCGAGCAGCAGCTTCAGGCCGAATTTGGCTACGAGATCCCCTTGCCGTTCATGAAGCGCTTTGACGGAGCCCGTGATGATCCCGATCGAGCCAAAGTTGGCGAAGCTGACGAGGAAGACGGACACGATCCCGACTGTTTTCGGGGATAGGCTGCTCGCCATATCTTTGAAATTCAGCATGGCGACGAACTCATTGGTGACGATTTTGGTAGCCATGACGCTTCCCGCTGAAACGATCTCGGGCTGGGGAACCCCCATCAGGAAGGCGACCGGTGCAAAGATATACCCAAGCACGTCTTGGAATGAGATGCGGAAAATCAACAGGAAGATTTCATTGATCAGATTCATCAAGGCGATAAAGCCGATCAGCATCGCAGCGACAATAACCGCGACTTTCAATCCATCCATGATGCTTTCACTGATCATCTGGAAGAAGGCAGGCCTTTTTTCCTCCTCCTGCGGTTCGATCAGATCCTCTTCCTCCGTCAATTTGTACGGATTGATGATATTCGCCACGATCAAGGCGGACAAGATGTTCACCACGATGGCTACCACGACGTACCTCGGGTCGAGCATCGTCATGTAGGCCCCGACGATTGCGATGCTGACCGCACTCATGGCAGACGTGCACAGGGTATACAGACGCCTGCCGGAGACGAGTCCCAGCTGCTTCTTCGCTGTGAGGAACACTTCGGATTGACCGAGAAAAGCGGAGGAGACGGCTATGTAGTTTTCCAGCTTGCCCATTCCGTTCAGTTTGCTGAGCACGAGACCTGTCCATCGAATCAGGAACGGCAAAATCTTGAAGTAATTGAGAATGCCAATCAAGACTGAGATGAAAATGATAGGAAGAAGGACATCCAGGAAGAATGTCGACTTGCCCGCGTTTTCCAGGCCGCCAAATACAAAGTCGACCCCGCTGATTCCCAGCTTCATCAGCGTGTCGAAGGCTTTGGAAATAAACAGGATCAGATCGATCCCGATCCCGGTATTCAGCAGGAGAAACGCCAGCACGAGCTGGGTGATAAGCATCGCGATAATCGGCTTGTATCTGATTCCCCTCCGGTGATGGCTGACGGCGTAGCCGATCCCAAAAACGAGCAAGAATCCCGTCAACAAAAAGACAATATTCATGGCACGAACTCCCATCCTTCGGTGATGTGCAAGACTCTTTCGCATTCCATTGCTGTTGAGAGAGAAGTGCAACCATTTAGAATTATAGTTACTACCTTTAGAGTAACCATTTAACAGATTACCTAGAACGCTGTCGCATGTCAATTCGGGAGAGGCATTGGCTTTCCCGCCACTCATGTTTTATGATAGGTAATAAATATCCAGTTGATACGGGCAGGAGGAAGCATGTTACAAAAGTTTGGTTTTTCTCAGTATGAGAGCAAGGTTTTCGAAGCGTTGGTAACGAGCGGGGAGCCGCTTGACGCTACGAAGATCGTCAAGCTTTCCGGGGTTCCGAAAGCCAAGATATACGAAGTGCTTTCGCGAATGATCGAGAAAGGCATGGTCCTGGACTCTTTGTCGGAAAAGAAAAAACTGTACAGCGCGCTGCCCTTGCCGCTCGCCATTGAGAAATTGACAGCAGAATTCCAGGACAATATCAAGCAGCTGAAAATCCAGTCCAGCAAAAAATCCGTTTCCGAGGATTTGGTATGGAGTCTGAAAGTAGACTCGTCGATTCGGGTGCAAAGCAGACAACTCATTCAAGACGCGAAGAGCTCGGTTCGGATCTCCGCGTGGAAGGACGACCTGGTGGAATACTTGCCGCTGCTGGAACAGAAAGAGGCAAATGGCGTGGACGTGGAGGTGCTGGTGGTAGGATCGTTGAAGCCGAACATCGCGAAAGTCCATACCCTCATCCCTGCGGAGGAGCATCACACGCTGGAGCGCTTCCGCCTGATCATCGTCGACGAGCGGGAAATTATCTTCGCCTGTGAAGAAAATCGATCCTGGCAAGCGATCAAAACGATGTCCAAGCCGTTTGTAAAAGTGTTTACCGAATTTTTCTACCACGACCTTGCACTCGCGAAAATCAGCCGCAAACACCACGATCTCATGATGAGCGATGACGAGATCAGAAACATCCTGATGCAGCTGCGTTATTGACCCGCATGCAAAAGGGATCTGCCACCCATGTGCAGATCCCTTTCCTTGTTTCACGATTTTCGAGTGATCGCTTCCAATGCCATGACGATCATATCCTGGAAGGTCGTCTGGCGTTCTTCCGCAGTCGTTTCCTCTCCGGTGAAGATGTGGTCGCTGACAGTCAGGATCGACAATCCGCTTACGCCGTACTTTGCAGCGAGCGTATACAGGGCGGTCGTTTCCATCTCCACGGCCAGGACTCCGTACTCTCCCAGCTTTCGCACGGGCTCCATACTGTCACGGTAAAACACATCGGCTGTCAGCACGTTGCCTACCCGGACCGGCAGACCTTTTTCCATCCCCGTATCATAGGCTTTTTTCAGCAAATCGAAGCTCGCGCAAGGGGCGAATTCAAACCCCGGGAAGGTCAGGCGGTTCATGTTCGAGTCTGTACAGGCCGTCATGGCGATGATGACGTCCCGCACCTTTACGTCCTTCTGGATCCCTCCGCATGTGCCGACGCGAATCAGATTCCGTACGCCGTAGTCGCGAATCAGCTCGTTCACGTAGATGGAAATGGACGGGATGCCCATACCTGTCCCTTGCACAGAGACTCGTTTCCCCCGGTAGGTTCCCGTGAAGCACAGCATGCCTCTCACCTGGTTGTAGCAAGTCACGTCTTCGAGAAACGTCTCTGCGACGTATTTGGCGCGCAGAGGGTCGCCTGGCAAAAGGATGTCTTCGGCGATTTCGCCAGGTTTGGCTTGGATATGCGTACTCATGAATGAACCGTCACGGACGAGGGAGCCTCACCCGTGGCGGCTTTCACCTCCTTAGTTGGAAATCTTGGAAATCGTTTGACCGAGTTTGACCGTGGAAGGCCGGGTGATGGAAAAAGCGGCGCAAATAAACGAGATCAGGACAAACAATCCGCCAACCCATGGGGTGTCTGCGACGGAATGGTGCTCGATGACAAAACCGCCGACTCCCGAACCGAGGGCAATCCCGAGATGCAGGGCAGTTGTGTTCAACCCTTGCTGGATCTCGTAAGATTCAGGGGCGGTTTCAATCAGGTAATTTTGCTGGGCAGGTGTGATGGCCCAGCTCAGCATGCTCCAGAGAATCATGACGACGAGAAACAGGGATAGCGAAAAAGAGACCGCCGGAATGAGAAACATCACCAATGCAAACGAAGCGATAATCGTTAAGATGCTCTTGGCGGAGCCCCACTTGTCTGCTGCCCAGCCCCCGACACCTCCTCCCATGACAGCCGAGATCCCGAAGATGAAATAGACGATGCTGACCCAGCCGGACGAGAGGTGCAACTGGCTTTTGACATACGGCGTGAAGTAGGCGTAAAGCGTCAAGTGTCCGGTCAGCATAAAGGCGGATGTCAGTTGGGCGCTCACAATCTTCGGTTTCCTCAGAGTGAGCAGCTGCTGTCTGAGCGGTATCATCGGCTTTGGCGGTATGTTCGGCAACCAGGCGTAAATGCCGACCATGGAAGCGAGAGTCAAGACAGAGATCAGGAGAAACGGAGCTCGCCAGCCGAACGCATTGCCGATGACAAGTCCAAGCGGAACGCCCAGTACCAATGATCCGCTGACGCCCATGAAAATGATGCCGATCGCTCTGGCGCGGTACTCTTGCTTCACGATGGAAGAAGCGATCGTGATGGAGAGCACGATGATGAGCGAACCGCTCGACGCGGATAAGATCCGCCCCAGCATCAATATCGAGTAATGCGGGCTGAAGGTGGAAATGACGCTCCCGATCAGGAATACGGCCATCGTCCAAAGGTACAGGGCTTTCCTTTCGACTCTCGCCGTTGCGGTCAGAAGCAGCGGTGCAGAAATCGCAAAGACAATCGAAAACGCGGTAATCAGCCAGCCAGCTGTGCTGATGGAAATGTTCAGGTCTTGCGCCACTACATCCAGGATTCCGCCGATGATCAGCTCTACGGTGCCTACGACAAACGCAGCGATGGCCAGGATGTATATTTTCGTATCCACTACGGCATGCAAACCTCCTGTCGGAATGTATTTAGGTTACTACTGTTATAGTAACCTATAACTATTTTGTCAACAAGCCCAAAGATGGAGGTCTCTATGCTGCTAAGCTTGACGAAACGTGCCAGCTAACAGGATTTGACATTTCCCGAGGCAGCCACCTATAGTAATAGGAAAAACAGAGGATTGAGGGAGAAATCGTTGGGGAAATTTGTATTGTTTTCGCTGTTGTGGTGGCTGACGGGAAATCCTTTGGCTGCGTTGCTGATCATTCTCGTGCTTTTGTACCTGCTGGATCTTCGCTTCATCCGGCTGCTTCCCGACTTTACCAAACCGATCAGGCGGTGGAGACGCTTGTCCGCTCTTCAGAGCCAGCTGCGCCTCAATCCGCACGACACGCCTGCGAAACTGGAAGCTGCCCGTCTGCATATGGAGAAGCGGCAGTACAAGGAGGCCCTTTCCTATCTGGACGGCATTTCATCTGTCATGCGGGATTCGCCCGAATATTTGTGCGACAAAGGGATCTATCTCTTACAGGTAGGACGTATGGAGGAGGGAGTGGATTTGATCGAACAGGCTTTGCAAATCAATCCACGCGTCCGATACGGAGAGCCGTACCTGCGGATGGGCGAGGAATATGCGAGACAGCAGGAAAGGGAGAAAGCCCTCGCCTGCCTGGAAGAGCTGGCACAGATAAACATGTCCTCCTGCGAGGTCTATTTCAAGCAGGGTGTCCTTTACGATGAACTGCAGCAAAAGGCGAAGGCCAAGCAATCATTTTTAGAGGCGATCGACGTATACCGCGGATTGCCCAAGTATAAGCGCCGCACGGAAAGGCGGTGGGCGCTATTGGCTTGGTTTCGCAAAACCATCGGATGAGAACGAGACGAATTTTGGAAGGATCAAGGAGGAAGCGTAGGGATGAAAGCGCTGCTGAATGAAATCATTGAACATTTGAAAGATACCCTTCCCAACCTGGCTG
This sequence comes from Brevibacillus brevis, assembly GCF_031583145.1. Lineage (NCBI taxonomy): Bacteria > Bacillati > Bacillota > Bacilli > Caryophanales > Paenibacillaceae > Brevibacillus > Brevibacillus brevis. Next base: position 3,123,307 of record NZ_CP134050.1, on the reverse strand, counting down.
CTTTCTTCAATCCCCCCGCAACACAGGAGGAGCTTCGCAAAGCGGAAGAGGAGCTGGGTTTTTCGCTGCCGGCAGAGGTGCGGGAGCTGTATTTGATCCATAACGGCGAGCGAGAGGGCGGGCCGGGCTTGTTTTTCGGCCTGCCATTCCTGTCCGTGGAGGAAATGATGGCGGAATGGAAAATCTGGGTGGGGCTCGAGGAGGAATACGCGTTCATGGGCGAGCACGATTCCGTCCCCGCCCGCTGGATCAAGGAGAGGTACATCAATCGCTACTGGCTGCCCATCAGCAGAGACTGGGGAGGTAACCACCTCGGAATCGACATGGATCCGGATGAGTTTGGACAAGCAGGTCAGGTGATCAACTTCGGCCGGGACGAAGAGGTCAAGTATGTGATTGCCCGCTCCGTCACGGATTTGCTTCGATTCATCCGCGATACGGCAAAGCAAGGGAACTTCAGCATCCATCAGGAGGAAGACAGCCTGTATTGGAGCTTTGGCAGAGAGGACAACCTCCATTTTCTCGATGCGATCCGCAAATTGGACTTGCCTGTACTAGATCCAGTCTGGGAAGAGTCCGCTGTGAAAGATGCGGAGGGATGGCTGGCGGGGCTTGACAGCGTGTGGAGAGACCGAGTGTTGCAAAGGAGCGGAAGCGCGGAGGCTTTTCTTCGGGCGAAAAGACTCTTGTTTATAAACGAGGGCTTGACCAACATCGTCCCTCTGGGAGACTGCAAGGAAGTGCGCGAGTTGGTGCTGAGCGCCAACGAGATTCGTTCGATCGAGCCGCTCCGCGGTTGTACGCAGTTGAAGCGGTTGTATTTGGGGAAGAATCCCGTATCCGACCTGCGGCCTCTTCAAAAGCTGCAGCACCTGCGTATGCTGTATGTGGCGGACACAGCGGTCGAGGATCTTTCCCCGCTCGAGAACCTCTCCTCCTTGCAGGAGCTGCGCTTTCCTCGTGCGCCGATCCGAGATTATTCTCCCCTTCGACAGATGCCGGGCTTGCGCGCGGTAGAGGTAAGCCAGCCGGATCGGGAGCAGCTGCATATCCTGTTTGGGCTTCCGCGGATAGAAAAACTGACCATCGCCGGGCTTAGGGATGTAACGGCAAAGGACCTGGGTCAATTGGGATCGCTTCCGAATCTGCGCGAGCTGGAGCTGGAGGATGTTTGTCTGGAAAATCTAGCGTTCTTGCACAATTGCCGCCAGCTGAAACAAGTGAAGCTGGTCCATTCCACCGTGAACGATATATCTGCCTTGTCCAGACTCGAATCCTTGACCACCCTCGAGTTGAACGGGTGTCCCGACGTAGGGGATGTGGAGGAGCTGTCCCGTTCGACCTCTCTACGTAAAATCGCTGCATCCTATCAACAGTTTTCGCTGTTGAAAGACCGTTTTGACCGGAAAATCGACTTTTCGACGATGACAGGAAACATGACAGATGAAGAGAAGGAAATCTGGTACCGGTACTTACGGGAGTAGCTTTCCAGGATCAGCAAGGAAAACAAGGGCATGGAGAATACGTTTTCCCATAAGCTCATACAAGTTGGTCTCCTCCAAACAGACCGCGGGTACAAGTGCAGGTGGGAGCTGCCAAAACAGAAGGATAAAAGGCGTCTGGATGCATCATGCCAGGCGCCTTTTGATTGCTGTCCCTACAAGAGGAACATGGCAACGATCGTGGTCACAAGTAAACCGATCGCAACCGGGTACAAATTCCGTCTCGCCAGTTCGAACGGGTCGACACCGCAAATGGCTGCAGCAGGAATCAGTGCCCAGGGGATGATCGTTCCGCCGCCGACCCAGATGGCTGCGATCTGCCCAAGAGCAGTCAGTGTTGCGACACCGGAGCCCAGCGCAGTCGCGAATAATTGCGCAAGGGATCCTGCGAGGGTAATTCCGGAGAAGCCGGAACCATCCAAGCCTGTGATCACTCCGACAGCAGTCAAGGTCAGAGCCGCGATTTCCTTGCTGATCGGGATCGTATGGGCTAGCGCGACACCCAAGTCGTTGACGATTCCGTGGGAGCCCGCTGGAAGCACTTCGCCGAATACGGTGACAAAACCGCTGTCCCCCATGTAAAAAAATGCGGCGATGGGAATGACAGGTCCGAACACTTTGAATCCAAACTGAAAGCCTTGGATCAGGTGGGTGGTGACCTGCTCGAGCCCTTCTTGTTTGTGGGCGAGCATCGTGGCCGCAATCAGGATCAGGAGGGCAGTGCCGCCGACAAGTGCGGTCGCATCCCCTCCGCGCAAATCAAAAGCGAACATGGCGATGACATCGAGAAGAAACAGAATCGGAACAGCAGCCGCGAGTGTACGGCGGACTGCGGCGGGAAGCGGCACTTTGATCGAGGCGAATATCCCGTCGGGAGCTGAGGTCGCTTCGGATGGCGACGGGATATTCCCGATTTTCATATCTTTTCGCAAATACCAGAAAGCTGCGATCGTCGTGACGACCCCCATGACAATCACGAGGGGGACGCTCGCCGAGATGACGTCCTGTACGGGGATGCCTGCTGCTTTCGCGGTCAAGGTGGGGGCTCCCTGGATCACAAAGTCTCCGGACAGGGCGATCCCGTGCCCAAACAAGTTCATGGCGATCGCGACACCGATCGCGGGCAGGCCGGCACGCAATGCCACAGGCAGCATGACGGCTCCGATCAGCGCGACGCCAGGGGACGGCCAGAAAAACCAGGAAATGACCATCATGACAAGCCCGATCACCCAATAGGCGAGTGAGGGGGTGCGGATCAAGTGCGTCATCGGTCGAATCATCGTTTCGTTCACGCCCGTATCCGTCAGGACGTGGCTCATCGCCACGATGATGCAAATGACCAGGATCGTGGGCAACAGTTCGGTGATCGCGTAAATGAAACTGCCGAACACGCCGCCGATAGCGGTGGTGATTGATCCGGTTGCCACCAACCCGAGAGCGGCAATTCCGACGATGCTGATCAGACTGGTATCGCGCCGCAGAACCATCAATAGGATAATGCCAAGCACAAACAGCACGTAGACGCCATGCAGCCAAGCAAGCTCAATCCCCATGTGCAAACCCTCCTTTTATGCTTGTTTCGGTCTGGGATTCCTTTTGCCACAACATATGCGAGACAGTGGGCATGGGTGAGAGCGGAGGCTGCGGGCATTCCTTTCGAAAACTGGCATTTTTGACCACAGTATGCGACTATAAAATGAGACATTTTATCCATAGTTGCGATCTTAGCACGAAGGGGGACAGGTGCTCCGGCACACTTGCTTGCGGGCACCACATGCCAATGAACACACCAACCGCGATTCAACGAAAAGTGGAACAAGCCATTGCGCTATTGGAGCGCCGCTTTCTGGAGCGAAATGAATTGATTCGACTGCTGATGCTGGGCATGCTCAGCGGGGAGAACGCGCTATTGATCGGGCCTCCGGGAACTGCGAAATCCCAATTGGCTCGTGCCTTTTCGCAGCTGTTTGGCACCGAGCATTGGTTCGAATATTTGTTGACGCGTTTTACGACACCTGATGAGCTGTTCGGACCGGTATCCTTGCAGGAGCTCAAGCGAGACCAATACGTCCGGAAAACGAGCGGCTATCTGCCGGCTGCCCAGTTTGCCTTTCTCGACGAGATTTTCAAGGCGAACAGCGCCATTCTCAACGCGCTGCTCTCCATCCTAAACGAGCGCGTTTACTTTAATGGGAGAGAGCGGGAAGCAGTGCCGCTGCAGTTTTTGATTGCGGCCTCGAACGAACTGCCAGACGATGACGAACAGCTGGCCGCCTTGTACGACCGCTTTTTGGTTCGCTATGAGGTCGGTTATTTGCAGCTCGCTTCCAGTTATGAAAAGATGTTCTCTTTGCCGAAATCGCAGCTTCCGGTGGTCTTCTCCTTGTACGACATCAGCGATATTCAGGCCGCAGCGGCACAGGTGGACATACCGGAAGCGATCATCTACTTCCTGTACCGGGTGAAGCAGGATATGGAAGAAAAGGAATACCGGCTTTCCGATCGCCGCTGGAGCAAAATCGCCAACGTCTGGAAAACGTCAGCCGCTTTGCACGGACGGGAGCTGGTGTCGATATGGGATACGGTCTACACCCCGCACATGATGTGGGATGTCCCGGAAGATCTACCGGTGATGCGGGAGCTGTTTGAACGACAGTTTACGGAAATGCTCAAGGCAGAGCTGGAAAATGACCTGCCGCTTCGCAAGTTTTCCCAGATCGCTGAAAAATGGACGACCAGGGAAGCGGATCTGCACGCCTTTCAATTCAAGAAAGAAGTCGGAGCGAAAATGGGCAGGGAAGCGCTGGAGAGGAATCGCCAGCTTTTGGAAGAGTGCCGTTCGGAAGTGGAAGAAACCGCACGCGATCTGCGCAATCGCCTGCTCCAGTGGCAAAAGCGGGAAGGAGATCTGGAAGCGTATGTCTTAGAAAAGAACCGGCTCATTCACAACCCCGAGACCTACACGGTGAAATACGCGTACCTGCGAATCGAAGGAGAGCGGATCCTGCAGCAGCTCCAGAAGACATACCGGACCGTATTCGACCAGGAAGTTCCCGGCACGGAGTACGACTACACACGATAGGAGATGGGAGCCGTGATCATTCGCGCCAGTCGTGTGGACCGGTATTTGTTTGATACGTACCTCGCTTCTTCGCGAACGGCCCAGGAATGGGTACGGGAGGCGAGTGCGCGTGCTTCCTGGTTTGATCTCGAGCTTCTGGCGGATTTTTTTCTCGTCTTTTACCTGGAAAAACCGGAAATCGACCTGTCGCAGGAAGCGAATCCGTTTCACCATTGGATGATTCGGACGCTCATGAAGCAGTACTTCACTCGTATGATACACCCGCGGACGGTTGGGCAGGAGAGCGCCGCCTTCAAGACAGCCATCAAAGCTTTGCTGTGGCTGACCCAAACATTCGCGGAGGAAGTCAAACAGCGCGAAAAAGACCAACAGCTCTCCCCGCTGGTGGCTGGGCTTCAGGAGAAGAAAGGACAAGAGGGCACACAGGAAGCCCGCCTCTCTGAGTTTTTGACGGACAAGCAGATCGCCAAGCTGCAATTGGTCGGCTACACCCTCCAGCAAGGAAAGCGCATGGTGGAGGACAAGCAAGAGGCATTGGACACCAAACCGCTGGTGCGAGCGGAAATCCTCGCATTGCAAGAGCGGATCCGCGGACTCCGGGAAGAGATGAGCACCCAGTTTACGAAGCGATCCAAGCTCATGCAGAAGGTAAAAAAGCTGGAAGAGGAACTGGCGCAAAAAGAAAAACAACTGGACCGCCTGCAAAAGCAGGAGCGGGAGGCAATCGCTGCGTTCGAGAGCGAATTGGGACAATGGCTGGAGAGGTCGTTGAAGCAATCGTTGTCGGAGGAAGAGCTGGATACGCTGTTTGTCGAGGAGCTGTTTACCGCCAGCCAGCGATTTGCGAACCGCAGTTGGGGGCATGATCTAGGCAAGCTTCGTCGACAGAGCTTTGAACAGTATCTCAAATGGGTGGAAAAACTGAAGCGGCACCCAGAACTGGTGGCGTTCCTGCAGGAAGTGGGGCGCAATGTCCACCTTTTCCGTGTCAAACGCAAAGAAATGCGATCGCGGCATCTTCCGGAGGAATACTACGACCTGCGCCAATCCGGTGACGTCGCGCATATGCTGCCGACTGACGCCGTGCTGCTGGCAGATCCGGACTATGAAACGTACTTCATGCTGAAATGGGTGGAACAGAAGCTGATGACCTACGATACTTCCGGATGGGTAGAAGAACCGCCGAAAGGACCCGTCATCTGCATGCTTGATACGTCCCATTCGATGAGGGGTCCCAAGCTGCGGCTGGCGCAGTTGTTCGTGATGACCTTCGCAGCTCTCTCGATGCTGGAAAAGCGAAATTTTGTCCTGCTCTTGTTCGGTGCGAAAGGCGAATTGCGCGAACAAGCGCTTTTTCACAAAAAACCGGACTGGCCGGCTTTTTACAGTCTGGCGCAGATGGCCTTCGGCGGAGGGACGCATTTCGATTCTCCGATGAAACGGGGCATCGAGCTGGTGAATGAAGACAAATCACTCGCAGGCGCCGACTTCGTGATGGTGACGGATGGGGTGGGAGGAATCTCCCCGTATGTGCAGGAGCAGCTGGCTGAGCTGGGAAAACGGAAAAACGTTCGGCTGCACAGCCTGATTATCGGCTCAGCCCGACAGCATTTGGTCCAGACCTACGACATTATGGGCGTGTCCCACCGCGTTCGTTTTGCCACTTCGTGGGAGACGGAAGAGAAGGAGACGAAGGGGATGCTGCTGGATGTGTTCCAGCATTGACGAGCCCCTTGGAGGAATCTGGCTCCTCCCCCGCGGCTGGCAGCCATTTATTTGCTCTCCATGGCTTTCTTTTGTCGTCCACTTCGGCAACAAAATAAAAAGCATCCCTGCATGGCCACGATCGGTCATGGCCATGGGATGCTTTTTTCATGGTTGAATTAGCGGAAAGGACTTTTCAAGCCTTGCTGCAACCGCTCGATAGTTTTGGCGATTCGATCCGTCCGCGTCTGCTCGCGTTTCGCATCGGTAATCCAGCGCACGTACTCCTTGCGGTGCGTATAGGCAAGCTGGTCGAAAAACGTCTTCGCTTCGGGATGCTTGTCCAGCTCGTCCTGCAAATCGCCGGGTACGGTTACGACGCGCTCTTGCGTGGAAGCGGACGAAGATGTGGATTCCTTTACGCGAGACGAGCGCGGATTTTTCACGAGCTCGATCGGGCGAAACCGCATCGCGGACCACGTATCGTCAACCGAGACGAGCGCAATGCCTTCAAGCCCCGCCTCTGCGATTGGCTCCCAGCCTTGATCGCGATGGATGTCGGTTTTGATTTTGGACGTTTTTTTCGGATAGGCGATCCAGAGAAGCCCATCCTTTTCCACAGAAGAAACAGCGAGGCGCGACCATTCCTTCAATTCGGCAGCGCTTTTGACAAACAGCAGTACGAGCTCAAATGAGGACTTCACGGCAGATTCCGGGTCGTTTGCGCTTGTCAGGGCACCCTCTTCCGAAGCGGGCATCAGCTGAACGAGATGCTCTTTTGGGGCGTTCAGCAGGAGTAAGTTCATTCCCGGCTTCCAGCGCAATTTTTTAGCCAAATCGGTATTCATGTTCCATTCCCATCCTCTATTAGCCGACCCGGGTCGCCAGGCTGCGGCCGAATTCCAGCTCGTCGAATTTGCTGCGGACAACCGCGCTGTCGTATTCCCATGCGGCTTCCTCCAGCGAAAATTCGATCGGCACATCGCGGATGATCGTCGCCAGCTTTTTGCTCAAATAGACTTGCTCGCGGTGCTCTTCCAGCTTGCTGCGCATTTTGACGGTGCAGCTGTCCAGATTGGAGTATAGGCGTTCCAAATCACCGTGTTCCACAATCAGTTTCGTCGCTGTCTTTTCGCCGATACCCGGGCAGCCCGGAATGCAATCGGAGGCGTCACCCATCAACGCTTTGACATCCACGACCTGCTCGGGAGCAATTCCGCGCAGGCTCTGCAGGCTCGCCGGATTGTAGTGCTCATGCTTCCCGCCGTTTTTGAGGATTTTGACGCTGACGAGGTCAGAGACGAGCTGGAGGCTGTCGTAGTCCCCGGTGGCAATCACTACTTGATGTCCGTCCGCTGAAAGGGTCGTGCTTAGTGTGCCCAAAATATCGTCGCCTTCATATCCGGGGCAGCCGAGATTGGGAATGGAAAAGGCAGCCGTCACTTCCTTGACGAGATCGAACTGCGGGATCAGCTCGTCGGGAGGTGCTTGTCGATTGGACTTGTAGCCGTCATACCACTGGCTGCGCACGAGGGATTCGCGCGAGGCGACGTCCCAGCCCACCACCAAGTGGGTAGGCTTTACCAGGTCTGCATAGTCAAGCATCATTTTGGTGAAGCCGTAGACGGCATTCGTATAGACGCCTGTGGTTGTCTGGCGATATCCGCCTCCCCAGGCAGAAGCGTAAAAAGCGCGAAACAAAAAGCTCATTCCGTCAATGAGCAGAATTTTTCCGGATGGATTCACGATGGATACTCCTCTCGTTACCTACTTTACGCAAACATTATAGCACATGGTCCAAGCAACACCTTGTCAGAATTTACATTTCCCCCGGGACGTATGGATGAGAGAGACGGAGGGATGATAGTACCACAAGAGGTCAATGCCCCTCTTGAACACCCAAAACATCTTCCGGTCTCGACCGGCGGGAAGCAAATGAGCTGACGGTTCAACCCCGTCCCGGAAGACAAAAAACGCGACAGGAGGAATTCAATCATGGCGAACAACGGTGGCAGCAGCAACAACCTGCTAGTTCCTCAAGCGAACCAAGCTCTGGATCAACTGAAGTATGAGATTGCATCCGAATTCGGTGTAAATCTCGGCGCAGACACTACTTCTCGTCAAAACGGTTCTGTAGGTGGAGAGATCACCAAGCGTCTGGTGAGCTTCGCAGAATCCCAAATGGCAGGCCGCTAAGCCTTCCTCTCCTAACAAGTAAATAGCTGGATGACGGAAAGGTCCCTAAGCGGGGCCTTTCTCTTTGTCTGATTTCCGCCCTTTATTTATCATCTAGTGCAAACACACAAGCATATTCGCGGACTAGTCATATGGTGTAACGAACAAATAACTACGTACGTTTGTACACCGAAAGGAGGAGGTCCGCGATGAAACGGAAAGAAGTGAAGCGGCTGCTAAAGGAGCACCCGGAATTTGAATCGTGGCTGAAGGAAGATGAAGCCCGGGTCAAAGAGGTCCGCCGCAATCCTGGGGCAGCCGAAGATCTGTTCAAACGTTGGAACGATCGCAAAAAGGGCAGACTCGATTTCGATAGCATCTCGCAAAAGACAAGACGTGCAAGCGAGATGCTTAGCGGCGTGCAATCCATCATGGATATGATGGCCGATTACACCAAAAAATGAGAAACCATTGGAGAAGGCTAGCTGCACAGCCTTCTTTTTCTTTTTCCTTTCCTTTCGTCTTTTGATATACTGGAAATTGGGAGGGAACGGCTATGTTACAATCGATGGTCGGTTTCATGCTGATCACTGCCCTGACACTGTTGTCCGGGACAAGCACTTACAGCAAGGAAATCATCGAAGAAGCACATGTTCAGTACCAAAAACAGCAGACGCCTTTGACCGTGTTGCCAGGAACAACGTATCCAGGCGACGTTATTTTTGTGCGCAGCAATCGGGAACAATCGGTCACGCTCTTTTCCAAGACGTACCGCCTGTTGCCTTCCCAAGGAGAGTATGCCCGTTTTATTCCCGTACCATTTGACGCCAAACCCGGAACCTATCAAATCCAGTCAGCAAATAAAAGCGCTTGCGTCCCGGTGACGATCGCTCCTAAAAAATTTGCCGTTGACGTTTTGACGGTAAGCAAACAGCTAAATGACATGCGTCAAGATACCAATCGAATCAATGCGGATCAGAAAAAGATCAACGCCGCCCGCTCCCGTTCGGCTGAGGTGCCTTACTTTACCGATGCGTTCATCCAGCCGGCTGTCGGGACGCTGACCACTCCGTACGGCTATCAGCGTGTGGTAAACGGAGTGCCGGCGAACCGCCATTCTGCGATCGATATCGCCAACAAGACCGGCACCCCCATCTGGGCCAGCAACAACGGCAAAGTAGTCTTGGCCGATTCCCTGTACTTGACGGGTAATACAATCATCATCGATCACGGTATGCAAGTCTTTTCCATTTACGCGCATATGTCCAAGCTGGAGGTCAAAGCGGGCCAGGAGGTTAAACAAGGACAAGTCATCGGGCGAATGGGCACGACCGGCTTTTCTACGGGTCCCCATTTGCATTACGGAATGTTGATCGGGAACACCTATGTGAACCCGCAGCCTTTCTTTGAGGCATCGCCTTTCCAATGGAAGCAATGAGAGGTGCAGGAACCATGAGAATTTCACACGTGCCAAGCAAAGTTTTGAACAATATGGTGCACTTCTTGGCACCTTATGAGCAAGCAGTTGATGAATTGAAACTGAAATTGAAAGGGATCAAATACGGATTTCAAAAGAGCGGCCGCTACTCGCCGATTGAGTTCGTAGTGGGCCGCGTCAAAAAAGTGGATAGTTTGATTAAAAAGGCGAAAGAAAAAGGGATCGATTTTCAACATGACAACTGGCAGGAGCGTGTCGCTGGGGAAATTTCCGACATCGCCGGCCTCCGCGTCGTCTGCCGCTACGTTGACGATGTACGCGAAGTGCAGCAGCTTCTCCAGGAACGGGAGGACATCGTCATTCACGATGTCAAGGACTACATCGCTTCGCCAAAAGATTCCGGGTACCGCAGTATTCACATGATTGTATCGTATACGGTGTATCACGGCAGCGAAAAGATTACACTGTTCTGCGAGATTCAAATCCGGACGCTTGGAATGAACTTCTGGGCGACCAATGAACACGAGCTGCGCTACAAATACGCCGGGAATATTCCGAAGGATGTGCTGGAGCAATTGCAGGAAGCTTCCGTCATCACGCATCAGTTGGACGTCCTGATGAACAATTTGCGTCAGGAAATTTTGACTCCTGCTGAGGTAGACCCGACGCTGGAGGACAAGCTGGAGGAAATCTTCTCCCTGTATGTAAAGCAGGATCTGGAATCGGCTGCCGCCTTGTACCGCGAGCACGTCAGCGGATTTGAAGAGGCGTTTGCAGACAATCCGAAGTTTAAAATGATTTACGATTTGTTGGGAAAACGACTGGGGTAGGAACTGATAGGGCAAGATGGAAAAATAGCGACAAGTATGGAAAGGAACCGACTACATGCGTTTTCTTCTTACGTACCTTTTCGTTGTTGCCGTGGCTCTATGGAGTCCCGGTGCACCTGTGGCTTTCGCGGAGGACACGTCAGGCCTTTCTGCCGACGAGCTCAACGGAGAGTCAGCCATATTGATTGACGCTACGACAGGACAAGTCTTGTTTGAAAAGAACCCGCACGAAAGGCTGTACCCGGCAAGCATCACCAAGATTGCCACCGGGATATACGCCATCGAAAACGGGAACCCGGACGATATCGTCACCGTCTCCAAAAAGGCGCGTTATGAAGAAGGAACCCGCGTCTATTTGGGAGAAGGGGAGCAGGTTTCCCTTCGCAAGCTGGAGTACGGACTCTTGATGCACTCGGGTAACGACGCCGCTACGGCGATCGCGGAGCATATGAGCCAGACGACGGAGCGTTTTGCGGAGCAGTTGAACGCCTATTTGCAGGAAAAGGTCGGGGTGACGGAGACGCATTTCGCCAATGCCCACGGCCTGCACGACCCGAATCACTACACAACCGCCTCCGATATGGCGAAAATAGCACGATACGCAATGACGAATCCGACCTTCCGGGAGATCGTCGGAACGAATCGCTTGCCATGGAACGGCCGGGAGTGGAAATCCGAGCTCATCAACCATAACAAGCTGCTTCGTGATTACGAAGGGGCGACGGGGATCAAAAACGGCTTCACGGACCAGGCGATGCACACGCTCGTCGGTTCGGCCAAACGGGGAAACACCGAATTCATCGCGGTGACCATGAAGGCGGCGGCCAGCGCTTACGCCTACAAAGATGTCACCAAAATGCTCGACTACGGCTTCGCTCATTTTGAAACCAAGCAAGTGGCGCCTGATGGGAAAGCGTATACGCGTGCAGCCGTACCCGGTGATGCAAACGTCATTACGTATACCACAATGGACGACTTGTACGCGTCGGTCCCAAAAGGAACAGAGCCGCTGATCCAACTCACGGACTATGGACAACTGTCCGTGCAAGCAGGGAATCTCACTGTCACCTATCCGCTGCTAAGGCACGATCCGCCGACACCGCCGGAAGATCAAAAAGCGATCGCCGCTCCCTCTTTGAAGGAGCACCCAGCCATCGGGTACGGTCTGCTCTTCGTGTGGCTCGGGTTAAACCTCTTCATGCTCCTCTTCACGATAAGCAGAATGCGCAAAATGAGGAGAATACGCAGGCGAGATTTGCAGCGGCGCGCTTACTGAAGACAACTGATAACAGGACGAAGGAGCTGCTTCCTTCGTCCTGTTTTTTCGTGTTCAGACCAGGCGGCAGCATGATCCTTCGGACGGACATGGCCTTGCGCCAACTTTTCCTCCTGATCGGAAACGCCGTGTCCACTTTGAAGAAAATTGCGTACTCTAAGGAAAGAACCATTATTGGCGAGGGGGAAGCGAGATGGACAGCTTTTCAACCGAACGCCCCGAGTTGTCCGTCGTCATCCCGCTTAGCGGTGATGGCAAAGGGCTTCTACTTATGCTGGATCACCTGAATCATCTCACCCAATCTGTAGAAGTCATCCTGATCTGTCCCCCGATGCCCCGCTTCTCCGGTCCGCAGACTCATGCACCGTGGGTCCGTATCGTCTCAGATGAACGTTTCCATACGTACGATGAAGGCAGAGCGATCGGAGCGTGTCATGCGAAAGGAGAGTCTGTCCTCTTTTTGGACGAAAGGGTCGTCATCCCCCCGCTGCTGCTCAAAGCGTACATGACTGCCCTGAAAAACGGTGCGGACGTCGTCGTGACCATGGCAGGCACATCTGGTGCAAATAGAAGGAATGGGGTCTTGCCCAATGCATACCGCTTGCTCAACCACTTGCTAGGGAGGGCGGATCTTGGCGCCGGAACGATGTCACGAGTGCCGTATGGCTGCAGTCGCAAGGCTCTCGGTGTCTTGGGCTGCGAATCACTCGCCACGCCCCCTGCAGCGTTTGTCAAAGCCGTTCTGGAAAAGCTGGTCGTGGTTGGCGTTGAGCCGAAGCCTGCTTTGCAGTGGGAAAAAGGTGCTGCATATCCATTGAAAAAAGGGAAACATCGTATCCTGCGCGATCATGCGGTAGCCATCCAACTCTTGCTGCAGAGGTTGGGTAAACGAGGCGGCTCGCCGGATGGAGATCGCTACCGCTCTCTTTTACATGTTCCCGGGACGCTGCATTTGCGCTCGGTTTACTATCAACCACCCAGGGAAGATAGAGGGGGGAGCAGGGATGGGAAACGAAAAAAGAAATCGGCAAAAGGCCGCCGTAAAAAAACATAAAGGTATATCTTATGCGCAGCGGGTCGAGAATATGGATCGACTCAGCGTCATTATCTCGGTCCAGCAGGATGAAAAGACGATCCAGAGACTGCTCTACCAGGTGGGGAGATTGTCTCCCAAAGAAACGATTTTGGTCATCCATGGGAGCAAAGACCGTTCCATCGACATCATCCTGAACAATTCCTCATGTGCTAGCACTTGCTACATTTACCCGTTTCCCTTGGGGGAGGAGCTCTGGCGTTCCGTTGGCGCCAAAGAAGCGACTGGAGATGTCTGGCTGTTTCTCCAGGCCGGTGAAGTGATTGCGGCAGAAGACATGCTCCCATTCATCCAGGCCTGTTACCAGGGAGTGGATATTGCTTTGCGCAAAAGGCAGACGATGAACGGGAGCTGGACTGTCAGCTTGGCCAGGGCATATGTAAACAGTCTGTTCGAGAAGGAGCGATTGGGGACTTCCTCCATGAGCGATTTGCCCTATGCGATGACACAGCGTGCATCGGTCGAGATCGGCGTCGATCAGTTGTTTGTGCCGCCGCTTGCCCAGGCGATCGCGCTTCGGAAAGGACTGCGAGTCGAGGCGGTCCACTTGCTTACGGGAACAGTCAGGGGGATTCGCGCGAGCAGGGAGAGAGAGAGGACTTGTCTGGGAGATCATCTGGAAGCTGTCGCCTATTGGACGGAGCAGCACCGTGATGGTCATTGAGAAGGGAAAGAACAGACTGCTTGACAAGAATCGGAGGAGGAGACGGATCCATGCGGGGAGCCATGTTTCCTCCATGTCTGTTTTGCGGTCACCCAGGCAAGCTGCAATAACGCATGATCACGAGACTGATTAGAATGACGGCGAGGACAAGCACCTTGGACAAGCAGCCTCCTCGTGCCAACTCATGTGGGGAGCCCATTTCGGCCTGATCAATCGCATCGCGCAATCGGCCGCTGGGAAGGCTCTCGTGCTCCTTGTTTCTGAGTGTTTCACGCTCGTAGTCGCTCATTTCGGCCTCCTTTCACTCGTGTTCAAGTTTCGTTTTGCAATGTTCGGCTTTTATAGTACCATATCATGGTAAGCCATTTTTCGAAAGCAAAGGAGAAACGCTATGAGTATCCATATTGGAGCAAAGCAAGGTGCTATTGCTGAAACCATCCTGCTTCCGGGTGATCCGCTGCGGGCCAAATACATCGCAGAAACGTTCCTGGAAGGAGCAGAATGCTATAACAACGTACGGGGCATGCTGGGCTTTACCGGGACCTATAAGGGCAAACGGGTATCCGTGCAAGGGACAGGCATGGGTGTGCCGTCCATTTCGATCTACGTGAATGAGCTGATGCAATCGTACGATGTGCAAAATCTGATTCGTGTAGGCACATGTGGAGCTATCCAGGAAGATATCAAGGTGCGCGACGTCATCCTCGCGATGAGCGCTTCTTCCGATTCTCAAACCAATCGGCTGCTGTTTAACCAGATCGATTTTGCCCCAACGGCCAGCTTTGATTTGTTACATAAAGCGTATCAGGTGGCAAGCGAGCGAAACCTGAATGTCAAGGTGGGCAACATCTTTACCAGCGACAGCTTTTACCGTGAGAGTCTCGATCTGTACAAGAAGCTGGCTGCCTATCAAGTACTGGCTGTAGAGATGGAATCATCCGCTCTCTATACGCTGGCTGCCAAGTACAAGCGCAACGCCCTGTCCATTCTCACCGTGAGCGACCACATCCTTACGGGAGAAGAGACGACCGCCGATGAGCGCCAGACGACCTTCAACGAGATGATCGAAGTGGCATTGGATGCGGCTCTGCTAAAGTAATCATACAAGACCGAGTTCGGCTGCTGCCCCAAACGATGGCTGTCACCACAGCTTATGAGGGCAGCGGCTTTTTTCTTTTGACAAAAGAGGATTTGCCCGTTCGTATGAATAAATACAAGGAAATACCAAAACGGGTGAAGGAGGCGCGGCTAGTATGGGGCAAACCTACATGCTTTCATTGGACCAGGGAACTACCAGTTCTCGCGCGATCTTGTTCGACAAGTCGGGAGCGATCATCGGAGTGGCGCAAAAGGAATTTACCCAGCACTACCCGAAGCCTGGCTGGGTCGAGCACGACGCGGAGGAAATTTGGGAAACGCAACTGGAGGTTCTGCGGGCAGTCTTGCTTCAGAACCATGTCAAGCCTGAACAAATCGCCGGCATCGGGATCACGAATCAGCGGGAGACGGCGGTCGTGTGGGACAAACAGACAGGAAAGCCGGTGTACCGTGCCATCGTATGGCAGAGCCGTCAGACCATCGATATTTGCAATCAGTTGAAAGCTGAAGGATACGAGCAAATGGTCCGGGATAAAACAGGACTCCTGATCGACGCGTACTTCTCCGGCACCAAAGTGACGTGGATCCTCGATCACGTAGCGGGCGCGAGAGAGCGGGCAGAGCGAGGGGAACTTCTGTTCGGGACTGTGGACACGTGGCTTCTCTGGAAGCTGACGGCTGGAAGGATACATGTCACGGACTATTCCAATGCCTCCCGGACTCTGATGTACAACATTCACAAGCACGAATGGGATGAGGAACTGCTGCAGATGCTTCGCGTTCCCAGACAGATGCTGCCCGAAGTGCGCCCATCCAGCGAGCTGTACGGCCATACGGACGAAAAAATATTCAGCACGCAAATCCCCATAGCAGGAATCGCGGGTGATCAGCAAGCGGCGCTCTTCGGCCAAGCGTGCTTTACGGAAGGCTCCGCCAAAAATACGTACGGAACCGGCTGCTTTATGCTCATGAATACGGGGGAAAGGGCTGTCGCCTCGAAAAACGGGCTGCTGACGACTATCGCCTGGGGAGTGGACGGCAAGGTCGAATACGCGTTGGAGGGCAGTATCTTCATCGCGGGTGCGGCGATCCAGTGGCTGCGGGACGGGCTCAAGCTCATCGAGAGAGCGGCAGATTCGGAAAAACATGCCCTTGCTGTGGACAGCACGGACGGAGTCTATCTGGTTCCGGCCTTTGTGGGACTGGGGGCGCCTTACTGGGACATGGAAGCGCGCGGGGCGATTTTCGGGTTGACCCGCGGTACGACGGAAGACCATCTGATCCGCGCAGCCCTGGAGTCTCTGGCATATCAGACGCGCGACGTCCTGGAAGCGATGGAAGCTGACGCGGGCATCCGACTGCACAAATTGGCTGTGGACGGGGGAGCCGTTGGCAATCATTTTCTGATGCAATTCCAGGCGGATCTATTGGGCACGGTCGTGGAGCGTCCGCGCGTGAACGAGACGACGGCTTTGGGAGCGGCGTATTTGGCAGGTCTAGCTGTTCAATACTGGACGAGCAAGGAAGATATTGTCCGCAATAAGGTGGTAGAACGTTCGTTCGACCCGAACATGCCGGAAGAGAAGAGACAACGACTGTATACTGGCTGGAAGAGAGCAGTGCAGGCGACGATGCAGTACAAGAGCATCCCTTAATCGCTCGACTTTTAGATTGACGGAGAACCGAAGTAACGTCTCTCGTTCTTTTCCTGGAGGGGGGACCTTGCATGGAGAATCGAAGCGAAGGGATCAAGCTTATTTTGATCAGCCAGGGATAGAGTGCTTGTTGTTTCATTTTTCTGGCGTGAAGGGGGAAGAAGAATGCAAGAAGCAGGAAGGCACATCTTTTTGATTACGGGTATCATGGCCTCCGGAAAGTCTACGGTCGCGCAGCTTCTTGCGGAAAGGCTCAAGAAAAGCGTACATGTCCGAGGAGACAGCTTCCGGAAAATGATCGTTCGCGGAAGAGTGGAAATGCTCCCAGATTCCGAGACGGAAGCAATCGAGCAGCTGCGTTTGCGCCATCAACTGACCGCCGCAGCAGCAGATGCTTACTTCGAAGCGGGATTTGATGTTGTGCTGCAAGATGTCATCATCGGATCCATGCTGACGGAAATGATCGGGCTTATTCGGAACCGCCCGCTGTATGTCATCGTACTCGCTCCCAGTAAGGTGGAAGTGGGCAGGAGAGAAGCAGAGAGAGCGAAAAGCGGCTACGGGGTATGGATGGTTGACGAGCTGGACCGGAGGCTGCGAGAGGAGACACCACAGATTGGCATGTGGATCGATTCGACCGATTTGTCCCCGGAGGAAACCGTGGAGCTGATTTGGAAGAACGCTCAGCATGAAGCGAAGGTGGATTGACCCGGATTGTTTCTCTGAAGGGAGAACCGATTAAACCAGAAAAGTCGATAACGAAACATGCCCGAACACGACGAAGCAGAGTGCCGCTCTTTGGCACTCTTTTCGTTTTATTTCTTCTTGTTGCGTTCGAGATAGTGGGCCAGATTGTTTAACGTATCCTCGTACGATCTCTTTTTAGGGGGAGTGGCAGTTGCGGTCGTTTTCGTTTTCAGATTGGTCATCGTGGGCCTCCGGTCATTTTTCGTTATAGTTATCTTAATTATAATATAAGTGAATTTCCAATAAATGTAAACTCATAATTTTAATAAAACTCTATTTTTTTATTTCATGTGAATTATCAGAGGCTTATTGGTGTATGTCGATAACAGTGGTCTCTACGGGGATAAAAGCGCGGATAAATACGACGATGTTGAATGTGGCAAGCCAATATGGAAGCCAGCCGATATGATGGTATCCATTTCGTTGAGTACGGGTTCACGCTGACGGATGCACGATGATTGGTCATTCGGATTTTTTTTTACGCCTGGAACTTATCCGATTTGAATTTCCTGGTCAAAACTTGAGGCTGTTTGAATCGATGGCTTCAATTGTTTTTCTATCGTTTATCGATGGTCATGCGAGTTTGCTATGTAGACGCAAGCTGGAACTTGACGTTTGCTTACGGCTGGACACCTAGATGATCGAACTGCGATTGTGGATCGACTCACTATATAAAATCCTTTCCCGGTTTGAACAGTATTGCCATGATTACACATGGGAGTGGAGCTGCTCTCTTAGGGTTTTTGCGGAATTTTATTGAGTCCGATAATATATATTATGTAAACTTATAAAACCAAAAAAAACGGAGCTGCTTGGTAGTACCAGTTTTGTCCATGTCTGTAGATGTAAACATTGCTCCATATTTGACAGAAACATTGCTCCATTTCGTGTTTGTAATGACCGTTGACATGAACATTACTAAATTGGCGATGCTGATTATTAGATGAAGTCTAATTTTCCACTTAGTTTTCTTCAGTAAATCAAGCATTTTTTATTGTCAGAGTAACATCGTTGCCCAGATCAGACAATAGTCCCCACATCGTATGACTTATTGGACAATCCGGAACAGGGTTATAAACAATGTATGTACTGGTTTTGATTTCAGTTCATGAAATGATATTTTCATGAACTGATGTCGGATTGTTCTTTCTTGTCCAAGCGCTAATCCTTTCGGTGGATTATGCACAGAATCTACCTGAAAATTCCAATGGAAAGAATTTTTTATTTTGAACCAATTTTTGCGAGAATACTTTTTGTATTTTGAACTACATTAATGCAATGCTTGAGGTATTTTTCATATGTGTCTTTTAATAACGAACGTATCCTCCCACTATCTCAATACCCGGTAAAAGCGGTCACAACTCCTCCTCCATCTTGACGTTTGGCCGGCTCATTCAAGGATATGGAACTAATTCTTTAGTAGCGAGTCCTCTGCCTCTGAAAGCCAATCACACTTCTGAGCTTGAAACGAAAACAAAGACTACCAACTTGATAGCCTTTGTTCCTTTTTGGGGCATGCTGGTGGTTAAGCGATTTTGAACCTTCTTCGACATTGACATAATTACGAGACCACCTATAATCGAGCCGACATAATAGAGAGACTCTAGAACGGCTGGATCCACCCCAGCCCCCAAATTATATTCACGGGCATTTTCAGTATCGCTTATAGGATATCCTTGCCTTCCTGAATAGTTTCTGTTCTTTTCGCACAGAAAAAGCTTACCATGAAGCCATTATTGCTTGGCTTTGCCCAAAAGGAGTTGCTTTTTTTAAAATTTATATCAACATATTTTAACATTTAAAGGTTATACATACATCTGAAACCAAGTATAAACTTTGAAGAGCAATTGAAATCTGCAAAGGAGATCCCCTAATGGGAGGATCTCGTTTCCATATGCACGATCGTATACTAGGGATGCTATTCAAGCGAGCCAAACGAGATCACGCCGATCGCTTTCAACAGTCGGGAAAGGCGATCAATGACAAGTTGCGCCTGGAGCGGCTATCCAAAAATAAAAAAGCCAGCTTTTCGTAGCTGGCACCTTTGTTTAGAAATCGTCATTGTACAATTCCTGCTGCTGTTCCTCTGCAATGGTCTGTAAGTCATATGCGTTAATTCGAAATACCTGATAATCGCCAAGCTCCGCTTTTTTTGCGGCGAGCTTACTTAAAAATTTCGGGGAGCCCTCGTTTTCTTCATCGTACACTAACAGGATTCCGTCTGAATGGGAAAGCAAGAATTTGTCTTTCTCTCCAAGCTGCCATGCCCCCTGGTAAGGGGTTTGATAGACGCTATTCATATAGTCGGCTTGCATCACAATATTTCGGTAGTAATCCTGGGTCTCTTCTTTCCACTTTTCCTCTTGATTCAAAAACGGAGTAATTACCGCCAGTTTTAGATGTGGGTACTCCTTCTTTAATTCCAGAACCGTTTCGGCTGCCCACATTTCAACCCCGAGTTGACCCGATATGATGACCCATTCCAAATCTTCCTCAAGGAATCTTACGAGTTCCCGCTTCAATGCTTTTTTTATAATGGCTAACCCCGGATTTTTTTCATGGAAAATGCCAAGCTCGTGAGCCTTGTATCCGGAAACAAACAAACGTTTTAACATCGATGCCACCCTCTAGTTTACAAGAAGCTCTTGCAGATCACAGATTCGATTCACCGCTGTCTCTGCATTCGTGTTTCGTCTCCTGTTTTTCTTATAGTATCACAAATGTGTATGACTCAGGATGAAAAGCATCCTTTCATATAAGATATGAGTTTAGGGGGGGATCATCCTGACAGAGGTCCAAACATTGACAAGGATTTACGTGTTTTTTATACTGTTACCGAAGTCGAATACTAAAACCTGTTGGGGTTGTGGACTTTTCTGGAGAGTCGTCTCTATTTTCGCCACACAAAGGCCTTCCTGGCCGTTTGTGTGGTTTTTTGCATTCCAAAAAGGAGGATGATTATGAAATTATGGCACTATGCACTGATTGTTTTTTTAGGAGGCTGCTGCTATGGGATCTTATCCACATTTGTTAAATTGGCGTATGCAGCAGGCTTTACAGTGTCAGCCGTAACCGGCGGGCAGTATTTTTTCGGAGTTGTGCTTACGTGGCTTGTTGTTGTGTTTACCAAAAAGAAAAAACTAACTCTACGACAAACCGCAAAGCTTCTTTTATCTGGCATTCCGTTTGGATTGACTGGCGTCTTCTATTATCAAGCCTTACAAACTTTGAATGCTTCGCTGGCCATTGTTTTATTGTTCCAATTTGTTTGGATCGGAGCCCTCTTGGAGTGGGTGTTCCATAAAAAGAAGCCGACACCGAGCAAGCTAATTTCCATTGGACTGCTGCTTATCGGTTCCCTTTTAGCGGCGAATGTACTGTTTCAGGAACAGATGTCGTTGTCATGGATAGGAAGCGTGTGGGGACTGCTCGCCGCATTCACCTTTTCCACATTCGTGTTTTTGAGTAGCTCCGTGGAAAAAGCCACTCCTCCCATTTTAAAAAGTGCTCTGCTTTCATCGGGGGGACTCTTCACTGTATTTGTCGTTTTCCCGCCCACGTTTTTATTGGAGTGGAATGTAGTAGCGGGGTTGATTCCTTATGGATTGGCACTGGGTATATTCGGGGTCGTCCTTCCTCCCCTATTGTTTTCCATTGGCATGCCGCATGTCGGTTCTGGATTGGGAACCATTCTGACAGCATCTGAACTGCCGGTTGTCATAGCCATGTCCTCATTGGTGCTAGCGGAACCCATCAATATGGCCCAGTGGATGGGAGTCATCATTATTTTGACTGGGATTGTTAGCAGCAACATTCGGTCTGGAAATTCGAGCAAAAAAACGTTAAACACGCAAAATACTGCCTCTTAGATTCATGTGGGAAACAAACGAAAAAGCTGAAGATCGCAAAGGTCCTCAGCTTTTTCGTATTATGCTTCGTCATATCCATCCCCGAGCACGGCAAGCTGCCTGTACATCTTCATCCCTTACTGGTTGAATCATTCCTTCAAGTACCTTCCCGTGATCGATTGCTCCGCATGGATGATCTGCGAAGGGGTGCCCTCGAACACCACCTGTCCCCCCTTGCTTCCTCCGTCCGGTCCCAAATCGATGATCCAATCCGCTTGACTGATCACATCGAGGTTGTGCTCGATGACAATCACGGTATTGCCGGCATCCACGAGGCGGTTCATAATCCCCAGGAGGTGACCGATATCCGACATATGCAAGCCGGTCGTCGGCTCGTCCATCACGTAGATGCTGCCGTTCTTATGCAGCTCGCTCGCCAGCTTGATGCGCTGGCATTCCCCGCCCGAGAGTGTGCTGAGCGGCTGGCCGAGCGTAATATAGTTCAGCCCGACATCACTCATCGCCTGGAGCTTGCGAACAACCTCTTTTTGATCAAAAAACTCCAATGCCTGCTCTACGGTCATCTCCAGCACTTCTGCAATGGACTTCCCGTTCAATTTGTAAGCGAGCACTTCTTCCTTGAAACGTCTCCCTCCGCACACTTCACACGGCAGCTTCACGCTGTCGAGGAATGCCAAGTCCGTATACACAACACCCAGCCCTTGGCAGTTCTCGCAAGCCCCCTTGGAGTTGAAGCTGAACAAGCTTGGGCTCACCTTGTTCGCGGAAGCAAACGCCTTGCGCACATCATCCATGATGCCCGTGTAGGTCGCCGGATTCGAGCGTGTGGATACTCCGACGGCCGATTGGTCGATGACGATCGCATCCGGATGCTGGCTGAGGAATATCTCGTTGATCAGTGTGCTCTTGCCTGAGCCGGCGACACCTGTAACCACTGTCAGCACTCCGGTTGGGATGTCTACGCTCACATTCCGCAGGTTGTGCAGGGTGGCATTCCTGATGGGCAGCTTGCCGGACGGTTGCCTGCAATCTTGCTTCAGTAGAAGCGGCCGCTTCATATGGGTGCCAGTCAACGTACCTGCCTCTAGCAGGCCTTGGTAGCTTCCTTCATACACGATGGTGCCGCCGTGGCTTCCAGCATAAGGCCCGACGTCGACGATATGATCGGCGACCTTGATTACATCGGGATCATGCTCGACGACAATCACGGTATTTCCCTTGTCGCGCAGCTTCTGAAGCAATCCATTTAACCGGTGCACGTCTCGCGGGTGCAAGCCAACACTGGGCTCATCAAAGATATAGGTGACATCCACCAGACTGCCGCTCAGGTGCTTTACCATCTTGACGCGCTGCGACTCGCCGCCGGACAATGTATCTGTCTCACGGTCCAGCGTCAGGTAATCGAGCCCGATATCCACCAAATGCTGCAATCGCTCTGTCAGCGATTTGACGATCGGCGCAGCGATCGGGTCGTCAATCTCACGTATGACGCCAATGAGCTGTCCGACCTCCATGGAGGACATCTCCGCAATGCTCCGTCCATTGATCTTGCAGTTGAGCGCGGCCTGATTGAGCCTCGCGCCGTGGCAGCTGGAGCAGGTACCTTCGGTGATGTACGGCGCTACCGCTTTTTGCGTGCGTTCCGACTTCGTCTTCACATCCTGCTTGATGTACTTGTTGGTGAACTTCTCGATGACACCTTCCACTGTAATATTCATTGCCTTCCCGGCGAAATCCATCTCCACTTTCCGCGCCTTGGCGTACAGCAGCTGATCCAGCTCTTCATCCGAGTAATCGCTCAGCTTCTTGTCGAGATCGAAGGACCCCGATTGCACGAGCATATTCCATTCCCAGCCGTTCACCTTATAGTCCGGCAGCAGGATGGCTCCTTCCTTTAACGACTTTGACATGTCCAGCGCTTTGCTCATATCGACGCCCAGCCTGCGGCCGATCCCGTTGCACTCGGGACACATGCCCTGCGGATCGTTAAACGAGAACATATGCGCTTGTCCGACATAGGGCTGACCCACCCGCGAGAAAAGCAGACGGAGAATGGGAGAGATGTCGGTAATCGTGCCCATCGTGGAATGGGAACCGCCGCCTAGCCGCTTCTGATCCACAATTACAGCCATGCTGAGATTCTCGATCGCGTCCGCATCCGGCTGCGGATAGCGCGGCAGGAAGTTGCGCACGAACATGCTAAAGTTTTCGTTCAGCAAACGCGTCGATTCTGCGGCGATCGTATCGAAAACGATCGAGGACTTCCCGGATCCGGAAACCCCGGTGAAGATCGTGATCTTTCGTTTGGGAATGCGCAAGGATACATTCTGCAGATTGTTTTCCCTTGCCCCCGCGATCACGATATACTCCTGATTGGACTCGCTCATGCTTTACACCCCTTCGATCGTGCAATTTCTACTTCATGGTTCCATTGTACCATTCCACGTGAACGAAAGGTCCGGCAGCCGACGGGACCTAAGGCCACACGTATTTTACGAAAAAGCCGGTAAAGTGTTGCGCTTTTTTTAGATGTCCTCACGTAAATGTGGGAGAAGAACGCAAAGATTTTCAGCCCCGAGATCAAAGGACAACAACACACCCGGGGAGCGCCCTGCGCCGGTTTCAGTTCGCCTGCACCGCGTCTGAATAAAAGCTTTGAAAAAAAGCAAGAGGAACTTAGAATGAAGAACATAGGTGATGGCAGGATTACGATGCGTATTCGATTTCGTACAGAGGTGATGGGTGTGGAACCGCTGAACTCCATCTATCAGCGATATTTTGACGAAGCATGATTTATCCCCCAAAATGAAATCGCGTATATGCCGCGGCCTGAAGTCGGCACCGGGCGTGTCTATAAACTAGCCACATACAGCGGAATCGAAATCGTATACTACGATTTTCACTATGATGAGCCACCTCCCATTTGTTTTGCTTCAAATGGTCGGATGGTTGAGCTTCAGTTTGCGCTATCCGGTCAGCGAAAGGTGCTCGTATCCGGTCAGGAACATGAACTCCCGGTCGGCCATGGCTCGCTTGCTTTTATGCAGGACTTTACCGCACGGTTTTATCCGCCTGCCCATGAGCAGTACGTTTCCCTGTCGCTTGGCATTCCGGTTTCTCTATTCGACTATGCAGCCCATCAATTGGCGGCTTCTGCATATAGGCGTCTTGATTTTGAGCGAGTCATCAACCGGCAGACATCGCGTGCTTTTACGTTTGCTATGGATGCGAGAAGCAGGGCAGCGGTCAATCATTTGCTGAAGAATTTTCATCAGGTGCACAGATCCCCGCTGCTGATGGAAGCAACCGCGTTGGAGCTGCTAAACATGCATATGCTTCAAATATTTGAGCTGACGCCAAGATCGAACGGCTTGTCCAAGGAAGATGTCCGAAAATTGCATGTGGCGAAGCAAGTGCTTGAGGCCTGCATGGTCGACCCTCCTTCGCTGCTGGCCTTATCCAAGAAAGTAGGTCTTAACGATTTTAAGCTGAAGAAGGGATTCAAGGACTGTTTTGGCATGACCGTTTTCGAATACGTAAGGCATATCCGTCTCGACCACGCGCTGAAGCTGCTACGAGACCAAGCTGCTACTGTGACCGAAGCTGCGATGATGGTCGGCTATAGCAACGTCAGCGCGTTTTCAGAGCAGTTTTTTCGCAGATACGGCATGAAGCCGTCCGAGGTGAAAAAACAATAGTTATCCGTTTGACCGCATTTCTATCCGTATCGAGGGAGAAGACACCGCCCCCATTCGCTTATACTCCACCTTGAATGATCGAATTGAAAAAGGAGTGAGCGAATGATGAAAATGAAAGGGAGCGTCTTTTTCAGTGTATTTGTAGCGATGTTGGGGCTCATGCTCCTTGCTCCGATCACACCGTCACTTATACGGGAATTAGGACTCCGCGAAATCCACTCCGGTATCCTGATTTCAACCGGATCGATTATGATGGCGGTGATGGCTCCTATATGGGGGAATATCAGTGATGCGAGGGGTCGGAAACCGGTGATCCTGGTTGGGTTTATCGGCATGACCATCAGTACTCTCTTGCTCGCGATGACCTTTTATTTCGGTCTCCATCACTATATCAGCGGCGGACCGCTGCTGTTCCTGATGATTGGAGCACGAAGCTTGGTCGGCATGTTCATCCCAGCCATTCTCTCATCCTCGCAGGCTTATATCGGCGATGTGACAGAGGGCAAGGAAAGAGCTGGCGGCATGGCGATCATTAGCGCCGCAAATGGGCTTGGACTTGTTTTGGGGCCGGCCATTTCCGGCATTTTCACATGGATAGGTCTGTTGTGGCCCTTGTATTTTGGCATTGCGATTTCAGCTGCCGCGTTTGCAGCCCTTCTCCTGTTTATGCCTGCAACGAAGCCGACGAGTCAAAAAGGGGCTGTCAAAGTCAGTCCATTTCAACCGGGCTTGCGGTTTTATTTACTAGTAGCGTTCATCACGATGACAGGGATTGTTACGATTCAGGTCGTGGGCGGGTTTTATCTGCAGGATCAGCTGGGTCTCCCCTCTGATCAATTGGCGAGAGTGGTTTCCTTCGGGTTGATGTTTACAGGTATAGCGATGCTCCTTTCACAAGTCGTGCAATCCAAATGGCTGAAATGGGAGCCGCGGCCGATGATCCTGCTCGGTTCCTTCATTCTCGTCGCAAGTATGCTCCTATTCCTTCTTACTGCTCACCTTCCCTTTTACTATTTGGCATTTTTTGTATTTGGACTGGGGTCCGGATTTATGATGACCGGGTTTATGGCAGGCGCCTCCTTTTCTGTAAGGAATGAACAGCAAGGAGGCGTTGCCGGGTTGGTTGCGGCCATGCAGGGAATATCCGCCATCATCGCACCCATTCTCGGCACCACGCTATACCAGGTGAACCACGCCAGCCCAATGGCCTTGATTGCCATTCTGACTGCCCTCTTGGGCGCAGCGATGCTGGCCCGCTATCGAAAAAGGCCAAGCCAGTGCGCTGTGGACCGAATGGAAGGCCAAGAGATTCACGCGGGCTCAGAAGGTGCCCAGTAAGGCATGGATTCACATGTCAGAATTCGGCTTCGCCGCTGGCTTGATTGGTAGGTAGAAAGTAACCGGCTGCATACAGTATGCAGCCGGTTTGCGTTGATTCGGGAAGCGGGGCTCCCCAATCGTTTATTGTTCCAACACCTTTTCAAGCTCGCCGCACCATTTGCTCCAGCCATACTTCGCGCCTTCGAGTCCTTGCGCATTGGAGAAACCGGTTTGATCGAGATGAAGATTTACCTTTCCGTCCCCTACCTCCTGCAGCGTCCAGGTAACCGTGTGCTTCTCCCCACCGCTGGCCCACGTATAGGACAAACGATTGGGTGCCTCCACGATAAGCACCTCTCCTTCAATAATTCCATTCCACCATTCGGTCGGCTGCGTACGGAACTGAAAACGATGTCCGACGACGGGCTTAAAATCATTTTCCATCGCTTGGCCGTTGTGGATGTTGACCACCCACTTGGCCAGCTTGCTTGAATCGGTTAAGGCGGACCAAAGCTTCTCAATCGATGTCTTGTACTGAAAATCCAAGGATAATGATAAACTCATTCTTCTTCCTCCTCTAATAGTTGGCCGAGGCGCAACAGATTCGTACTCCAGAATTTGCTGTAGAAAGCCACCCAATCTTGTATTTCTCTGAGTGGAGAGGCGTTTAGCCTATAACGCGTTTCTCTGCCGACTTTTCGGTCAAGTACGAGTCCTGCCTCTTTCAGGATGGTCAAATGCTTGGATACCGCTGTACGACCCATTTGAAACTGTGCCGTTAACAGATGAAGCGGCATCTCCTCTGCCTCTGCTAACAAACGAATCAGCTGGCGCCTAGTCGGGTCTGCGATCGCGTCAAACACATCCCGCGACTGGTTGTTCTCGCTCATAGCGCCCTCTCCAAACTTTTATTTTCTGCTGTCGAACTCCATTGGCTGTACGCGAAGGGACACCTGTTCCGTTTTATCACCTCCTTACCGTATTCGGCTCTTTGGACGTAGCCCCCACGAAGCGATATTGAGTGCAGCATAGAAAAGCGGAAGAATCAGATGAAACCCGTAATCCCCATAATCGTTCGCAAACGCATGAGACAGCGCAGCACCAGTCATTAAAAAGAAGATGCCGGCGTGAGCCCATTCTTTCAGCCGAGGAAAGCCTGGGACGACGAGAGCGATGGCTCCGAGCACTTTCCATATCCCGAGAATGGTCAAGACGTATAAGGGGTAGCCAAGACTCGTCACCAACTCGATGTTTCCGCCATATTGCATCAGTTGTCCGATACCACTTACCATGACAGCTGCTGCGAGCAATAAGGTGACTGACCAATATGCAGTCATGTTTCCTCGGGGGCGGGCTGCTCCAAGCGCGGTTTCCGTACCGAAACTCTTACTCATCTGTTTCCTCCTCATCATGGTTTTCAAGTGAAACATAGGCAGGCAGAAAACTTTCCAAATGATGAACGGCTAATCGGACACCATTTAGTGTCATTTTGATTATAGGGCACCATTTGGTGTCGCGTCAACAACATTTTTGATCGGCTTTCATCCTACCTCTCCTCTGCCGCTCTCCTGGACAGATTGCTTGGAAAACACGCTCACCGCAGCCATCACGATGATATTGACCGCCAGTGCCACCAGTCCCGCATTCAAATCTTTGACTGCCTGGGGCAACAGCGGAAACCATGTGGCGAGTCCGGTCTTGGCAATCGTCA
Organism: Brevibacillus brevis; assembly: GCF_031583145.1. Classification (NCBI taxonomy): domain Bacteria; kingdom Bacillati; phylum Bacillota; class Bacilli; order Caryophanales; family Paenibacillaceae; genus Brevibacillus; species Brevibacillus brevis. The sequence continues at coordinate 3,095,445 of NZ_CP134050.1, read as the reverse complement.
TGTAGGCCACAGTCGCTACCCCGGCCGCGATCCCCAGTCCTGCGCCGTACTTGGTCACAGGGTTTTTCGGCAGCAAGCTGCACAAGAACGACGGAACCAGCTGCATGATCAGGTTGTAGCTCATCAGCAAGAGCATGTACAGGGCATCTCCCCCCGTAATGACAAAATAAAGTGATGTGAATGCAATAAACGGAATCGCTGTCTTCGCCGCTGTCGCAACCGTCCGCTCGCTCGCAGGCTTGAACAACGGCTGGTAAATGTCCTGGGCGAAAAGCGTGCCCGCCGTGAGCAAAAAAACCGATGTCGGCACCAATGCCGTCAAGGTCCCGACACCGCCGATCAGGCCGATCATCCACGGCTCGAAGGTCTGAATGGACAGCTTCAGCAAGGCAAGGTCCCCTTCCGCTCCCTGCAAGCCCGGCACCTGCAGGACGGCCGTGTACCCGACAAAGTAGACGAAGAGGAGCATGAGCGTGTACACGGGCAAATAGATCGTGTTTTTCCGAAATACTTTGGGGCTTTTGGCAGACAAGGCTGACATGAAAAGTCCCGGCTGCAGGTAATAGGCGACGACCGTCAGCACTACCGTGGAAATGACCCAGGAAACGCTCTGGCCCTTGTCCGGAAAAATGAGATGAGCGGGCTTGACCGCTGCCACTGCCGCAAACATCGGTTGAAAACCTCCGTAATAATGATAGGGAAGGTAGCAGCCAAGGAAGACGACTACCGATATGATTGCGATGTCTTTCAGTACCGCCGTCCAAGCAGAGCCGTGCAAACCGGACAGCATGACGTAGAATGTGACCACGATCGTGCCGATCCACATCGCCATGACCGGCGAAATGGCACCGTAGGAGGTTTGCGAGACGATAATCCCCAGCCCTTTCAGCTGCAGGACGATATTGGGCACCGTGCCTAGAATGCCGACGACGGCGACCAGCATGCCGAGCAGTCTGCTATTGTACTTGTGCGCAAAGAAGCCGGAAATGGAGATGATGCCGTGCTTCTTGGCGTAACGCCAGATTGGCGGCAGCAAGTAGTACGAAAAGACGTACGCAAGTGTCAGGTACATCATGACGTAATAGGCAGGCGCTCCACTCTGATAGATCATTCCGCTGCCGCCAAGGAACGTAAACGTCGTGAAAAATTCCCCGGCCAGCAGCAAGAACACGAACAGAGCCCCGAACCCTCTGCCGCCAACCGACCATTGCTCCATGTTCATTTGTTTTCCTTTTGCCGCCCGGACGGCCAATGCCAGTATCAGGACCAAAAACGCTGCCAGTATGTACAAAGAGATGTTCACGAGGATTCCTCCTCTCGATTGTCCGGATCGATGGCGTAAACGATCGCCATGATAACCGCCGTAAGAATGACCCACAGGACGATCCAGAACAGGTTCAACGGCATGCCCAGGACGAAAGCTCCCGGCTTGTTGACATAGGGCAAGCCCCCCAGCATCCCGAGGAAAGGGACGAGCCCCAAGACGTGAATCAGTTTCATGTATACCACCCTTGTTCAGCATGATGGAAAAAATAACAAAAGCCAAATGTAAACGTAACGGAAAATCGCGTCGATGGGAATACCTGATTTCAAAGAATGCGTCGATATCCTGTACGGGTACAGCAGTTTGATAGAAAGAAGGAAAGCCTGCCATCCCCACGATGAGGATGACAGGCTATTGATACGGGAATCAAGCGATGGTTTTCTTTTTTATTCTGATGATTGACGGCTTAACCAGCCCGAGGGTACGAAGAAACGCATCATGCAATTCCGTAAGCGTTACTCAGTTTGGACTGTTTTGGCAACAGATATACATGAAGGGACAAACATTTTCGAAAGCGGATCGGCCGTCCTACCGCGTCCTGTCTCTGCAAACAACGATACCCACGATTCGTCAGGTCGTTTTTCTTCCGTGCAACACAACAAAGTTGAAATACTTGTAGACGCAATCCACATCTGAAAAGCCAGCTTGCTGCAACCATTTGACTTGCGTTTCTAACGGCGACATTTGATCGAGTTTCGTTCTTTCATACGCAGACTCGATTTCGTCTTTCGATAAATCACTGGCTTCCACTTTTTGCTTCCAATCCTTTTTATAGAGCGATTCAATAAATGGAGTATGGCCAAGCACTTGATCGGCGTTGATGAAGACACCGTTTTTCTTCAGATTTGCATAACTGTTTTGATAGAGTTGCCATTTGTTCGCATCGGACAGATGATGAATGGAAAGGGCTGAAATGACCATATCATACGTCTCCTGTGAGACAAAATTCGTATAATCACCCACGATATACCGGACGTTAGAAAATCCCTTGAGTCTTTCCTGAGCGGTTTCCAACATCTTTTCGGAAATGTCGATCAGCGTAATGCTGGCTGTCGGATATTTCTGCAAGATCAAGGAAGAAAACAAGCCGGTTCCAGCGCCCAGATCCAATATGTGCGGGGACGTGGAATCCGTCCTTGCGATCGATACGGCTATCTCGTAAAAATCGTCAAAGCACGGGATTAACTTTCTTCTTTGGTTGTCGTACTGATGGGCCACTTCATCGAATCGCGTGCGAACCTCTTTCGTATTCTCCACCTGAACCGCCTCCACCCAATCTGTGTTTGTATCCTCATCATATGCGAGAAACACCTATTGGTAAAATATATAGAAACGATGGATCTGATAGATATTGACTATATCGCATCCACTCACACGACGAGGCCCTCAGTCATTCCGGCAGCCGTGTCGTTTACCGGCCTATCTGCCCGCAATCCGCGGTGATGATTTGTCCCGTCATCGCTTCCTGTTCCAGCACTGCGCAAATCAGCTTGGCGATGTCCTCCGCCGTCGCGATCCTCTGGAGCAACAGGTGGCCGGCCAGCTGCTTCATCCGTTCTTCCTGTCCGTCCCACCATCTCGTCGCGACCGCTCCAGGGGCGATACTGCATACCCGGATTTCCGGAGCGAGCGCATGCGCCAGCGATTTTGTGAGGCCATGCACTGCCGCCTTGGAGACGGCATACGGCAGCGACGAGCCTGTCCCGGTCAGACCTGCTATGCTCCCTACATTCACGATTGCCCCTCTTTTTCGTTGCTTCATCAAGGGTGCCACCGCTCTCGCACAAAAAAACATTCCCTTCACATTGACATCGTACAACTCATCCCAGATTTCCTCTGTCTGCGCTTCCAGATCGCCCATAGGGATGTGGCGGGTGATGCTGGCATTGTTCACCAGCACATCGACTGTACCGAATCGTTCCACAACCGTATCGACCATTCGCCGCACTTCTTCGTCCCTGGATACGTCGGCTTTTACACAGAGGGCGGTGCCACCCTCTTTCGCAATCAGATGCACGGTCTCTTTTGCGTCAGCCTCGGAACGGGAATAGTTCACGGCGACCAAAGCCCCCCGCCGAGCCAGCTCGATGCTGGTCGCCCTTCCGATTCCGGTACCGCCGCCGGTTACGAGAGCTACGTGGTTTGTCAGGTCCATTGTCAGTCACTCCTTGAGCATTTTTGGGTAAAGAGCCATTTCATCGGTCGTCGTGCCTGCGCGATCCCCCTTTTGATTGACCAAAAAAATTCCGATGCCAATCAAAAATCCCCCCGCTCCGACATACCATTCGATACGTTCGCCGAGCAAAAGCCAGCTGGTGAGAACCCCGAAAAGCGGTACGAGAAAAAGAAACGAGCTCGTCTTCGCGGGATCGCCGCGGTGAAGCAGATAAAACCAGAGTGTAAACTGGACGATCGAGCACATGATGGCGAGCCACAGCACAACCGATACAGAGGTGAGCGTCACCGTGAAGAAAGGATGCTCCGTGATCACGCTCATGATGAGCAAGGCGATCCCCCCGGCCAGCATCTGATAGGCCGCCAGCACATTCATGTCAAAGGACGGGGACCACCGCTTGATGAGCAGCGTCGCGGAAGCAAAGAGGACAGCGCCCCCCAGGCTGATGAAAGTGCCTGGCTGCAGGCCGAGATGAAAGCCGAATGCAACCGCTACCCCGACCAAGCCGATGATCACACCAAGCCACTGGTGTATCCGGTAAGCCGCTCCTGATACAAGCGTCCCCATGACGATCACGAGCAGCGGACTTGAGCTGGTGAGGATGGATGACTCGCTTGACGTAATCCAGCGCATGCTGAAAAATACGCAGCCCATCACCCCGGCGGACTGAAACAGGCCGATGACGATTGCTTGCAGCCATTGCTTTGCGCTTTGCGGCTGCTGCTTCTTGACGCAGAGCAAAGCGAGCAAACCTCCTGCGAGCACGAAGCGAATGCCCATCAAAAGGAAGGGCGGGGCATAGGACAGGCCGATCTTGCCTACAGGAAAGGCGATTCCCATCAAAAACGTCGTCACAATGACGAGACAGGCATACTTGAGCTTGTGCATGATGAAGTCCTCCCGACGTGGAATTTGCAAGCCTTATTGTAAGGGAGGTTTGGTTTTTTATATAATGATCATTACAGATGTTTGATATCACCTAAAATGATAGCAGCGAGAAACGGAGGATCCATCCTATGGAGAGCGCGGAACTTCGCATATTTCAAACAGTCGCCCGTGAAGGTTCGATCACAAAAGCCGCTTCCAAGCTCGGCTATGTCCAATCCAACGTCACGGCCCGTATTCAGCAGTTAGAATCAGAACTTGGCACGGTGCTGTTTTTTCGCCATAACCGAGGAATGACACTCTCCTCGAGCGGGAAAACGCTGCTCGATTATGCAGATAAAATCGTAGGGATGCTGGACGAGGCAACCAAGGCGCTCGCCTCCACCTCCGAGCCCAACGGACCTTTGATGATCGGGTCCACGCAAACCGCCGCAGCAGTCCGGTTGCCCAAACTGTTCGCTGCGTACTACGAGCAGTATCCGAATGTCCTACTCTCGTTGACGACCGGGCATACCCAGTTTCTGATGGAAAAAGTGCTGCACTACGAGCTGGACGGAGCGTTCATCGGTGGCGAGTGCGACCATCCAGAGCTTCAGTCCATACCCGCCTTTGAAGAAGAGCTCGTCATCGCTTCGTCTACAGCCATCGACGACCTTGATGAAGCGCTCGCCAGACCGATTCTGGTGTACAGCACCGGCTGTTCGTATCGGGCAGTCCTGGAGCGCTTTCTGTATTCGCGCGGCCTGACTTCTCCCGTCATTATGGAGTTCGGGACAATCGAAGCGATTATCGGAGGGGTCTCCGCCGGCCTCGGTATCTCTTTGCTCCCGCGGACCGTCACGTCCCGACATGAGCTGGAAGGGACCATCCGCACCCATGATATTCCCCATCCACTGCGCCACATGAAGACCGAATTCATCATGCGCAAGGATTCGTTCGTCAGCAATGCCCTGCGCGCTTTCATCGACATGCGCTTCGATCAAGAGGCAGCCCGCACGTAAAAAAACGCTAGCTTCCTTGTAGAAGTTAGCGTTTGGAAAGCCTGTTTGGACGCGGAACAAGTCCCGTTCCGCGGTCCTCGTTTTTGCGTGCACATCCATCCATTCGGGAAAAGCAGGCAATTGCCTTTTCAATCAGATGATCTCTCCGACTTACCCCATTCCTGTTTCCGCTCATAGAGCGACCTGGCAATAATGCGGTCGAGCAGCTGTGAAAAGGTCATACCCGCAGCTTCCGCGCTCTTCGGAAGCAGGCTCCCCGCGGTCATTCCCGGTAACGTGTTTACCTCCAGCACGTACGGCGTATCCTCATGCAAAATCATATCGACCCTCGCGTAGACGTTGCATTGCAGCAGCCGGTAGCTGGCAAGTGCAGCCTCGTGTACACGCTGCAGAGTAGCGGGAGGCAGCTGGATCACCTTCTCCTCAGCGCCGCCGACCTCGTATTTCGCTTTGTAGTCAAACCACTCCGAATGAGCGGAACGAATGCCGAGAATCGGCAAGACCTCGTCTTCCAGGATCGAGCAGGTGAGCTCCGTCCCTTTCAGAAAAGGCTCAATCAAGATCGCTTCATCCAAGCTGAAAGCCTCCTGGACTGCGGGCAGCAGCTCCTTTTCATTCTGTACAAGCTGGACGCCGATGCTGGAGCCTCCTGTGTTTGGCTTGACAATAACCGGGTAGCCCAGCTGCTCTACCGCTAGTCGATCGTAATCGTCCATCTTTTTCCAGTAAAGGCCGGCTGGAGCATGCACGCCCGCTGCCCTTAGCAGCATCTTGGCCAGCTGCTTATTCATGCACAGGCTGCTGGCCAAGACACCGCTGCCTGTATACGGAATGCCCAGCGTCTCCAGCGCTCCCTGTACCGTGCCGTCCTCGCCGTACCGGCCATGCAACGCAAGCAGCGCGATATCGATGCCTGCCCTTTGGACCTGCTTGATTAGATCCGCTCTCTGCTCGATTACGATGGGAACCGCTTCATAGCGGCTGCCATCCAAGTGACGGATCATCTCTTGACCGGTCTTCAGAGAAACCTCACGCTCCGAGGAAATGCCACCCATAATCACGCCAATTTTCATCAAGACACCTCATTTTTTCAATCGTAGTCTGGCAATGAATAGTACATCCCATGGCTGTTGCACCGAGGGAAAGGTGCGCGATCTGACGAAGTGATTTCGTCTCACAAGCTCTACTACTTACGAAAGCGTCGCGCCTGTTTGCCGATCATCTGAATACCCCGTTCGATATCTTCATCCGTCACCCGGGAAAAGCCGAGCCGCAATGTATTTGTCCCTTCGCCTTCCTGAAGAAAAAACTTGTCTCCCGGCGTAAAAATAACGCCCTGCTCTTTGCATGCATCCAGCAGCTCGTGTGTATTGAGGCCAGAGGGAAAGGTAAGGAACAAATGCAACCCCCCGTCTCCCGACAGCTGGGCTTCCGGAAGATGGACCTCACACAAGGCTTTTGTCAACTCGTATTTGCGCTTATACTCCGCACGTGCTTTTTTGAGATACGAATCGAAGTTTCCGTTGAGCAAATATTGGTATAAAATCGATTGGTCGATGGTTGAAGTATGGATGGTGCGTGCACGCTTCATGCTTTCCAGCGTGTCGATCAACGCCCGGTCTCCCAGCACCCAGCCTACTCGCAATCCAGGGAACAGCACCTTGGAAAAGCTGCCAATATAGATGACCCCGTTCCCTTTCCCTGCTGTCGCTATCAGGGGTGCAATATGAGCTCCCGAGTAGCGCAGCTCCTCATTGAATCCATCTTCGATCACCGGAACCTGATAGTGCTTCATGAGCTGCGCAACGGCGCTGCGCTTTGCGGGGGACATGACGATGCCCGTGGGATTGTGGTAGGAAGGAGTCAAGTAGGCCAGATCGAAACGATTGGTTTGCAGCTGTGCCTCCAGCTGCCCCACATCAATACCGTCGCGCTCCATCGGAATGCCGGTCACTTCAAATCCGTGCAGCCTCAAATTTTTGATCGCCGTATGATGCGTCGGATTTTCACAAAGGGCTCCTCCGCGCCGTGCAGAGGGGCGCAATGCAGACAGCACGATATCAAAGCCTTCCGTAAACCCGCTTGTAATCAGCATATCCTTGCCGCTGATATCGACGCCCTTGTTTTCCATATGAAGCATCAGGTAATCGATCAGCGGCTTGTAGCCCTTGGCATAGCCGTAGTTGAGCAGCACCTGACCTTCGATTGCCATTCGGTCCAGAAAGGCACGCTTTACATCTCCCAGATCAAACAGCTGCTCATCCGGAGCGATGCTGGTAAACGAGATGATTCCTTTTTCGCTGCGAATGCCCTTCTTCATCCTGTCCAGCTCTACGGCTGAAACAGCATATTCGTTCATTCTTGCACGCCAGTCGATTTGCCAGACCTCAGAGCCGTCAGCTCCTCCGTCATCTGCGACGGAGCTTCCCGCCATGGCGGCCACATAGCTGCCCTTCCCCGGAATCGCATACGCAAATCCATCATCCTCCAAGCTTTCATAGGCAGCGATGACTGTATTGCGGCTCACCTTTAGCAGACTGCTCATTTCTCGCGTAGAGGGGAGCTTTTGACCGGCTTGAAGCCCTCCCTTCAAAATCAAACGCTGGACGTATTCTTTCACTTGGACGGCGACCGGTCGGTCACCGAAGAGTTTGAAATCTTGGAACATCGTTCATCGCCCCCATCTACCATGATGGCATTGAAGACGCGAGAAAAAAAGAACCACCGCATTGGATTTTTCATCCTTCGGTGGTTCTTCCTGCGAGGGATTTGCGAGGGATTCCCTACTGGACTCCGAGGACAGCTTTCCTTACATACGTCCCGGTCAACGAGGCGTCGCAATGGATACTATCTTTCGGTATGCCTTCAAACATGACTGTGCCGCCTTCGTCACCCGCACCAGGCCCGAGATCGATCATCCAGTCTGCTTGACAGATCACGTGCAGATTATGCTCGATTACGATCAAAGTAGCGCCTCGCTCGACGAGACGATTCATCAATCGGATCAGCACCCCCACATCAGACATATGCAGTCCGGTGGTCGGCTCGTCCAGCACATAAAGAGTCCCGCTGCCCTCCAGCTCCGCAGCCAGCTTGAGACGCTGCAGCTCGCCGCCCGACAAAGTGCTAAGCGGCTGTCCCAACGACAAATAGCCGATGCCTACCTCTTTCATTTTTTGGAGCGACGATCCCACATCTTCCTCATGAAAAAAGTGGAGTGCCTCCTCTACGGTCATCGCCAGGATGTCTCCAATGCTTTTTCCGCGAAAGCGATAGGACAGGACCTGCTGCGTATAACGCATCCCGCGGCAAGCCTCACAGACGCTGGCGACCGTGTCCATAAAGGCAAAATCCGTGTAGATGGTCCCCAAACCCTTGCAGTGAGGACAAGCCCCCTGCGAGTTGAAGCTGAACAAGGATGAGCTCACGCCGTTTTCTTTGGCAAACAAATTTCTGATCGAGTCGAAGATGTCCATGTAGGTGGCCAGGTTGGAGCGGTTGGACGCTCCAATCCCTCCTTGATCGATGAGGATCGCGTCAGGGTAGTGCCTCGGAAGCACTTGACGGATCAAGGTGCTTTTTCCCGAGCCTGCTACTCCGGTTACCACGGTCATGGCACCGGTCGGAATGCGAACGCTGATATCCCTCAGATTATTCAGAGCCGCATGCTCGAGAGCAAGCCAACCCGTAGGCTTTCGAACCTCGCTTTTGAATGCGGGCTTACGCTTCAAGCACTCGGCGGTCAATGTATCTGCTGACATCAGACGCTGCAGGCTTCCTTCGAATACGACGTTTCCACCCCTTGTTCCGGCGTACGGCCCCATCTCGACGATATGGTCGGCAATTTCAATGACGTCAGGATCATGCTCTACAATCAGGACCGTGTTGCCTTTATCCCTGAGCTGCAGCAGCAGCCGGTTGATGGTGTGGACATCGTGCGGATGGAGTCCAATACTCGGCTCGTCGAAAATATACAGCAGATCGCTCAAGCTGCTGCCGAGCTGACGGACCATCTTGATTCGCTGCGATTCGCCGCCCGAGAGACTGGACGTTTCGCGATTCAGGGTCAAATACCCGAGGCCCACCATCTGCAAATAGGCCAAGCGTTTTTCGATCGCTTCGGTCACTGTCTGCGCTTCTGGCTCGCGGATCGTTCGTATGAACCGGATCAGCTCGCTGACATGTATCGTGGCACAATCAGCTATGTTTTTTCCGTTTATTCGGCAAGCGAGCACGTGCGGATTCAATCGACCGCCGCGGCAGAATGGGCAAATGTCCTCGGTCATGACCCGATCGATCGCTTCCTTGTACCTCGCCGCATCTCTCGAATCCTTGTTTAAAAACGTGCGCTTGATGCGCGGAACAACACCTTCGTATATGGCTGTCGGCGGCCATTCCTTCGTCGGATGCGTCGGCTTGAATCCGTTTTTGAACAGAAGCGTGTCCATTTCGTCATCCGTATAGTCTTTCAATTTTTTGTCGTTATCGAAAAGGCCGGTGCTGACGTACCTTTTCCACCGGAAGTCACCGGGCCTGAAGGTCGGGAACAAGATAGCCCCTTCGTTCAGAGATTTCTCCCGGTCAATCAGCCGATGGATATTGACTGTTTTCGACTTGCCCAATCCTTCGCATTCCGGACACATCCCCTGTGGGTTGTTAAAGGAAAATACGTCCGAATATCCGACGAAAGGGCTGCCGAATCGGGAAAACAGAAGCCGCAGCAGCGCATAAATGTCCGTGACCGTTCCGACCGTGGACCTTGCGTTTCCGCCGATCCTTTTCTGGTTCATGACGATCACCGCAGGCAAATGTTCAATGGCATCCACCTCCGGCTGTCCGTATTGAGGGAGCCGGTTGCGGATAAAGCTGGAGTACGTCTCGTTCAATTGCCGCTGCGATTCTGCTGCGATCGTATCGAAGACGAGGGCGGATTTGCCCGAACCCGATACGCCTGCAAAAACCGTAATCCGCTTTTTGGGAATGGTTACATCTACTCCCTTCAGATTTTTTTCCCTCGCACCGGTGACGCGTATGGCATCTTCTTTTTGCATGGGCCTCTCCTCCTCTTGCTTTTCGCCAAAAAAAGTATACGCTTAAAACATGTCAATAACTGTCATGTTTTAAGCGGAAGAGGGAAACTCATGTCCAAAGCCAAACTTTTATTCGATTTGATTCTGTATGTCAATACGAAACGCAGCTTTACCGCACAAGAAGTCGCACATGAATTCGGAATTTCCGTCCGGACCGCGCACCGGTATCTTGCGGACATCGGAGAAATGGGGGTCCCGATCTATACGGAACCAGGCAGGGGCGGCGGTTATCGGGTACTGAATAACCGGACACTTCCGCCGATCATGTTTGACGAGGAGGAAGCGTTTGCCGTTTTCTTCGCTTTTCAGGCATTGAATTATTATCAATCGCTGCCCTTTGACATCCACATCGGTTCCGTCTTCGCAAAGCTGTACGCCAGCCTTCCCGACGATGTGAAAAGAAAAGTGGACCGTCTTGATTCGGTTCTTGCCTTTTGGAATCAAAAAAGAAGCGTCCCCTCTCCTTTTTTGAAGGAGATCATTGAGGCCGCCATCGCCCACGAACTGCTTGCCATCGAGTACGTGTCGAAATCGGAAAATACGGTGAGAGAAGTCGCTCCAGTCGGCATCTACGCTTACGATGGCTTCTGGTACATGCCAGCATATGATCAGGCCTATGGCGAAATCCGCTTGTTTCGGACAGACCGGATTGTCTCGATGGAACGAACGCTGAAATCGTTCCCGCCACAAGTTTCTCTGCCTGACTGGCTGGGCAGCTATACGGCACAAACGCCAAAAACGCCCGTCCGCATCTACGTGGAGCTGACTCGGGAAGGATTGCGGCAGTGCCGCAGCCAGCCTTGGCTGGAACCTCATATTGTGACGGTCAATCCGGAGCAAGGCTACGTAGAGACTGTGATTGCCAAAGAGGAATGGGATTTCGTTACCGACTACTTTTTTCAGCTGGGAACTGCCGTCAAGGTGATTGAGCCCCGCGAGATGGCGGACCGCATTCGCAAGCAAGCCCAGGAGCTCATTCGCCATTACGCAGCGGATGGCGCGTGACGAGTCACGAGAAACAAAAGAAAGCCCGTGTAAGGAAGCGGATTCGCTGCAGGCTCGCCTCGTTGCGAGCTTTTTCTATGTGCTTCGGAGATTCTGTCGCCAATAGTTCATGGAATATCAGGGGGTAGGAACAATCCGTTCCTTGCTGCCCTACCCTTTATGGATCCGGTTCCGGCAGTCTTGAAAATCGATGTCTTCGTCAGCGAGTGACGCTGTTATATTTTATACAATAAATCTGTTGCAATTAATTAATCGTTATTTTAAAGGATAGTTTGACAAACAAAATTACTGTATTATACTGATTATTAAACCTGTTATAATTTCAGATTTCTCACGCATTTACACATCACTATCAACAGGATTAGGAGGAAGATCCCTATGTCTAACCATCCACCAATCATTCCATCACGCAGTGACAGCGGCATTCCCTATTATCAAACCTATGAAGAAAGCCTTGCTCTTTGGCCAGTCGATTACGAAGCCTTTTATCTTTCCACCCGTTTCGGTCAAACGCATATCATTGCGAGCGGACCTAAGGATGCTCCCCCACTCGTATTGCTACATGGAGCATTGTTCAGTTCCACCATGTGGTATCCAAATATCGCCGATTGGAGCGGCAAATACCGGACCTATGCCATTGATATCATCGGTGATAAGAATAAAAGTATTCCTGTGGATGTAGACGGTACGAGGAAGGGGTACGCCGATTGGCTTCTTGATGTGTTCGACAATCTGGGGATCAAAAAGGCGTACATGGTTGGTCTCTCCCTTGGAGGGCTGCATGTGATGAATTTTGTTTTGCGTGCGGCCGGAAGGGTGGAAAAGGCAGTTTTGCTTAGTCCTGCGGAAACATTTGTAGCCTTTCATCAAAATTTCTACAAATACGCCCTTGGCCTTGTTGAACCAAACGGTGTTGACAATTTTTTAAAGTGGATGATGGGAGATCGTTACGTGCTGCACGCAAATTTTGCAAAGCAGTTTCATGCAGGAGTTATGTGGCAGGATGAACGAAGACACTCAAAACCGAAAGCCGATGGATTCCCGTATGTGTTCACTGACAACGAATTACAATCAGTAAAAGCCCCCATGCTCTTATTGCTTGGCGAGCACGAAGTCATTTACGACCCACAATCTGCCTTGGATCGCGCTTCCACTTTCGTTCCCGGTATTGAAGCAGAAATCGTAAAAAATGCCGGCCATGTTTTGTCGATGGAACAGTCGGAATACGTAAATAAACGTGTATTGAGTTTTTTTACATAAACGAAAGAAAGCCAAGCGAAGTTCATCAGAGGAAGGCACCCGTTTCCATAGGGTGCCTTTTCGGTTGCTGGAATTGTCCCCGGATACATACCTTCCCAGCAAAATGGTGATCCTATCTCACAAATATCCATAGTAAGCAAGGATGCAAACAAGCTGAGGAAGAAAGGGAGGAATTCGAATGGCTCAATTCGATGTGGGTTTGGTGCACCGGCTGGCCGATCAAATGGAGGGGATCGCCTCGGATATAAAAAAGCATGTGAACTCTCCAGACCAGCTGAAGCAAGATATAAAAAGGATGAACAGTGTCGTCGAAAGCTTCCAAACGCTGACACAAGCGGCCTCTCAAAGTGGCTCCAACCCGATTGCCAACCAGAATGACGTGGTATAACTGCCAACGGGTACATTGGGAAAGGAGGAATGCGTGATGAATTCAGAAGATACCAAGAAACAAAGGGATACAAACGCTATTTTCAAGGCAGGCACGGATTACGTAGAGGCGCTGGAGCAGTCGAGCCCAGCCGGAGCCAGCGATGAATTTGGTCCGGATATCGGCATCCCTTCCAACTATGAAGCGAATCAAGTCGGCCAAAAGAAAAGTCTAAGCGGCTTTGAAGTAAGCAGAAATATCGGTAGACTGTGAGAACGGTTCGGATCCTGATCATTCAATAAGGAGCACGAGTTCATTGGAAAACAAATCCATCTATTACCCGGTATCTTGGGACGACGCTTTCGAATACGCTCGTGAAATGGAAAGAATGGGCATCCCCCACGTCATCGAGGATCCCAGTGAAGGATTGCCGATCGGGCAAGGGCAGCTGGCGATTGTCTTCCCCCATTTGCCGGCGAGGCAGTATGGAAAAGTACGAGCGCTTTTTAACGGGGATGGGGAAAGTTATCCGGAAACATAAGCGATCACGTCCTTGCCATGCTGTACAGCAAGCTGCCTGTTTCGACCATTTCAAGAATAACAGGATGGTAAGTGGAACAAGCTAACACAGTCAAATTATGTGGAAATAGGAGGACTCTAAGGATATGAATCTCTTTTCGAATACGCAATCTCTTTCCGCTCAGCTCGCACAGTGCGAACAGCTCATCCATCAGCTCGTGCAACAAACCCAGCAAGCATCGGTGAAATACCAACAGCTGCTGCAGCAAGAGCAACGAAATGCGGAGCAGCTCGAGCAGCTGGCTCAACGCGAGCGTCAAGCTGCCCACATCATTCAAACCGCCCTTCAGGGTCACCAAACCGCCTTGCAGCAATTGCAGCAAATCTCGAGCCTCTGCAATCAAATGGCAAGCAGCGCATCCCGCAGCTTTCCTGGCATCGCTCAGCCCCATCAACCGACTGCTGGATACTCCGTCTTCCACCAGTAATCAGCTGGTAACCATCGAATCCAACAAAAAAGAATCGCTTTCATGTGGGTGGAAAAACGCATCGAGAATGACTTCGATGCGTTTTTTTAAGACTCCTCGCCTCTATGCCTTCTTGCATCCATTTCCACGACTGCTCTGGAAAGCGGCTGTCTATCTCTTCTCTAGGCTGCAGGCCACTTCATCGCTAATCGGTACACTGGTCTGCAGACAGTCAATGCCGATGGTAGCCAGCAGCAAGCCGATGACGGTCATGGTCAGCGTTTTGGTGATGGACTTTCCTGCCTGTCCGATGAGGGTACACAGCCCAAGTATCTTCAGCGAAAATTCATCTGCTGGCGTAAATTTCAACGCGACCTCCGACAGCGGCTGTGCCAAAAAAGCTACCTGTACAGACGGAAGCTCGTTCGAGTTTGAGGTGATCGTACGGTTGGACAACGCTGTAGAGATTGAGTATTACCGCAATGGAGGAATTATGCAAACAGTGGTTCGGAGGCTGCTTCAAGAGGTATGATTTCCCAATGATGGATGCAGAATATGGTGGACGCAAAAACATAAGGAGGGAACGAACATGTCTGAGCACATCCTGGCAGAACAATACCGCAATGGACTCGAATCCTTTGGCCACCTGATGCCTGATGTTCTGGATGCGTACAATCAGTTTACTTCGCGCTGCTTTCAATCCGGGGAAATTTCATCGAAAAACAAGCATCTGATGGCGATTGCCGTATCGCTCTTTTCGGGAAACGAGCATTGTATGGTGTATCATTTGGAGCAAGCGCTGGAGGAAGGTGCCACGGAGAAAGAAATCGCGGAGACCGTAGCGGTGGCAGGAGCATATGGCGGCGGAAGCACGTTTTCTCATGGAGCCATCCTGATCGAGGATGTCATCGAATCGAGAAAACAATCCATGCAATAACAGGTCGAACCAGATCAAACCGCGGGCGTCAGTCACCCGCGGTTCGTTTTGTTTTGGCGGGCCAGCGCTCTGTTGATGTCGCCTGATGTGCGTTGTCGATCACTGCCATGATGAAACTGGATTTTCACATCCTGCCAATCGACTTCGGCGGTGTATGGGATCAGACCATTCGTCCGGATTGTTCCAGGAAGCGGTCGATGGCCAACGCCATTCGTTTGGTGATCAATTGCGGCCGGGTAATCGCGGAGCCAACCACGACCCCATGGGCCCCCAGATTCATGGCCTTGACCACGTCCTCGGGCGTCCAAAATCTTCCCTCGGCCACCACAGGTATGTCCACCTGCTCAGCCAAACTGGCGATGATTTCAAAATCCGGCTCTTTAAAATTTTCAGTCGGATCGTACACCGGGTTTTTCAAAAACGCTTCATAGCCTGCCAGCGTGGTCGCGATCAGATCCGCTCCCGCTCTCCAGGCAGTTACACCTTCCTGGGCGTTGGAGACATCTGTCATGATCGGTATCCGAAAGCGCTTCTTGATGTCGTGAAGAAAGGACTCCGTCGTTTTTCCGTCCGGTTTCGTCGAGGCGGTGCCATCGATGCACACGATATCCGCACCGGCTTCGATGACCTCCTCCACCTCTTTCAGCGTTGGCGTAATATAGGCGGCCGAGTGGCCATACCTTTTTTTCAGGATCCCGATGATCGGAATGGAAACGGTTTGCTTTACCTTCACAATGTTCTCCACCGTATTGATACGCAGTCCGACCGCTCCTCCCGCTTCGGCAGCCAAAGCCATTCTCGCGATGTTTTCAGCACCGTAAAAAGGGTCTCCCGGATCGGCTTGACAAGAAACAATAAGCCCTCGCGGTATCACTGGCTGTTCCACTTTCGCTTCCCCTCCTGTCACGGATAATTCAAGAGAGCAGCATAAGCATTCTAAGCACTGCTTTATGCTGCCCGGAAACGTTCCGTCAGTCCTCCAACGATTCGATCAATTCCTTCAATTCCATGGACGCTGATCGTTCATCTTCCCCCGCAGCAAGGATAGTAATGGTCGTTCCTTGTTCAATCCCAAGCCCCATAATCCCAATAATGCTCTTTCCGTTTACTTTTGTGGCATCTTTTTGAATGGTGATGGAAGAACGATAGGTTTTGGCTTTTTCTACAAATTGAGCTGCCGGTCGCGCATGCAATCCTAGGGCGTTTACCACTTTGACTTTTGTCTCGATCATCATTCAAACTCCTATCCTCTGGTTTTCGATCTGTTATTCAAATCTTCGCTTGCTGTTCATGTATCCATGGAAGTCAGGATAGCGTACCGTTCTCATCTCTACGCCCTTATCCTTTGCCAGGCGGAAAAACAGCACCTGGAGAGGCACGATGTATTCGAGCGGAGTGAAGTCGGCGTGTTCATGGAAAGGAATGCGTATGTTTTTGTCATCGGGGTTCCCGTCGTCCTTGAGGACCATAAAGGAATGCTCGGTTTTGCGGCAGAAAAACTCATTCAGCCGCAGCGCCCTTTCCTTGCCGGTTCCTTCCGGGACGAGGAAGAAAATATAGCTGTCCTCATCGATGGCATTGTACGGCCCGTGCATGAATTCTTCCAACTCATACACACTGACCGGGAACCTCGATGTCTCCAAAAATTTGAGTCCTGCTTCCAGTGCAGTGCCATAATTGCTTCCGTAGCCGGAAACGATGAGAGTTTTGGCCTTCAAGAGCTCGCTGCGATGTTTTTCGTACCATTCGTCCGCTTTTCGAATCGCCACGGGAATGGAATCGATGGTCTTTGCAATGCCGTCGCGGTACGACTGATATTCCTGTTCATCCACGCGATTCAGTCGGTAGGCTGTCTCCAAGGCCGCCAAATAGAAAGCCAATACGGTAGCCGTATACCCCTTCGTCGTCGCCCCCGCCTCTTCTTCCCCGGACGGGACAATCATTTTGCAGGAGGCATGCTCGGTGATGTAGCTGCCCTCTTCCGCTGTGACACCCAAACTGGTCAATCCCTGCTCATTCGCCTTCCGGATGCTGTTTACCGCAGCGGTACTCTCTCCGCTTTGGGAGATCCCTACCACGAGAGTTTCCTTGTCCAGAATGTTCTCATACGAAGTGAATGTATGGGCGGTCTGGACGTCTACTTGGATTTGCAGCAGCTTTTGCATAAAATACTTCGCGGAGCAAGCTGCATTATAAGAGGATCCGGAACCGGCCAAAATGATCCGGGATACGGTTTGGCTTGCAAAAATATCGGTGAACTCTTTTGTCATCTGTTTGGAATGTTCCAACATCCGTTTGAGTACAAGCGGTTGCTCTACAATGTAATCATACAGCTCGATCGCCATGTTCAACTCTCCCTTGTGCGAAGTTTGATTAGAGGAAGCCAACGACTTTCCCGATTACGCCGAACGTGATCAGACCCAGCAAGAGGTAAATCACTTTCACCTGTTTTTTGTTCAGCAGATAGAACACAATCAGCGTAAGGAGCAGCGGCAGCAGGGACGGCAGGATTTTATCCAGTACGCCCTGCAATTCGATTTTGTTGCCGGTGAACTCAAATGCAAGCGGTGTGTGGAATTCCACCATCGTGGCAGTCATCGCGCCCACGGCCATCAACCCGACGATGGATGCGCCCTTGGTGATTTTCTGCGTGAGTCCGCTTTGCGAAGCATTGCTCAGGAATTTGATGCCTGCCTGATAGCCCTTCATGATTCCTGCGATCCTGACAAAGTAATGCGGAATATTAAACAAAAAGATATAGAACAACAATCCGACGGCACTGCCCTTGGACGTCAGCGATGCTCCGATCGCGGCCGCAATGACCCGGAAAGTCCCCCAGAAAAACGTATCCCCGATCCCCGCCAGCGGCCCCATCAATCCCGCCTTCACTGCGTTGATGGAGTCTGGGTTGAACTCCTTCTCCCTCGCGTTTTGCTCCTCCATCGCTGTCGTGACTCCCATGATAAAGCTTCCCATCCATGGAGCCGTATTGAAAAACTCGAGATGCCTCTTCAACGCTGCGGCTACTTCCTCTTTTGTCCGGTACAGCTTTTTGAGCACAGGGATCATGGAATACGCAAATCCCAACGCCTGCATTCGCTCGAAGTTCCAGGACCCCTGCAAGGTTAGCGAACGAAAGAAGACTTTCCACAGCTCTTTCTTGCCGATCGACTTCTCTACGTCATGGCTCATACTGTCATCCTTTCTTCGTCAGCGCGATCGTATTGAGAGAGAACCAGGGCTATGACCAGACCGATTAATGCGACACCCAGAATGTCCAATTTGAGATACGCGGCTAAGAGGAAGCCCAGGATGAAAAACGGAACCAGCTTCATGCTAATCATCATTTGCAAAAGCAAGGCGAAGCCGATGGACGGCAGCAGCAGCGCGCCGGACAGCAAGCCATCCAGAAGCCATTGCGGCAATGATTGGATCAATGCATTCATGAATGGAGACCCGAGCATCAGCATGGTAAATGTGGGCAAAAACCCGTTCAGGAAGAAAACGACGAAGCCGATTTTGTGCATCCGTTCCACACCAGCTATATTTCCTTCGCTGGCATATCGATCTGCTTTGTGAATCAACGGGGTATTGACGATCCTGGCGAGGTCTCCCACCCGATCCGCGAGCAAGGCGACAGGGACAGCCAATGTGAGAGCAACGGCGGCCCCTTGATGGGACAGAATGGCAAAGGCGGTTCCCAATGCAGAGGCCGTCACTACATCTCCTGTACTAGAGGCGCCGACCTGTACCGCACCGATAAAAATAAGCTCCAACGTACCTCCGACTACAAGACCCGTCTGAAAATCTCCAAGGACCAAACCGACGAGAGGCCCGATGATAATGGGACGCCCGAACATGTTGTCCCCAAGAATTCGGGAGTCGAGAATGCCAAATCCCGCGATGATACCGACGAGGATTGCCTCAAGCCACATACATTTGCCCCCTTATCCGATGAGCTCTGTGATGGTTTTCTTTTTTTCGGTTGGAACCTGCCTGACTTCTACTTCTACCCCCATGGAAGCCATTTGCTCAAACGCTTGGATATCCGCATCATCGACAGCCACAGCCGGGGATATCATCCTTTTTCCTTCCGACATGCGCATCCCGCCCACATTCACGGAAGGGATCCGTTTGGTTCCCTGGCACAGCGACAGAGCATCCGCTGCTTTGTCCACCAGAACGAAAGTCGTGTACTTTTCCGACTCCTCACCGTTCAAGAAGGAAACGGCATCCGCAACCGAGAGCAGAATGAGTTTGACACCAGGCGGCTTGGCTAAATTCAGCATCATTTTCTTCAATTCGTCATTGACGACGAGATCATTGGCAACCAACATGCAATTAATCCCTAAATATTTGGTCCAAGCGAAAGCGACTTGTCCGTGAATCAGCCGGTCATCGATTCGAAGCAACTTGATCATCAAGACCCCTCCTTTTTCTCTTCCGGTTTAACTTCCGGCAATTTGATTCAAATACTTCATTCCTTCCCTGCCTCTCTCAATCGCTTCCAATATTACGGATTGCAATTCGTCATTCTCATCCGAAACGAGAATCTCCAAAGCCAAGGGAAGGTTCACGCCTGTAATCACGTGGATGTTGTGAGTTTGCATGTACGGAAAGAAATGATTCGTCACACTCCCTCCAAAGACATCCGTAAGTACAACCACCTCGCTGTTCTCTTCCTTTGATTGCAGGAGTTCTTCGATTTTTCCGACAACCGTTTCCTGACTGTCGCCTGGTACGACTGTGAGGCAAGTCACATTCTGCACGTGACCCATAATCATCCCCACCGAATCCATGATCCCCTCGGAGAAACTGCCGTGGGATGCTATGATGTATTGACGCATAGATTCACCTCCCCATTCTGTCTCGCTAAATAATGCAAAAGCTATGCCAAGCAGTGTAACACCGCCCGGCATAGCGTCTAATCCGTGAGATCTTTGGTTTGTCGATTGATGATATCGTAAATAAAACCGATTTCCGCGACTGGAATCCTTACACTATATACGTTCTCTATGACACTAAAGCTGCGTCTTACGGTTTGGATAAAAGAATAGTGACACTTTTCGAACAAGTCCAGGTCTTCGTAGGAACTGATGGGTTCATTCTTTACCAACCGTTCCACCAGGCAGCTGATGTGAACGAACAAACTGATTTTGACACTGTTGGAAAATTCGATGCCCATTTCCGCCTGCATGTGATCCGTGACCAGTTCGATGTGGTTCATCAATTTGTCCGGGTGTAAGATCGTGACATGATTGATCACGCTTTGCAAGGAGAATAGCTTCACCATATTTCGGTTGATTCGGATAATCTCCTCTTCCTTGACCACCCCCCGCAAAATATCGAAGAAGGCATCATTGCTTTTTTCCATCATGATATCTTCCAAGGCGACAAAAGGAATATGCTCGATTTGGGGATTGGCCGTTCCGATCACCGCTATCACGTGAAAGTTTTGAAAGACAGGGTCGCTCTTGCTGTTGTTCTTTAAGCGCAAGAAGTCGTACGGGATGATCTCCAGCTCTGTATGGCAATCGTCAAAGCTCTGGGACATCAAGTCTTTGATTTTCGTAGCGGTTCCAATCCCGGTCACGCAAGTCGTCAGGATGGCTTTTTTTCTGGTGTGACTGTTCCGGATCAATTTATATTTCGGCTGACATTCGGTGGCGACCTGTTCTACGATTTGTTCTACTTCCATTCCCTGCAGGATTTTCGTACCGGTATCCAATGCGAGGAATGTCGTGATGTTGTTCATCATACCGATCGTTCCCTCCACGATCCCTTCCAGATTCAGATGGATATCCTCCAGGGCACCCATGTCCACCAGAATAATCATTCCCTTTTTGGTGTTGAGACCCCGAATATGATCGATCAACTGCTGGGTGATTTGTTCGAGTGTCGTCTGATAGGGCATGTCAATCGCCTCGAAAACATACTGACCCAACAGGCGATTGGCTACATTCGCGATACTGCTTGCGGTAGAATGGCCATGGGAAATAATGATGGCTCTGATTCGGTTGATGTCGAGGTGCTTGTTGGTTCCTTTGATATAGAGGGTGGTGATCAGGACATCTTCGTCCGATGTTTCGACACCTGCATGGGAGCTGATCAGCTCCATGAATTTCACGGCCAATTCATACTCTTTCGGGTACGCCTTCTGAATCACGTGCAGGAATTCCCTGATTTTTTTGGAAAACTCCTTGCTTGTGCCGTAGCCATTTCTGGATCGGTAGTAAAGGAAATTCGAAAGCACATTCGATGTATTGGAGTAAAACGAGAGCCCGTAATTGTTTTTGATAATTTCCATGATGCTATCAACCATTTTTTTCATGTAGGAGAATCTGACCGAGTAACGGGCGTAGTCCTCGTTGATCTCAGCCACCATGGAATCAAAGGAAAAATCAATGACCTTGTGAACATCCGCAATCAGTTCGTCCAGCTCCAATATGTCTTTTCTGAAATTGTCGTAGACGCCAATCACATCCATAACCAGATCTTTCAACACCTTGCTTTTGTCCAATGCCAGGCCGAAATCATTTTTCCGCGAATCCCTGCGGATCTTTCCATCGTGAAAAAGAGCATCCTTCCCCCACATGTGATCGCCAAGGCTTTCCGTTTTGCGGATGAACTCATCGGGAAGGTGACTCACACTGATCCGCAAATCGGCGGTTGTCACCGCGGACTCATTCCCCTTTTTGTAATACGCATTCGCACACGTGTATTTGATGATGTTGCGGAGCTCCCCGATATTTCCGTCCAGTCTGGTATGGATCAGCATGTTCATCACTTGCTTGTCAATCATCAGATCGTGGTCGATCGTTCGGGCTTCTTCCGTAAAAAAATGCGAGATCAGCTCCGTTTTATCGCGGATCGTCCGCTCTTCCAGACATGGAATCGTGACGACGATGGGAATTCTCCGCAAAAACGTCTGAATCAATACGTCCTGGGGATTCTCCGTTGTGGCGAAGACAAATCTCACTTTCGACTTGCGCCACTTCTGTGTTTCTCCCAACCGTCTGAACATGCCTTTGTCCATAAATAAAAACAGCTTTTCCTGTCCTTCCGGGGAGAGACGGTGAATCTCGTCCAGGAACAGGTAGCCCCCGTCCGCTTCCTCGATAAAGCCTGTCTTGCTTTCATCCGCGCCGGTATAAGCCCCTTTTACATAGCCGAAAAGGTTGGCGGTAAGCAGTTCCGGGTTGTTGGCAAATTCCGCGCAGTTGACGACGACAAGAGGCGCTTTTTTCTCGATCACTTCCTTCATGACTGCGTATTCGTACATATGCTGGGCCATCAGGCTTTTTCCGACTCCCGTCGCACCGTGAATCAGGACGGGCAGACCGTGCGGGTAATTCACCGCTACTTTGCATTGCTCAATCTGGTGACTGATGGTGCTGGCGTACCCGATCATTTTGGAAAAGGGGTCGACCACCGTCTTGGCCGTGTCGTTCAAATAAGAATGAAACTCGGTCAAACTGGCGAATTCGCTTTGATCCATCAGCCTTCCCGTTTTCGTCTCCAGCGCTTCTTTGCAAAAAAAGTAGACGGGTCTTGTATTGACTTTTATGACCTTTCCGCTGCGGACCATTTCGTTTAAGAGCTGGCTTACGAAATTTCGTTTTTTATCCAATGCCTGGGCCAGGTGGTTGCTTGTAAACACCTCGTAGCTTCCCGCTTGCTTATCAAAGTCATGGTGGATCGTCAGGTGCTGCAACTGCTCGAATATCCTCTCTTTATTCATGGAAGTTTTCCTCCGCTGCTCGCTCTTATTGAAATCGATGTAACATTCAGAATAAACCATTTGGGAGGATGGTGAAACAGGAAAATCATAATCCAAAATACCGCTCTTCCTCCTATATCCTTCCATTCGGTCTATTGGTATAGTTAGGTAAGAGTGAACTTATCCACTGGAGGAGAGAAATGGTAAAAAGAAAGCTGCCCATTCTATTTTTGGTCGCCACCCTTCTTCTGTCGGCTTCAGGCTGCAGCGAAGCCGTACCGGATGCAGCCCAAACAGAAGCACTGCCATCGCAGGAAACGCAAGAAACGCAGAATCCCCCTTCTGAACCGCCGACCGCGGCACCCTCGTCTACATCTGCATCAGCCGAAAGCCCGGCACCTGCATTGCCAAAGGCCCCCACTTCCTTGGATGAGATTCTTTCCTCCGAAGAACCGGCAGGACTTTTTGCAGGAAGCAAGTACGATGAATCGATGGTGAAAGCTGAACTGGACAAGCTGTCGAAAGGCATGGCCGACGGGGACATCTACGCCCGGCTGTTGCAGCTGATTGGCGAGAATTATCAACAGGAAAAAAGCACGTTCGATCGACTGGAGCAAGTCAATTACAGACAAGCTCTTCTCTCTCTCGATCCCGCGGATCCGGCTTCTGCGCCGAAGACCGAAAGAAAGATGAACATCGAGGTCGTGCTGGATGCGAGCGGGAGCATGGCGGAAAAGGTCAACGGCGGGGTCAAGATGGAGCTCGCGAAGAAATCGATTCAAGACTTTCTGGCGAGCAGCTCCAAGCAATCAAACGTAGGACTCCGCGTTTTTGGACACAAAGGGTCTGGAGCGGATAAAGACAAAGCCCTCTCATGTGCACAAACCGAGCTGGTGTACCCGCTCGGAAGCTATGACGCCGCTCGCTTCCAAAACTCGCTGCAAAAATTCGACCCCAAAGGCTGGACTGGCATTGCCACTGCTCTCGAAGCCGCGCGGGATGATTTGAAAAACGTTCACAGGGAAGGCGCGGAGACGATCATCTATCTGGTGACGGATGGCATCGAAACGTGTGGCGGGAACCCGGTGGAAGTGGCCAAATCAATCCACCAGTCTGATTTGAAGGCTGTGGTCAACCTGATCGGCTTTGACGTCAATGATGAAGCGCAGCGTCAGCTCAAGGCTGTGGCCGAAGCGGGCGGCGGCACTTACACCACCGTGAAGGATAAACAGGCGTTGGAACAGGTATTCAAGAAATACCTGGAGGAGTTGTACAAGGAAAACAGCAATTGGATGCAGGAGACTATCGATGACGTATGGAATCAGTATCAGACTGAAGAACAAGAGCTGATCGATACCAGACAAAAGATGCTGGACAAGGTATCCGCCGAATATGAGCGGCTGCAGGCTGCTGTCTCCTATTTGCGGGAAAAAGAATTGCTGGAGAAGAAGCAAAAATCGCAGCTCCTCACCTGGATCGATGATCGTTGGCTGGATTTGAGCCGGTATGCGGATGACCGCTGGGTAGATATCGGCGACAAGATGGATGCCGAATGGATCAATGCCTCCGAGGAAGTGGAGCACCGTTGGATGGAAAACGGGCGGCTCCTGGACTCCAAATCCGGAAAAATCACCCTGCGGATTCCGAGCCTTCGCATAGCCAAAATGAGGATCAAACCGATTCGAAACAAGCCGATACGAGTCGATTTTTAATGATCCCCGAAGATTATGCGAAATCTTGTTCCCTGTACATCTCTGACTGATCATCGTGAAGAATCATTCGGTCTGTCAACGATCCAAAAACGCTAAGGGGGGAACATCTTGCAGTTTCAGGACACGCGTACTTGTTATGGCTGCAACAAAACGCTCACATTTACATGTATCATCCATCCTTCCAAAGCGAACTCGACGTTTGGCACGCTGGCAACACTACGGGTACTGAACAAAGTGGCAGGAGCGGACGAAAATGTCCTCTACCTCAGGACCGAAGTTCAGTGTTATCACTTCGGTTGCAAGACGATCAACGAGTTTTACTATCGCATCGGTGAAACAAGTATGGAGCATCACAGCGTCTATCCTACTTTTACAGAATAAAAAAACACTCTCTGGAGGGGATCCCTTGAAGGTAAAACGAATCGTCGCGAATATCGAGACGCAGGACATTACATCGGCAAAACATTTCTATCAAGATCTTTTAGGGCTCGAAATGTTGATGGATCATGGCTGGATCGCCACTTACGGAACGGACGGCCAGATGAGCATCCAGGTCAGTTTCGCTTCGGAAGGAGGATCCGGCACTCCTACTCCCGATTTATCCATCGAGGTGGACGATGTCGACGTTGCTTTGGAACGCATGAGAATGGCCGGGATTCCGATCGAATACGGTCCGCACGATGAGCCGTGGGGTGTTCGCCGATTTTACGTCCGCGACCCGTTTGGCAAGCTCGTCAACATCCTCGGGCATCTGGAATCTGATTGAATCATGAAACGGAAAACATCCCTCCACCTTATGCGTGAAGGGATGTTCCTTTGTCTTTCTACTTAAACAGATTGATTGTGGTTATAATGATCGGCATGGCGAACACGTCGATCAGGAAGGCTCCTACAATGGGAACGACGAGATACGCTTTGCGGGAAGGTCCAAAACGCTCGGTCACGGCAGCCATATTGGCCATCGCATTTGGCGTAGCACCGAGTCCATGCCCGGTAAATCCCGCGACCATGACGGCAGCGTCGTAATTTTTGCCGAGCAGGCGGAACAGGACAATCGCTCGCCGCGGCAATTTCCCCCATTGTACACGAACCTTGTTTCATGATGGTTTTCGCTTTTTCCACCTTCAAATGGATCAAGTATTGATGCGGACTAAGCCCTGTGGATTGTTTAAACATTCTTCCCAGATGCGACTGACTGACATTCACTACGGTCGTCAGCTCCTCTAACGAATTATCCCGCTCCAGGTTGGCATGCACATATTCAATTGCACGGGCCACTTGTTGGTCCGATAATTTACTGGGGGAATCCTTCAGCCTTTTGGCGTTCGATGTGTAATTTTGCAAAATATGGATGGCCAACCGATTCGCAAGTGAGTCTATGTACAGCTTGCCCCCCTGCTCCGTTGCTGTGCAGGTCGTCCAGCAGCCATCGACTTAAATGAAGCAGCCTCGGGTCGTTGATCCTGAGCTGGTGATTCAATTCGACATTTCCGGATAATGGGGGGAGTGGTGTGAATGACGATCAGATGCTGGGATAGAGCCGGTTCAAACGCTTCCTGAGGCTCAACTCCTTGCCATTTCGTTAAAGAAACATGCTCCCAACCCAAAGGCTCGCTGCTCAAGACGAGTCCGCTCTGAATCGTTTTTCTTTCCGGAGTCCTAGCTTGTTGCTTCACGTCCGCCCCTCCTACCAAAACGCATCGTAACGCATTTTCAAATCTTCCGATAGATTTTTCAGCACCCTGACTTTTGAACTCGAAGCCACATGAAAGGACAGTGGAGCCTCTTGCTCAAACTTCCGTTTTAACTTTGTCGCACTCTTCATCTGCGGTTGATATCTGACTTCATCTTATCATAATGTTCCGCAAGGCCGACACTACACTCAGCAAGCTTTCTCCACGGGTAAGTTGCGCTTGAAAATCGCAAGCGACTTGCCGTAGGGTAAGATGTACGTATGGCACATATGAAGGAAAGAGGGATAACGATGAACAACCTGACGAAGATGAAAATCGCAAGGCCTGCCCACGATGTGTTTGAAGCATTCGTGGACCCTGCAAAGATCGGGAATTTTTGGTTCTCATCCAGCTCGGAACGATGGGAAACGGGTAAAACCATCACGCTCCGCTACGAGGAATACAACGCTGAGGGCACCATCACAATCAAGGAAATCGTGCCGGACAAAAAAGTCGCTTTCGAATGGGATTATGGCACCGTGCATCTCGTCACCATTACGCTGACGCAGGAAAACGAAACCAGTACGATTGTGGAAGTAAACGAGGAAGGATTTGTCAAAGGCGAGGATTTGATTCCGCTGCTCGTCGGAAACAAAGAAGGCTGGGTGTACATGCTCACATGTCTGAAAGGGTATCTGGAACACGGCATCACGACATTGCGAGCGGCGCTGGTCCATGGCTGAGCGTTTGTGATGGCGAAAACGAAAAAGTCAGTCTGCGTCCAGCTGCAGACTGACTTTTTTCCATGTGGATTATGGTACGGAGCTTCTCCCCTTTGATCAGGAGAAAAAGGCTTCTACCCGATCCTGTTCTTGGCCGGCAGTCGCTTCGAAATCTCTCACCGCCTGATTGCTCGCAGCCATAAACGCCTGGGCCACCGCCATCAGGACATCGCGATGCTCGGAGACACCTTTGAAAAGACTGCCGTTTGCACTGACCGTCACGATGGCTTCTCCTGTCGCATGCTCACCGGAGGACAGGGAATAGAGCTCCATGTCAGTGAATTCCACCTCGATCGGCAGCGCCTGCTTGATGCCGGCGACCAGCGCTTCCACCGGACCTTCCCCCGTACCGGAGAACACCGTCTCTTCTCCCGTCGCATTGTTGGTAATCGTGCAGGAAGCCATCCGGCTGCCGGAAGTACCCGTCAGCACCTGCGCATTCACGAGCGTAAACGGCTCCAATACGGCATTCACGGTATGTCCGACCAGCTCGAGCAGCTGATGATCCTGTACGACCTTTTGCTTGTCGGCCAGCTCTTTGAACCGAATGTACAAGCTCTCCATCTGTTCATCGGTCAGCTGCACGCCAAACTCGCTGACCCGGTGCTTGATGGCATGGCGCCCGGAGTGCTTGCCGAGAATGATCATGTTGCGCGGTACGCCCAGCTTTTCCGGATCCATAATCTCGTATGTGCTGCGTTCTTTCAACAATCCATCCTGGTGGATACCCGCTTCATGCTGGAAGGCGTTTCGGCCTACAATCGGCTTGTTGAAGGCAATCGGGAAGCTCATGGCGCGGCTCACCTTTTGCGAAGTCGTGTAGATGTGCTCCGGCCGGATCCCTGTCTCGGCATCCAGCGCTTCCTTGCGCGTCTCGATCGCCATGACCAGCTCCTCCAGAGAGCAGTTCCCCGCGCGCTCTCCCACTCCGTTTACCGTCACTTCCACCTGGGTCACACCTGCCCGAATCGCCGCGAGACTGTTGGCCACGGCCAGGCCGAGGTCGTTGTGGCAGTGCGCGCTGAACTCCACGTTGCCGCTGCCCCGGACGTTTTTCATGACCCGGGTGAACATCGCACCGTACTCTTCCGGCAACGCGTATCCAACCGTATCCGGGATGTTGATGATCGTCGCCCCTTCTTCGATGGCCGCCTCGATCATTTCAAACAGGAATTCATCTCCTGTACGCGTCGCATCCATCGGAGAAAATTCGATCCGGTCCACGAACTGTTTGCCATAGGCGATCATGGCACGAGCGATCTGGATGACCTGCTCCCGTGACTTGCGCAGCTGAAAATCGAGATGGATGTTCGAGGACGACAGGAACATGTGCAATCTGCGTCGCTCCGCATCCTGGGTCGCACGCACGGCAGCGTCGATGTCTTCCTTCACGGCACGGGCAAACCCGCAAATTTCTACGCCGTGCACTTCCTGGGAAATGCGCTGCACAGCCATGAAGTCACCGGGACTGGAGATCGGGAAGCCGGGTTCAATGACATCGACTCCGAGCTGTGCCAGCTGTTTCGCGATCACGATCTTTTGTTCCGGATGCAGGGAAGCTCCTGGCGCCTGTTCGCCGTCTCGCAGTGTCGTATCGAAAATATGGATTCGTTTTGTCATGGTAATCTCTCCTCCTAGGGATGGTCGTTTGTTTTTTGGGGGAATACAAAAAGCCCGCCGTCTCCTTTGCAAGAGACGACAGGCCTGTCAGCTGCCGCGGTACCACTCTCATTGATCCCTTTTCTGAAAGGAATCCACCTCGTTGCCCCGATGACGTGGGGTACTCCGTCCAGGTCTAGCTGCCAGCCGTGCTGGCGTTCAACCTGGCCGCTCCCGGGTGAGATTCAAGCATTTCCCGACTGCGTCGCACCACCCCGCAGCTCTCTGGACGTGAAATTCGCTTTACTAGCTCCCGTTCGTCGCGTTTGCTGTATGTAATTTTTCATGAAAAAAGGCCTGCCGTCTCCATCGAAGAGACGACAGACCTGGTCTATCGCGGTACCACTCTCGTTGACTTCGGCTGTACGCCTACGTCCACCTCATGCACGGAATCGGGTTGATCCGCGCCACCTGATCACGGGGGTTAACCGTCAGAACCTACTGTTTCGATGCAGCGCTACATCGTCTTCAGTCCTGCCGCTCCCGGGCGAGCTTCACTGGCTTCACTGACTGCGTCGCACCGACCCGCAGCTCTCTTGACAGCTCCGACCACTTACTGTTCCCGTTCGTCGCGTTTGATTGCTCTTGTTGTTTGAAATTTTATTCGCTTTGCAGGGCCTTGTCAATGCCACATACCGAAAAAGATGATTGGATCGATCAATTTTTACTCCAGGACGAGCACGAGCTTGCCCTGTCCATGCCCGTTTTCTCCGTCCTTGATGGGCAGCGACTGCCTCTTACTGCTATGATGCTCCCCCTCCTTTTCCCAACACTCTCTTTTTTGGTTTCACACGATTGAACTGGACGTAATAGACGCAGGCCAGGAAGAGGATCAGAATCGCAAGCAGCAAGTAGATATTGCTGTAGACGTACCCCTCCGGATGATGCTCGAAAAGATTCCAGCTCTGATCCGAACCGCTGTCTATCGCCTTGCTGTACAGCGTCGCCGAGAGCGCTCCGGCAATGAAATTCAGCATCGACATAAGTCCCATCCCGACTCCGGCATGTTCTTTTGGAAGTGTCTGCGAGATCGCGTTCGACAATGCGATCATCATGAACGATACACCGACATTGCCCAGGATGAGGAAGACCGCGATGGAGACGGGAGACGTCCCTGCAAAAGAAGACAAGAGGACAAAGCACGCCAAAAGCAGAGCGGAAGCCACGTAAAACAAATACGAATTCCCCTTCTGATCGGCCAGACTCCCGCCTTTTTTACCCAAGAACGCCGTCACGATGGCTGCCGGGACCATGATAAAGCCGATCAGCCCCGGAGCCAAATGATGGACATTCGCAAGCAGATGGGGGCTTACAAACTGAAGGGAGTAGCCTGTGCCCGTCATCAGAAAGGCAATCGCGAGACAGAGCGAAAAGCGCTTGCTGCGAAACAGCTCTGCCCGGATGAACGGCTCTGCCGCGGTGCGAATGCGGATCTGGAACAAGCCGAATGAAAGGGCGAAACCAAGTGCCAGCAGCATACTCTGATTGGTGATAGACAGAAGCAGCAAGGCAACCGTTGCGGCAATCAGGCACCCGCCCAGCCAGTCCATTTTGGCTGACGTCGGAATCGCATCATCCAAATATTTCCGATAAAATGGGATGGCGGCGAGCGTCAAGACCGGGATGCAAAACAGCCATCTCCAGTCGAGCAGACTGACGAGAACGGCGGAAACCACGGGACCCAATGCACTCCCGATCGCCATTCCCGTCATCGCGATGCCCAGGGCTTTCCCCCGTTTTTCCGGAGGATAGTAGCGGATCGGAATCAGTGTCGACGTGGCAGGGACGACTGCCGCTCCAATCGCTTGCACGATACGGCCGATGAGCACAGTTCCGAATTGGTGAGAGAAAAAACCAATCAAGGAGCCAAGTGCAAACAACGTGAGCCCGAAGGTAAGCAAATTTTTGAGCTTCCAGGTGTCGGCCAGCTTCCCGTAAATCACAGTTCCTACCGCATAGATCAGCAAATAAGCGGATGTCACCCAGCTGACCTGGCTAAACGTCAAATGAAAATCGTTTCTGATTTCCGGCAGCACGATATTGAACATCGTGGCACTCATCACCGTGATGATCAGCGTAAACGCGAGAATACGAACCAGCTTGTCGCCAGCATACGGCTGGGATATGTCTTGCATAAGTCCAAGCACCTCACAAATTCATCAGATTGCTTCCCGGGAAGGTGATTGTATACCTTGCAAGTTGTAGTTTATAATTCTTTCTGAATAAACGAAAATATATATTCTTATATGTAGTCTATATACTTGAGTATATGGAGTGGAGGATCCATGGAATTGTTGCAGCTGCATTATTTCCGGACGGTTGCGAAGTGGCAGCACATGACAAAAGCCGCTCAAGAGCTGCGGATTGCTCAGCCGGCCCTTAGCAAGACCATTGCGCGTCTGGAGGAAGATATCGGTGTCCCCCTCTTTGACCGGGAACGCGGGAGAATTCGGCTCAATACGTTTGGAAAGGCGTACCTGGAGCGGGTGGAAAAAGCCCTCAATCTGCTGGAGGAAGGGCAAAGAGTGGTTTCCGAGCTCGCCGGACTGGAGCAAGGCAGTGTTCATCTGGCGGTCTCGACTCTGGATATTTTGGCGGAACCCCTCGGCAAGTTTTTGGCGCTTCATCCCTCCGTCCACTTTCAGATCACGCAGGCCAACTCGGAGGAAATGGCCAGCCTCATGGAGTCGGGAGAAGTCGACGTTTGCTTTAGCCACCTTCCGCTTAAGCATCCGGATGTCTACGTGAAGACCGTGTTGAAGGAAGAAATTTATGTGGCTGTCCCCAGCAGCCATCGTTTCGCCCGGCAGAGCAGCATTCGCTTGGCTGACGTTGCCGAAGACCCGTTTATCGGATACAAGGAGGACTTCCCCACCCAGAAGCTGTACGATCCGTTTTTTCAGCGGGCAGGCTTCACCCCGAATTTTGCCTGCCGGGTAGACGATCCTGCCTCGATCTTAAAATTGGTGCGGGCCGGCCTCGGAGTAGCTCTATTTGGCTGTGTCAGCAAAGAGGCAGACCCGAAGCTCGTCTTGCTTCCGATCACGGAGCCGGTTTGCCAGCGTCATTTTCAAATGATCTGGCATAAAAAACGGTATCTGTCCCAGGCTGCCCGGAATTTTTGCGAGTTCGTCGTCGAATATTTCGCGGAGAACGGAGCTGTCAACCGGTAAACGCTACTCCCCCATCGATTTTCAGGTGAAAAAGGCAGAAACGTCTTGCCCCCTCTCTCTGCCCATTTGGGGTATCGCAATATGCTTTTCTGCATGAAAAAACCGCGCTGCACTCAGCGCGGATATGGACGTGGCCATTTGAGTAGGGAGCAATTGCGGGAGGAGGAGCAAATGGAGTCAGGATTTGGATATGGTGGCGTGGGCCAGTTCTTCCGTAACCGAACATACGGCTGAAGAGTCCCACGCGCCCTTCCCTTGCGCTTTTGCCGCTTCGTACATCTGGGAAACCGTGCCCCCGACCAAGACCGGAACCTGCTGTTCTTGAGCCGCCTTGGTGTAAAGCGTAAGGTCCTTGTGCATATGATCCAGAGAAAAAATCGTCTTTTCATAAGTTCCGTACAAGATGTTCGGGCCGAAAATGGAAAGGACACGGTTATGGGCGGAGCCTTTGTCCATGACCGCCGCCAATTTATGCGGATCTACCCCCGCCTTTGCACCCACGGTGAGCGCTTCTCCCAGCGCAGCGGTGATCACCGCCACCACGGAATTATGGCAAAGCTTTGCGACCTGGCCAGAACCGGATTCCCCCAGGTAAAAGATTTCTTTGCCAATTCCCTGCAAGTACGGAATGATTTCGGGCAGCTTGGATTCGTCCCCGCCGACCATGATGGTTAAGGTCCCTGCGGCAGCGCCCGCCGGACCACCGCTCACCGGACAATCAAAATAGGCGATTCCTTTTTCCCGGCCTGACTGATACATACGCCTTGCTGTCGCCGGATCAATCGTGCTGGCATCCAGTACGTAGCTGCCCGATGCTAGAGTCGCATACAGTCCGTCCGCCCCCAGAAGCACCTGCTCCACGACCGCAGGACCTGGCAGCGAAGTAATGACGACTCCTGCCATTCTTCCCACCGCTGCCGGCGAATCGGCTACCTCAGCTCCTCTTTCCTTGGCCCATTGCTGGGCAGCGGGAATCGGATCGTATGCAAAGACCCGGTAGCCTTTTTGCAGCAAACTGCCGATCATTCCCTTGCCCATCGCTCCGATTCCAATCACACCTACCGCATTCATCTCGAATCCTCCTTTCTCCCCATCAGGATAAGCCTTATGGCCGAATGTAGACCGTTTTCGTCTCCACGTAAAAGTCGAGCGCAGATTCACCCTGTTCTCTCGGACCCAAACCGGAGATTTTTTTGCCGCCAAACGGATACTGCGATTCGAAGTGCGTCGATGGCATATTCACATGAGTCACACCCGATTGAATCCCCTTGACGAATTCGAACGCTTTGCGCAAATCGTTGGTGAAAATAGTGGAGGACAAGCCAAATTCCACTTGATTTGCGATTTCCATGGCATGCTCAAAGGATTCCACGTCGATGACGGCGATGACTGGCCCGAAAATCTCCTCGTTTGCAATCGTCATTTCTTGTGTCACCCCGGTAAACACGGTCGGTGCGACAAAATAGCCGTTCCCCCGCTTTCCATCCGTGAGACGCTGTCCTCCGCAGGCAAGAGTCGCCCCTTCTTCGATTCCCTTTTGGACGTAATGCAAATACAGGTTCAACTGATGCTCGTCCACGACCGGGCCGTTATGGCTTTCGGGGTCAAAGCCGTCGCCAACTTTCATGCTTTTCGCACGCTCGATCAGTTTGGCCTTTACTTGTTCAGCCACTTCCGGAACAACCAGTACGCGGCTGGTACCCGTGCAGCGTTGGCCGTTGTCGAAGAATCCGCTTGTCACGATGCAATCGACCGCCAAATCGATATCCGCATCGGCAAGGATGATCGCCGGGTTTTTGCCCCCCATCTCCGCCTGAATCTTGCCGCCGCGAGAGCCGACAGCCTTGCCCAGTGCCAGACCCACTTCGGAGGAGCCGGTAAACGAGATTCCTTTGATCGTTGGATTGTTCGCAAGCTCTTCGCCGATGACGGCACCCGGACCGGTCACCATATTGACGACGCCGGCGGGTACTCCGCTTTCAATCAGGAGCTCTATCAGCTTGACACTGATCAGCGACGTATTGCTCGCCGGTTTAAAGACGACGGTATTGCCGGCGATGATGGCCGGTACGATTTTCCATAGCCCGATCCCCAATGGGAAATTCCATGGTGCGATGATGGCAAACACGCCAATCGGTTCCCGAACGGTATAGCCGACCACGCGCTCATCGAAGGATGGCACCGTTTGCCCCGTCAGTCGTGTAGCTTCGCCCGTCAGCTGTTTCATGGACGCGATGGTTTTGTTCACTTCTCCACGCGCTTCCCGCAAGGTTTTCCCCACCTCGCGCGTGATGATCTCGGCCAACTCCTCTTTTCGTTGCTCCAGCAAGCGGATCAGGGCAAACAAAAACTCTCCGCGAACCGGTGCAGCCGTCTTTGACCATTGAGGAAACGCCTTGGCCGCAGACTCGATCGCCGCACGGGCATCCTCTCCGTCCGACTGCTGAAAATAGCCCAAAACCTCATGGATATTGGCCGGATTCGTGCTGGGAAACACCTTTCCGGTATGGCTCGCTACCCATTCCCCATTGATGTAGTTCTGATAGGTTTTTGTCATCTCGTCAGCCACCTTTCCTTGCTTTTACAAGGATTGTATATATTCAAAACATTTCGTACAATGTGGATGCGCACATAATTCCCTTTCTTTCTGTGTGTGATTCTCTATAAAGGGGGTTCCAGCATGGACGCTCTTGCCCTGCTGCTCGATCGATTCCGTCAAGCATTCCCCCACCAGCCATTCACCCTATGGCTGCTCGCTCCCCATGACCGCCGGTTTCGACTCCTGTATCAGGAGGAGGATCTTGCAGACGCTCACAGGCCCTCCATGGAGTCTGCGGGAGAGGCCAGCCCCGCCAATGGCGAAAGGTACCAATGGGAGCACTTGGGCGCTTGCGTCCTGCTTCGTTTTTTCTTTCCCCAAGCGGGTCAAGCCGCGGTCGTCCTGGCGCCCGATGACACGCGTACCCTCTCCTCTGATAGCATGGAGATCCTCTGGCTGTCTTTTCAGCTCTATCTGGCGGAAGAAACCATACGCGCTCAAAAAGATGAGTGGACGAAGCTGTTGCAAGGCATTCGGTCGATCTCGTCAAAGCTTGATATTGACAGCATCGTCCGTGACATCATCGGAAATGCGCTGGCTGTCATTCCCGCAGCGGATGCCGGTCTGCTCCATCTGTACGATTCAGCCATCGATCGGCTCGTTCCGAAGGCGACGGTGGGCTTTCACGATCGGGTGTTCCAATATTTCAAGCTGCGGATCGGCGAATCGATCGCGGGAAAAGTCTATCAAGACGGCAAAGCGCGAATCTATCGCACCCATCCGGATACCAGAGAGGCCATGATGGACCTCTCGGAAGAAAACTATCGCTTTTTAAACGAGGCAAAGGAGCTCGGGGACCTGAACGGCCTCATGTGCGTTCCCATTACCGTCGAAAGCGAGCGGATCGGTGTCCTCGTCCTTCACCAGTTTCATCAGGACAAGGTGTTTACCGATCATGACCTGTCCGTCCTGCAAGGCTTTGCAGACCAGACCTCCATCGCGCTGCAAAACGCCAAACTGTACGCCGACGCCCGGGCAAAGCATGACGCCCTCGTCAAACGAAACGAGATCCATGAATCGCTCAAGCAATTGTCTATGCAGAACAAAGGAACGGAAACGATCGTTCGCGCGTTGGCTCGGATGACCTCCACGACCATCCTGTTTGCCGATTGGCTGGAGCAGCGCCACTATCCGGAGGACAGCTGGATGCCGTTCGCTTGGGAGGAACTGTTCTTGCTGGTCGGGCACAAAAGAACGCCCGTCTCGGTCCGTCTTCGAACAGTCGGCAACGACGATCAGCTGTATGTTCTCTACCCGTTGGGAAATGGCAGCGCCTTTTTGGGCTGCCTGCTCCTCACGGTGACCGGCAGGGAGCTAACGGAACTCCAGCGCGTCACCATCGAGCAAGGCAGTGCGGTTCTGACATTGGATTTGGTAAAAAAGCAATCGCTCAGCTCCATTATGTACAAACGCGCGCACGACCTCTTTTTGGGGCTTCTGGACAGCAGAGGAGCCGACCTGCAGGATCGCGCCCAGGTTCTTGGGCTGCACCTTCACACACCTACCCTCGTCGTCTTTGCCTACGTCAGCCGATGCCATGACTTGTCTGTCCTCGAGGCGAACCTCCATCGGCTGGTTACGAGATGGAAATGGGAATTCTCTGCCTGCCAAATCCTGGTATACGGCTTTCATAATCACGTGACGATGCTGGCTCAGCCGAAAACAACAGCTGAGCTCAAAGAGATGACGGCGCGGCTGCACAGTGCAGTAGAAGACTGGGAGCAAAGCGGGGAAGCCTCTCTTTCCATTGGCGTCGGCAGTGTCTTCCCAGGCATCGAGCGGATTGGAAAAAGCTTTGATGAGGCCAAGAAGGCAGCGCACTACCTGTTGAACCGAGGGCGTTTCGGAGTGGCACGCTACGGGGATCTCGGTGTAAACCGGTTGATCCTCAATCAGTCAAAGGAGGAAATCGATGCCTTCATCCTCGAAGTGTTCGGCCCACTCTGGGAGGACCGCGGAAAGCATCAAGAGCTGGAGCATACCTTGCTCGCCTATATGGCGTGCAGCCAATCCCCCCAACAAACTGCACGCGAGCTCCACATCCATGTGAATACGCTCTATCAGCGGCTGCGAAAAATTGAAGAACTGCTTTTGATCGATCTACGTCAGCCAGATGACGTGCTAAAAGTGCAGCTGGCATGTCATTTGCGAAGGGAGTCGTAAGCGGCCGGCCTGGTGCAAGGGGAGAGGCGCTCGATCATGATATCAGTGATGCCGCCGGGGACGCGGTGCGAAATGGGCTTTATTGCATGGAAGACGGTGGGCAAACATCCATTCCAATCATTGGGTGCACACATAGAAATACATCGAGTAAACGAATAAAAGTGTCGCTCGGTCGTTTTCCTGCGAGTTTTCCATCTCAACTGCAAAGGAGTCCACCCAGTTGAAAGAGAAGCACAGTCACTCGTTGCGATTTGTCAGGCATTTCGAGCACCCTGGCCACATCCACGGCTATGACACACAGACTTCGGTAACAGGACGGCACCGTCATCGAATGCGGGGAAGAACATCGCCCCCAGAAGGCACAGGCTATGGACATGTGCATTATTACGAGGGCACGACCTCCTACGATGATGGGCATGTTCACCATTACAGAGGGTGGACCGGTCCCCCCATCCCCTTGCCAAACGGCAATCATTATCATGAGTTTTCGGGACAAACCACTTACGACGACGGACACATTCATTACTATCGGGGGGGTACGAGCGAAGCGTTTGGATGAAACCGAGGGGAACGAACAAAGAGATCATGGATGGGCTGTGAGAGTATTCTCGACAGCCCTTTATTCCGCAAAGAATTACTCCCCTGTTTCCTTAAATCTTTTTATGCGTGCACCGATCTCATCACGGACTTGTTGAAACACGGACCACTCTTTTCCGGCTGGATCAGTAAATCCCCAATGAACCCGTTTTACATGAGAAGGGGTGACGGGGCAATTGGCGTCTGCATGACTGCAAAGTGTCACGACCAAGTCCGCTTTACTTAGAAGGTCAGGATTCATAAGATCAGATGTTTGATTGGATATGTCCATTCCTACTTCTTGCATTGCTCGAACCGCATTCGGATTAACGCCGTGGGCTTCCACCCCTGCAGAAAAGACATTCCAATGATCGCCTAGGTATTTCTTTCCCCATGCTTCCGCCATTTGGCTACGGCAGGAATTTCCTGTGCATAAGAAGTAGATGGTTTTCTTGTTTTCCATGGTCATTCCTCTTTTGCGCATCAATTTGAACGGGCTTCATCAAAGTGCTTTCGTGAGAACCATTGGAACTTCCATAAGAGGACCATTGATAGAGGATGGCCCACAAAAATATTGAAACCGGGCTTATGAGTTTAGCAGCAAGATGCGCTACGTACTTCAACTTTTGAATCTGCGCAGCAGGAGGCATTATTTCGAACGTCACGATCTGCCTTTGTGTAAAAGAATTCCCACTCATTGCCATCCGGATCTGTGACCCAGAATTTGTCCTGCAAAGCATAGCAACAAGTTGTGTCCATCTCATCACGTGTCAGGAAGCCTTCCTTTCCTAACCTCTCCTTGTGAATGGTGATTTCCTCAGCGCTCTCCACTTGAAACCCAAAGTGGCTCACTTGATTTCCGCCGACGGTGTCCCGAAGATTTAATGTGAAATTGAGTCCCGGAGTTTCTAGCAAAAACTTTGCGTAATCTGCTTTTACTTTTACTGGTTTCTCCGCGAATAACTTCTGATAGAACACAATGGAACTCTCGAGATTTGTCACGTGAATCCCTACATGAGCATACTTCATTTCAAGTTCCTCCCCAAATTGTATTCATCAAAAAAAATTAATGAAATGCTTAAAAAAATTAGCAGCAGCTGCCCTTACCGGTTTTCCTGAATATACAGCAGAGCTCTTCCGATAAAAGGTGATTCACTTCGGCATCATTCAGATCGTAGTAACTCCAAGTGCCTTTTGTTTCCTTACGAATGAGGTTTGCATCCAACAAAATCTTGAGATGATAGGACAACTTCGATTGTGGCATATCAAATACCTCCGTAAGATCACAGACACATGTTTTTCCTCTCTGGCAAAGCTCATACATAATTTCTAAGCGCTTCCGATCGGCGAGGGCTTTGAATTTCTTCTCATATTGCTCCAGTTTTTGTTTGGGATGGTTCATGGATACAACCTCATTCATCAATTTTTTTTGATATTTTAATTATATGCACGTTTTCCAGGATCACGCAAGCATTACATCAATTTTTTTTGATGAATTGGATTTGGTTTTAAGGCGTTATCCGCCTCAATACCTTTCGCAGTACACACCCGCTGCTTGATTTATGTTTTGTCGGATGTATTTTCCCCGTGACCGTTCTCTGAAAGCATTTATTGCAGCGGATCCTGTTCCTGCACTTGATCGGCCTGGATAAAGAGATTCTTTTCGGGATGGGTTGGGGGGATCGTATACTGTACAGAAGTGTTTAATCGACTACCGATTAGTTGAATCGCTTGCTTTAGATCTTCAATATCTTTCTTGGTGGCAACCGCGTATTCAGGGTCCAAGTCAATTCCGAGTCTACCGCTTGCTTCAAGCGTGGCAAACCGTATCTGGGATATATCCGCAATCTTTTCAACACGTACCCGCATTTTAAGCTCGTCCACAGTCATTCGAGCTCGTTTTAAATTCTGGAGATTCATTTCTCCATTCTTGATCAGAACGATCGGATCTCCCATCACCCACCGTTTCAACCTGGGAAAAAAAATTTCCAAATACGTCATGCCCAACATGAGAAAAATCAGAATGGCTCCAGTATAAATACACATCCACAAATTTTTTGATTTGAGGGGCTCAACCAAAACGGAGGCAAGCCCAATCATAATGACCACCTCATCCACTCTCATGGATGAAATCGACTGTTTTCCACTGATTCGAAACAACACGTTTGCCGCCAAAAACAAGATGATAGCCTGCAGCCAGTAAGGCAAATGGATTCATCCCTTTGCTACGCATTTTCCATTATTGTTGCGTTCCAGCTACCATTTTATCCGGTTTCCATTGAAAGCTTCCGTTTTCCTTCTCCTCGCTACTGATAGCGATACTAGGAACGAAAACGATCCAACTCTCGGTGATCAAATGCACCTTACATTTTGGATAATCCTCCCAACACTTGCGCAAATTATGATTGATGAGGAGGTGACCTAACTATGGCAAATCGCGATGAACATGAAACACCTGCAGCAATGACTGTTAATCAAGCATCGGAAGCAATCCAAAACACTTCACCGGATGAATCTGCTGCAATGGAAAGAGAACAAAATCAAATGTTCTCCGCCCCAGGAGAGCGTGCTGCAGAAAATAATAGCCCTGCTGACTGATGTTTGCCTTCACCTTTAGGTGAAGGCTTTTTTCTTACCTCCCCTCCCATTCTCATCGGAAGTCCATTCACTGGTATCGTGCCAGCATCTCGGCAAGCCTCTGCCGAATCGCCTCTTTCAATTCCTTTGGTCCCTCCAAGACAGCTTCATTTCCCAGTCCGATGAAAAACTCCGTGTAAAAAGGGATGTCCCCTCGCGACACATCGCGATCAATCGTTCCGCTCCCATCGTCGCGGACCTGCAGCATGGGGGCTAGCCACAGCTCGGCTTCGCAGCGCTGGACACCGGCTCGGCTCAGCTGAGCTCGAAGGCGGATGGGATCCGATGGCTCTGCGGCATCCCGACGGCTTTGGCGAATGTCGCCGAGGTTTAGCGGCACTGTGCCCGGGTCATCGATCGCTTCCCGTATCCGGTCGCACCGGAACACACGGAAGCCCTCGCGCAGAAAACAGTAAGCTGTACAATACCACAAGCCGTTGTTTGCATAAATACAGACGGGTTGAATCCGCCGACAGCTCTCCCCCTCCTCCTTTGACTCGTATTCGATGAGGAGCACCTTCTGATGTACAGCCGCGTCGAGAATCACGGACAAGCATGGGGCGTCTCCCCGCCTTGTCGGTGTGACGAAGTCGACCCGATTCTTCATGCTGTCGATGCGATCGCGCACGTCGCCGGGCATATGCAGGTAAAACTTTTTCAATGCCGAAACGGATTCGGCCTCGAATGGCAGCGACGAGTAATGACGCAAGGCGTGAACAGCAAAGAACATCGCCACGGCCTCCTCCTCCGTGAATGCGATGGGAGGCAGCACCCTTTCCCTTAGCACCTGATACCCCCCGTTTGGCCCTACTTCCGAGTATAGAGGGACTCCAAGCTCGCTCAGCTCCTGCAAGTCCCGTAGGATCGTACGCTTGGAGACACCGAACTCGTCGGCGAGCTCCTGGACCTTGAACCGCCGCTTGCGGTTGACGGCCATCATCAGTTCCATTAGCCTTTGGGATTTGGGCATGCCCATCCCTCCTATTTTTTTATCAGAAAGAGAATCAATGACAGGTTCTGTCACCATTATGTCTTACGATAGATCCTGCAAGCAACACTATTTGAATAGGAGTGATGCACCATGGGGAAGTATATCGCCCTCTTTTTCCTCATCATGTTCATGATTGGCACAGATACGTTCCTGATTTCTCCCTTGCTGCCGGTTCTGCAGACGGAATTCGGCGTATCGACGGGTAACGCCGGGTGGATGATTGGCGCCTACACGCTCGGTTCGGCCGTATTCGCCTTGATCGCTGGCCCCCTGTCCGATGGCTGGAACCGGAGAACGGTTTTGCTCGGCGGCTTGCTTGGATTCTCTGTGTCGACGATTTTATGCGGATTTGCGGACAGCTTTTGGACGATGTGCCTGTTTCGCTTCCTGGCCGGGGTCAGCGCAGCGTTTACTGCACCCCAGGTGTGGGCCTCCATTCCGGTTGTCATGCCGGCATCCAGCGTGTCAAAGACGATGGGTATTGCATTCGGGGGGCTCGCTGCCTCCCAAGCGCTAGGTGTTCCGATCGGAAGCTGGCTCGCGGCTGCACACTGGTCTGTCCCCTTCTGGGCGATTGGCTCCGCTTCTTTGCTGTTGGTCGCGCTGGCCTTTTTCCTGCTTCCCGACATGAAACCCGGCATGAGCAAGGGGGGCCTTCGATCGATTCTCGGACGATACGTCCCGCTGCTGACAAGCGGAAGGGCTCGGAGCGGCTTTCTTGCCTACCTGCTCCTTCACCTGGGTAGCGGAACAGCGTTCGCCTTCGCAGGCAAGTGGATGTCCGACCGCTTCGAAATGCCTATCGGGGAGGTGGGTACCGTCATGATGTTCCTCGGATTTGGCACGCTGCTCGGAAGCATGGTCAGCCCCTATGCAACAAAATGGCTGGGAGATATCAAAGCAGTAGCGGCAGGAATGTCGTCACTCGTGGTTCTGTACACGGTGTTGCCACAATTGCCGAACCTCTCTTTCGTGACGATCGTATTTCTGGTTGTTTTCGGCATACTTGGGGTGATCTTCCCGATCGTCATGGGGGCGCTCACTTCAATGAACGCCTCCATTCGCGGAACGATCTCCAGTCTCGCCAACTCGACGATGAACGGCGCAAATACGCTGGGCGCATGGTTGGCCGGGGTGCTGTATGCCTACGCCGGAGGCTATTCGTCGATCGGCTACTTCGCTGCGGCGTGCCTGGCAGTTTCGCTCGGGACGTTCCTGCTGGGCGGTGTCCTGAATCGGAAAGCCGCACCGACTGGCGGGGAATCTACATCCGCTTCGTAAAGCCCAAAAACAAGCAGTCCCCATGCGTCGTGGTACCGCAAAGGGACTGCTTTTCATGTTTGAATGGCATTTCCCGCTTCTCCCCTTGCAATATGGCAGCAACATTTCAAAACAGACTCCATGATATAACCATCTACAGGACGACTCAAATGCACATGAAGGCTGTGCAGTCGTCTAGAACGGATTGTGAGGAGCTGAATCCATGAGTATGTTGCAAGGGAAAATCGCATTGGTCACGGGAGCCAGTCGTGGAATGGGGCGCGCTATCGCGTTGCGGATGGCGCAGGAAGGCGCGATGGTCGCCGTCCATTACGGCAGCAATCGGGATGCTGCAGACGAAACGGTTCGCCGCATCGAACTGGAAGGCGGATCGGCTTTCGCATTGGGGGCTGATTTTCGCGTCGAAGGAAGCATCGGGGCGTTGTACGAGGCGCTTGATGCCGAATTGCAAGCGCGCACGGGAGAAAACCGGTTGGATATCCTCGTGAACAACGCGGGGGCAGCCCTGATGTCCTCCATCGAGGAAACGACGGAGGCGGCTTACGATCAAGTGATGGCCGTCAACGCGAAAACGCCGTTCTTCCTGATCCAGCATGCATTGCCGCGGCTCAGGAATGGAGGGCGCATCATCAACACGTCATCCGCAACTACCCGGATTGCGATTCCGGATATTCTCGCCTACAGCATGTCCAAGGGGGCGATCAATAGTTTGACACTCACGCTGGCCAAGCAGCTTGGACAGCGCGGAATCACAGTCAACGCAATTTGCCCGGGATTTGTGGAAACCGACATGAATGCGGGGATGCTCCAAGATCCGAATATGCGGCAGTTCGGTGCGAATTTCTCCGTTTTTGGCCGATGGGGACAGCCAGAAGACATCGCGAGCATTGCCGCATTTCTCGCCTCGCCGGACGGGAGCTGGATCACCGGCCAGTGTATTGATGCCAGCGGGGGCTCGTATCTGTAATCAGCCTCCCCCAGTATTTGGCCCTTTGTACAGGGAAACACGCATTCAACGATGGATAGCGTGTTTCCTTCCGAATGGGCAGTGAGTCGATCGCACTCTCCAGGGGCTTTTCGCCCTCAGGCAGCATCAAGGTTGACGCCCTTCCTTTGAACCACGGTGAAGCTCATGAGGGAAGAAGGAAGGTAAACGTCGCCGGGGTTACTTCTGGCTTGCCATCTGCCTGCCATCCTTCCCGATAAACCGTCGTTCAATCAGGAAGGCTGCTGCGAGCGCAGAAATAGCAAGCAGTAGAGGTACACCGAACGATTCCACAGAGAATGGCATCCCCTCGAAACGCAAGGAATTCGCTCGATATTCAAGCCGTTTGGTCCCATACTTGGCTGTCAGTTGATCCTCTTGCCTAGCCAAATCCTCAAGGGGAGCATCGAACATGAATCGGTCAGCCGAGCCTTGATGCAAAAATTCCGGCTTCGTTGCCCCTGCTTTTTCCCTCCATTGTTTCACAGCCCCCGCCGCCAATGCCTCCGCCTCTTTGCCCGGGACGATCAGTCGATCCAGGTCCGGTGCTTCTTTCATTGCGTATTTGGGAATCAAATTCAGATGATGCTTGGTCACGATGGGTTGAACCGTTTCAGCGAGCGAGATCACCCTCGATGTACCAGACGCG
Organism: Brevibacillus brevis; assembly: GCF_031583145.1. Taxonomy (NCBI): domain Bacteria; kingdom Bacillati; phylum Bacillota; class Bacilli; order Caryophanales; family Paenibacillaceae; genus Brevibacillus; species Brevibacillus brevis. The sequence goes on along the minus strand of NZ_CP134050.1, from coordinate 3,051,814 downwards.
GCATACGTATCATAGATTGTAGACAGCTCCCCGTCATCCATGCCGTCATAGAGGAGGACACCTATGTTTTTCTTGTTCCATTGGAAGGCTTGATTCAGCAAATAAACGATTTCGTTCCCATCAATGGAATAGGGATCGACTTGCGGGTGTTGAACAAAGTGGTAGGACGGGTATTTCAATGTCTCAGCGATTTGTTTGGCCTTATCCTCCCCCAGTTGCTTGGAGATGACATAGAGGGTGGCATCTATCCCGGATGTCAGACCAGCCGAAGAAACCATCTTCTCGGCACCGATTACATACCGCTGATCTCGGATCCAATTCGTCTCCGGGAAAAAGCGTTTGGTCTGATCGAAGTACTGCCAATGGACCGTGGATGATTTGCCCTTCAGCAAGCCTGAATCAGCCAGATTGATCGCACCCCCGCAGATGCTCAGGATATAGGTGTGGGAGTGCTTTTGAATCCACTGTCGCACCGGCTGATATTTTTCCGGATCACCGAGCGGCATGTAGGGAAGGACGATCAGATCCGGACTCTTGCCCAACAGTTGATCCATTTCGTCAAACGTATAATGCGGCATCAGGTCGAGTCCGCCAGTGAGCGGCGTCACACTCTTGGTGGGAGCTACAGCGTACACGTTGTAAGCTTCTGTCATGGCGAGCATTTCGTACGGCACCATAAAATCGAAAACTTCAGTCGATGCGCTTCCCAACAGAACCGCCGCTGTCGGCTTCTTCGGATCGTATTTCGGGATCGAAATCGGCTGCAACCCCAAAGGGACTGGCTCCTGACGAAAGGCGTACCAATACGCTTTTTGCTCGGCGATATAGCCGAGGACTCCACTTCCGCCTACGACGAGAACTACCATGGCCAAATAAAGAACGATACGCAATATGACTTTTTTCATTGGATTCTCCTCCCAATTTCTCACACTTTTGTTTCCCGAAATCAACTTACTATGCCAATGTGAACTCCATATGAATCGGGAGAACTCCCAAAAGAAAAAAGCACCCCGTGAGGTGCTTCATGGCAAATTCAATGCGGTTTGAATATTTTGCTGGTCCAGCTTGATCTGCTCGTCCACATTCCAGGGGTGATACCAGCCCCGCTCGATCATATACGTGCTGATTTTTTCGTGAAGGTCAATTGCCTCGTCCAAATGCTTCGCCAGTGTGGCTTTGATCTCCGGCGAGCCGGTCTCGGTGATCGCCATTGCATAATTCCTCACGCCAGACTTTGCCGAGATCAGCAAGTCCATGGCCACTACCTGATCTGTCAGACCACCCATACCGGCCAAACTTTGAAGAATGCCAGTCATCGCTACTTCCTCCTATGTAGTCGCTTTTGACAAAATCGTGTCCAGCTCCTGAAGCTGACGTGTAGACACTGCCACATCGTCCGCGAGAATTTGTCGGAGCGCTTCATCCGATACCAAAGCTTGCATCGTCTTGGACTTGGTCATGCAAAGGGTCTTGAATGCGGCAATCTCGTGCACCTCCAGCTGCTCGTGCAATCCGTAGGCCATCGCGGTGCTCCCCCCCTTCTCATCGGTTTACGGTTTCAGAATGACCTTGATGCAATTGTCCGTTTTCGTGTCGAAAACCTCATAGCCGCGTTTTGCTTCGCTCAATGGAATCACGTGGGTGATGATGTCCCCCGGATCCACCTTGCCCGTCGTGATGAGCTCATACATGTACGGCATGTAGTGGATCACCGGGGCTTGTCCGGAGCGAATGGTAATATTGCGCTGCATAATGTCACCGAGCGGAAACCCGTTGTATCGCCCGCCATAAACGCCGGTAATCTGGATGGTTCCTCCCTTGCGCACGGCTTGTGAAGCGATGATCACGGCCCCCAATGCGCCTCCCTGCAGTTTCAGGCCGCTCGCGAGGAACTCCAGATCGGACATTTTTCCATCCATGCCCACGGCGTCGATGACGACGTCCGCGCCCCCTTGCGTCATTTCTTTCAAGTAGTTCCCGATATTTTGCTCTTGTTCAAAATTGACGATTTCCACGTGGTTCGTTCGCTTCGCGTGCTGCAAGCGGTAATCGACGTAGTCGACCGCAATCACACGCTTTGCGCCCTTCAGCCAGCAAAACTTTTGGGCGAGAAGGCCAACCGGCCCGCAGCCCAGGACAATCACCGTATCGCCGTTTTTGACGCCAGCATGATCCACGCTCCAAAAAGCCGTTGTCATGGCATCTGCAATCAGGCACAGCTTTTCGTCCTCTACTTCACAGTCGTCCGGCACCTTAAAATGGGTGAAGTTGGCAAAGGGCACCCGCAAATACTCCGCTTGACCTCCGGGATAACCGCCTGTCGTGCCTGTATAGCCGAAAAACGCGCCCATGTCTCCGTTCTGGTTGGAATTGTCGCATTGGCTCTCTAAATGGTTTTTACAATAAAAGCACTCTCCGCAGGCGATATTGAATGGAATGACGACACGGTCGCCCTTTTTCAGCTTGGTCACGCCGGGACCCACTTCTTCCACGATGCCCATCGGCTCATGTCCAATAATATAGTCTTCATGCAGATTGGGGATCATTCCATGCAGCAAATGCAAATCCGACCCGCAAATTGCGGTGCTCGTGAGCCTGACAATCATGTCGTCCGGCTTTTCGATCTTCGGATCCGGGACTTCTTTGACCGCGATGTTCTTAATCCCTTGGTACGTCACGGCTTTCATCTCTCGTTCCTCCCCCTTTACGCCTCGTCCGGCGTCCGATCAAACATGCCTTTGCGAGAGGTATCCTCTGGGAAAAGCATCATTTGCCCTATCTGGACAGTATTCATAGCCGACAGCTGGTCTAGTTGGTACTGTTCATTCAGTTCGTATGGGTGGAACCATTTTTTTCGGATCATCAGCTCCGCAATTTCTTGATGAAGGGCGATTCCTTGGTGAAGCTGCTTTCGCAGGACCGCTCTCGCTTCCGGGGTTACCGTTTCCGTCAGGGCAATGGCAGTATTGCGGACGCCTTCTTTGGCACGAATGAGAAAGTCCATGGCGAACGTCATATCCGCCATTTCCGGCATGTGAAGCGAATTGCTCGGATCTTGATAGTCGTTCACGGGAAGCACTCCTTCAACTCAGAATGGGAGTCGGACGATTTTGAGGGACAGGCGCTTCGAACGGGGCCTTTTTGTAGACGGCCTGAAGCTCGGCTATCGCTTGAATGGATTGCTCGACGTCCTTCTGCATCAGTGCCTTCAATTCCTGATCGAAAACGAGCCCTTGCATCAGCTTGGATTTGGCCAGGCAAAGCGTTTTGAAATTGAGGGCTTCATGGAGCTCCATCGATTCATGTGCGGCAAGGGTGAGTTTATTCATAGAAAAACCACCTCCAGTAGGGTTGCATGAACAGTACTAGTCTCTCCTGCACATAGTGGGCTATTCTGGGTACGATCGGGGCCTGTTTTCCACAAAAAAGGAGCCCCTTGCCATCAATCATGCAGTAGGCTCCTCTTTATTAAATCCGTCTGTCCATTCCCTTGATTTCCTTGACGGTTTTTTCGTCGAGCTTCTTGATCAACGCTACCAACAGCTTCACAGCCAGATCCAAATCATCGCGACTCACGATGGAGACATGGCTATGAATGTAACGGGCAGGCACACTGATGACCATGGAGGGCACGCCATTGTGAGTCATATGGAACTTGCCCGCGTCCGTGCCGCCCCCTGGCATGATGTCCGTCTGATACGGAATGTGATGTTCTTTCGCCGTATCGATGACGAAATCACGCAGGTTCAAATGCGGAATCATGCTGCTGTCGTAAAAACCGAGCAGAGGTCCTCCGCCCAATCTGGAATGCCCCTCTTTTTGGCTCATTCCCGGGGTGTCGCCCGCCACGCCGACATCCAATGCAAACGCAATGTCCGGTGAAATCTGATGAGACAAGGTGACAGCGCCGCGAAGCCCGACCTCTTCCTGGACGGTAGCTCCACAGAAGACGGTATTGGGATGCGATTCATTTTGAATTTGCTCCAGCACTTTCAGGGTGACGTAGCATCCGGCTCGATTGTCCCACGCTTTGGCCATAAGCATTTTGGGGTTGGGCAATACTTCAAAAGGACAAATCGGAACAATCGGATCGCCGACCACGACACCAAAGCTCTCCGCTTCTTCCTTGCTTGTCGCTCCAATGTCCACAAACATATTGCTGATGTCCAGGACGTTTTTTCTTTCCTCGATGGAAAGGACATGAGGGGCCTTCGATCCAATGACGCCCGTAAGATCTCCCTTTCGAGTCAAAACCTTCACCCGTTGAGCCAGCATGACATGCCCCCACCAGCCCCCAAGCGCCTGGATGCGGAGAAACCCGTCCTTCGTGATGTGGGTGACCATGAAAGCTACTTCGTCCAAGTGAGCTGCCATCAAAATCTTCGGGCCGCTATCTCCATGCTGTCCTACGATGCTCCCTAAATTGTCCTCTTGCGTGTTGGGGGTGATTTGAGAGAGGCGCTCCTTCATGAACCGATGCACCCTCATCTCGAATCCCGGGGGTCCCGCCGTCTCTGTCAATTCCTTCATCAATTGCAAATCGTGATCCATCATCATCCCTCCTGATGGTAGGATGACCAGGGAACAATCCAGCTATGTGACTCCCCTCTATTCATTCTGACATATATGGGGGAATCGTACCTGAAACTTTCGAGCACACAGCGGCTTTTATCCAATGGGGAAAAAGCGATCCGTTGTCGTTTCAATCCGATGCAATGCGAACATCCCTTGCTTTTCGCTGGCCAACCCTGGATCCGAATCGAAAGCCATCTGATAGCCTGCCTTTTTCAGCATGGGGTACATGTATGTTTTGTGATTCCCGAAAGGATACGCCAATACGCGAACCGGTTTGTGCAGGTGCGCCTCCAGGACCTTCCTGGATTGCTCAAATTCAGCCTTGACTTCATCTGTCTTCTCCTTCAGCAAATTCGGATGGTGAACGGTATGCGATTCGAAATCGACGATTCCGCTTTGCTGCATTTGCTTGATTTCATCCCACGTCAAAAAGTTCGGGCGGCCGATGAAGGATGTAGCCAGGAAAATCGTTGCTTTGACGTGATATTTCTTCAGGATTGGATACAAGTGAGTATAGTTGTCCTCATAGCCGTCATCGAACGTCAACAAAATAGGCTTGGGCACGGCGGCTTGATGCTTGGTCCACATCTGCAAGAGCTCCGTAGCGGTAATCGGATGGTATCCCATGCGCAGGATCGATCTGAGCTCTTCTTCAAATTTGGCTGGGGCCACACAATACGGGTCCTTTTGGTTGTCCTGGATGGAGTGGTATTCGAGAACAGGGACTGGGCTGGCGCCTGATGCAGGGGAAACGAAGGAAACCATCAATGTGATCGGAAGGAAGATCCATGCGAACAGAGGCAGCCGTCTCATCTTTGTCATCTTCATCACGCTCCGTGCGGTAAGTAGTGGTCCATTTTCGCTTCACGAACTTCCATTTCCCTTTCGATTTTACCATCGCCGCTTTCTGCTGGAAATTGAAATCTGGGGTGCGGCGAAGGCACTTTCTGGCCATGAAAAAGCCAGCCTAACGAGAGGCTGGCGCTGCCATGCGAGACGAACCGCAAATGAAATGCAACAGGTCGGCATTCAGGCGGTCTGCATGCGTAATGAATAATCCGTGCGGTCCATTTTCATACTCGATGTACCGACTGTCTAGGATGAGCTGCGACGATTTTCTGCCGCATAGGTGGACGGGCGCCGACTGGTCGGCATCTCCGTGGATGATCAAGGTCGGCAGTTTTATGTCCGTCATCTCTGCTCGAAAATCCGTTTGGTAAACGGCTTCGCAACAGTCGATCGTAGCTTTTGCCGAACATTGCAGGCACATTTGCACGCCCCATTGCATCCGTTCCGGCGATGTGGAAATCCCTGGCAAGCCTGCACCGAAAAATGGGGGGGCGTTGTCGGCGAACCATTTCGGACGATCTTGGGTCCGCCTCTCGACCATTTGATCGTACATGCTCGGTTCGATCCCTTCCGGATTGTCCTCCGTCTTTTGCAAAAACGGCGCAGTGCCGGACAGGATGGCAAGCCGGGAAACACGATCCGAACCGTAGCGGGACAAATAGCGAATGACTTCACCGCTCCCCATCTGGTTCGTGCTGCAGCACTTTCAACATGCAGGATATGGTCGCGACGTGCATCGTTTCATGGATGAATGCGAAGTTGAATACCTCACCCACCGTTTCGAAGCGCAGCGGTCCCATTTCAAAGGGGGTTTCCAGATTTTTCCCAAGCAAGTCGGAGGAGATCTCGGATAAACTCGCCAGCTGGGCCGACAAAGCTTGGACCAGCTCCTCCTTGCTTGGAGGTCCCATTGTCCAATCGGCCGGCTTCGTCCCGGCATTGAAAAAGGCCGCGTAGCTCTCCGGCAGGCTGGAGGTGTAAGGGAGTCCTAGCGATAGAAAGTAATCGAGACAAAACGCGATGTGTCCGACATTCCATCTGATCGTATTGGAAAACTGCGGAGGCTGCTTATCAAAAAATTCCTCGGGAATCGATTGAATCTGATGCAGAGCAAGCTGGCGAACAGAAATGGCAGTATGAATCATGCTTTTCGACATAATGGATCTCCTCCGATTTCCTTGATTGACTGTGCGGTGCTTACCGTCAAACCAAGTGTACGCCTTACAAAAACATCCAACAATCGCGTGTTTCCGATTATAATCATTAGTAGCAGTGATGATCTCTTACCGGGAGAGTGGATCCATGGAGCTTCGACAGCTCGAGTACTTTATGGCCGTTTGCGAAGAAATGCACTTCTCAAGAGCCTCCGAAAAGCTATGTACCACCCAGTCCAATCTCAGCCAACAGATCAAGCTCCTGGAGAATGAGCTGGGCGTTCCCCTATTTGATCGGTTGGGAAAACGAATCGCCTTGACAGATGCCGGAAAAGTCATGCTCGAGCAAAGCCGCCAAGTCTTTTCCCACATCACGTACGCGCGTGATGCGATCGCCGAGATGAAAAACATACAGGGCGGCACGCTTACGATCGGTGTCCTGCCAGGGGATGCGGACCTGCTGTTCAATTCGTTGCTCGTGCAATTTCACCAGACTTACCCCAAATTGTCCTTGTCCGTTATCGAATCGACCAAAATCCTCGATCAGGTGGCAGCCGGCTCCATCGATATCGGCGTCACGACGACACCTCCGCCAGACGAGCGCATGACGGTTGTGCCGTTGTTTCACGAGGAATTCTCCTTGGCTGTCCGTTTGGATCATCCGCTTGCGAGGGAAAGGGAGGTCGCCTTCGAACGGCTTCGGGACTTGAAAATGGTCATGTTTCCCCCCGACCACCAAATCAGGCAGCTGATTAGCCAATACTGCCTGCAGGAAGGCTTTCGCTTGCAGCCCCATATCGAAACCACTACCTTATCCTCCCTGCTTTCTCTTGTGGAGCAAGGGATCGGCGCATGTATCCTGCCGCGGCTTCTTTTGGAATCTTTGGGCAACAAGGCGATTGCGGTCGTTTCGCTAAAGAATCCTACCCCCAGTCAGGATATCTGTATGGTCTATCGCTCCGATAAATACTTGGGGTTTGCCGCCCGGGCGTTTATGGATACGTTGACCCGCTATATCCAGTCTGCGAAGGAACTCGCAGGGGTTAAATAGGCATCACGACTGATGATCCAGCCGTTTTTTCGTCGAATGGAAAAGAGGCAAGCAGCCCCATTTTGCTAGATGGTTGATGGCCCCGTCGAAAAAATCTGCGGAAACACGCGAAGATTCTGTCAACATTTCCAAGTTCATGAAACTGACCAAACGAAAAAGCAGCGGAAGCTCTGGACTATAGACAAGTCCTGAACTCCTGCTGCTTTTTGCTAACCGACACCTGCCTTTAAAATGGGCAGGCGAAGTTTCCCTTGAGGGATGTTGCTGCTGCATTCGAACACCGCTATGTATGGAGATAATCCCCCAATGCTTGTTCCAGCGTTCCTTTTACGGTCACTTTATTGTCAAAAGCAATTCCGTTTCGAATGATGGTTTTTACCACTTCTGCGCGCATGCCAGTCACCACCGTTTTGCATCCCATCAGGCTCATGCCATCGATCAAATGCAGCAGCTGGGTGATCACATCGCTCTCCATCTCAACGACTCCGGATAAGTCGATAATCAGGCTCTCGATCCTCGATGTCCCGATATAATGGAGGACTTTTTCCTCCAATATATGTACCCGGTGGTCGTCGATATGACCAATCAATGGAAGGATGCACGTGGTTCGGTTCAATGGGATGATGGGAACCGACAGCCCATCGACGATTTCCTTCTGCGCCTGGATCAATTTGTCCTTGTATTCGGAATAGCTCACGAAGAAATGATTGAGGAATTGATCAATGAGATTATTAATCCGTTTTTCCTGCATGAAAAAATGTTCACGAACGGCTTCGGTCTCTTTCAGCCGGTCGTAATTGTACAAAAAGTCCCAAAGCACCCTTCGCACCGTCTGGACCCATTCCAATTTGAAAGCAAGGGTCAAGGAATATTTTGCCCACGCGACTCCTTCCTGTTTCGCAAAGGAAATCATCTCAAGCTCTCGCCCCTCGACGACGTACAGAACGAGCCGATAGGCGTTTGCGACTAAGTCGATGTTCCCTATTTGCAAAATTTCGTCGATTTTGTCCTTGACTGTGACAGCCTCGCTCAGGAGACGCTTCTCGAACAGCTTTCGGTTTTTCGAAAAAAAGCTTTGCAGGTCTTGGTCATCCTCGTATTCCACATTCAAGTTAGTCACCCCAGCGTATTCCCGATTCGACTCTTTTGGCAGTTTTATAATGAAGGCAGTACCGCGATTTTCCGAACTATGTACTTCGATAAACCCTTTATGCTCATGCACGACAGAGTAAACCTGGGTGAGCCCCATCCCGGTTCCGTCCACCTTTGTGGTAAAGAACGGCGTTCCAAGCATGCTGAGCTTTTGCTGGGAAATGCCAACCCCTGTGTCCTCGATGATGATCACGACGTAGTCTTGCTCTACGTAATGTTCCACTTTGACGGTGCCTTGCCCGGGAATGGCTTCAAAGGCGTTTTTCAGCAAATTGAACAGCGCCTTTTTGATTTGATTCCGCTTGCCGTAGATGGTGACGTCGCCATCCAGCAATCTCTTCTCGATCGATACCCGGTACATTTGATCCTGAAAAAGGGAGATCAACGATTCCAATTCCACGGCAATCTTTATCAATTGAAACGGCTCATTGTCCAAATCGGGCTTGGAAACCTGCAACAAGTTTTCGATGGTCATCAGTGCATTGTTCAATTCCGATTGAGCGATTTTTAAATACTCTTGATTGTGTTCCTCCTGCAGCAACTGCAAAAAACCTCTGACAGCAGTCAAAGGATTCTTCACTTCATGGGCAATTCCTGCTGCAATTTGCCCTACCGACGCCAACTGAACCAAATGGGTCTCACTTCCGCCTTCCGTTTCTTTCTTTACATGTGGATACATCCCTTCCCCTCTCCTTTTCTACATTTTTAGTTATATTTATAAAATTTCTATTTCATTATAGTATTTCCTTTCTAGGAGATCGAATTGCAAAGGAACTACTTGTTTTCGGAAGACGAGGCTGACTGTTTGGAATAGAAGAAGTGAGGGGAAAGCGGCTGCTGTTTGTTCACGCTACCAGACAGCAGCCGCCGATTTCTGAGATCGCACGACTGAGGCTATGCTTTATGAATACCCGTTTTCAAGTTCGATGACTTTCGTGGCGAGCTGGTTCGTGAATTCACGGTCGTGCTCCACAAACAGAATGCTAGGTGCGTACGCAAGCAAATACTCGAACGCGGCTGGGGATGGAAAAGACGCCTATAGCGCCTTCCATTGAATGGATTCGTCCTCGTGCCTGTTAGTCAGTGATGCTCGTGCGGATGATGTCGTTGTGCACCCGAAACGTAAATTTTGCCTGCTTGTACCGTTTTCGCCACTCTTCTTTTTTCAGTTCCTCGGCTCGGGTCTGGGCCCGGAATTGCTCTCCGAAACCAATCGGATCGATCTCTTTTTGTTGAAGAAACTTGATCAGTTGTTCCATTTCCTTCTCCATCTTCTTTTCGATACCGTGGTTGAGCTGATTCAGGACCTGAGTGCTCTCCAGATTCGTCTTGATTCCGATTTCCGATAAACGGGAGCGAATCTTGATTTCCACATCAAATGCCGGCGGATTGACAGAAGTGAGTTTCACTTTCGATTTGCTGGCGATCGTATCCAGGACGACCGGGACTTCTTGCACTTTCAGGGTTGGGCTTACGCTTGGGTAGCCTCGCGCTTTGATTATATGCTTAGGCAGAGTGGTCTGGAAAGTGCCTGTGCGGAACTGGTCGCGGATCAGCTTGATATAAAACGATTGATGAGGCTTAATCCAGTCCACAAACCGATCATCCTTGAACAGGGCGAGCCCCAGAATCTTGATGTCATCGCCTTTTCGCTCAAGGTATGGCAAGCAGGGGTCGCTGCCCTCACTGTAATACGCACGCAAAAACTCGTGCAGAGTCGGCGAGATGAGCTGTTCGCCCCGTACGTTTTTGAAAATCGAGTAGTACAGATACAAGCCAATGTTCCCTTGTTCCTGAAAGGATGCGTTCACCAGATCGTAGCTTTTACCACGGACCACTGCCAGATAGGGACGGCTTCCCACTTCCGTCCGGTCCAATCCGCCTACGAAGCGGATGATTCCGTTCTTCGCCATGTCTTCATTGAAAATTGCGACTCGCATCTGCCCCAGTCGCGGTTTGCGGTCCAATTGAAAATCGAGGTCGTTCAAGATCCCCCTCAGCGTAGTCTCTGTCCCTGAAATGATCTGGACTTTTTGTTTCGCCATGGAATTGACGACCGGGATGGCGGCAGTTCCCCGAATCCGTTTTTTCTCTAACTGATCAAAACCGATAACCGTGATCAGGCCCGTCTCATCCAGTATCCGGGGGGGCTCACAACCAATGAGCGTCATGGATAGCATGAGCGTCATTACGAAAGCCAGTCCCTTACTGCCCGAATGCGGCTTACGCTTGTTTATCCTCACTGCTTTGCCCTCCCATCGCCCGTTTGCGCCAGATGCGTTTCACTTCCACCATCAAAAAGAGAAAAAGCGGGTAGACAAAGGCGGCGTAGATCCCCACTCTGGCCACGATATTGTCCAATGCATTAATCTCAGATCGTCTAACGAAGATCGGTGAGACAACAAGAACGACCAGCATCACCAGGTAAATATTCCGTTTTTGCGACCACTGGAACATCCTTTTCAGTCCGCGGGAAACGGACCATGTATAAAGCATCAGATTCGGCAAAATAATCAGCAGCCAAAGAGGCGTCAACAGAATTTCAAAACGTTCGAGAAGGGGCACATAAACCATCTGCTGCAAATTCAACGTGGCCCAAATGGTTTTCATCAATTGCTCTTTGCTAAAAACGTAAGCGAGACAATCATCAGAACGAGATAAGATAAGTTCGTATAGAGGACGCCCATTTGAGCAAAAACCCCTGCCTTTTGCTTCTCTTTTAAAAACGGATACAGTACATAGGCGACTTCAAAGCCGATGATGGTCAAACTCATCGAAACCGATCCGTGCAGAATCTCCGTCATTTTTGCCTGTAGCACGGGGTATAAATATGACCATCTTGCGTACTCCAATGGAAAGTAGAGGTCTGTGATCAGCCAAAAGGTCACGAGCAGACTGATAAAAGTGTAGCCCGTGATCACCCGGATTCCACCCAAAATGGTATACAGAGTCAGGCCTAGAATAACGGCAGACAGCGACCACGTCGATACTTCGGGAAACATCCATGCCTGTACCACCTCCGTGTAGGAGCGGAGGACCACGATCGCTGCCATGGTGAAATAGATCATGTAGAGCAGGTTGATCAGATTGCCGAGCCATTTGCCGAATACATCGCGGTTGATCCCGTACAAATCGGCTGACGGGTATCTCGACAACGTCATGAAGATGACCCACACGACGAGGTGAACCGCAATCCCGGCAATCGCAACCGATATCCAGGCGTCATGACCGGCCTCTTTGGCGATGACCCTCTGGAAGCCAAGAATACCCACACCCACTTGGTTCGAGTGAATGAGAAAGGCGATCAAATAGGCGGGAATTTGATTGGATTCCTTGGGATACACATTAATCTGCATGCACTCTCTCCCCTAATCGTCGATGTCCTCTGTCATCTTTCCCCTGGACGGATCAAACCGAACGTCGTCTTTCGGCTGAAAAATTTGCGGCCGTATTCCGAAAAAAGAAATGGGCATTCGAATGAGGCTGTCTTTGATGTCCATGATTCGAAGCGGATAAACCGGATGGAGATAGGGCCGTCCCAAACTGGTTTGTCGAATCAAATGAGTCAGCAGCCAGCTCATCCCGATGGCAATCCCGAATCCTCCCCAGAATCCCGCCAACAAAATAATGGGGAAACGAAGCACCCGAATAGCGGCGCCCAATATATAGTTGGGGGAACTGAATGACGAAAGCGCACCGAGAGCGACGATGATGATGAGGATGTTGCTCGTAAAGCCAGCCTGCACGATGGCTTGTCCGATAACGATACCACCTACGATACCGATGGTTTGCCCGATCTTGGTCGGCAGCCGCGCTCCCGCTTCTCTCAGGAGCTCGATGATTCCCTCCAGCAAAATGGCCTCCATAATCGGCGGAAAGGGAACTCGTGAACGGGACTGGGCAAGCGAAATCAAGAGATCCGCAGGTATGATTTCGTAATGATACGTGAGAACGGCGACATAGGTCGGGGTGAGCAGCAAGGCAAGCAATACCGCCCATGCGCGAAGGAGGCGCAGGAATGAGGCAATGCTCCAGCGAAAATACGAGTCCTCCGTAGCCTGGAACAGTTGAATAAAGGTGACGGGACCGAGAATCGCAAACGGGCTGCCTTGCACCAATAAAGCCACTTGCCCTTGCAGCAAGCCCGCCACTGTCCGGTCGGGCCTTTGCGTCATCATCAATTGCGGGAATACGGAGTACTCATTGTCCTTGATGTATTGGGCGAGCATACTCGAATCGACCACACTCTCCACCACCAGCTCTTGTACACGCTGCCTCAAGGTCTGAACGTTCTCCTCGTTGGCGATCCCATCCATATAAAGCAGGGCAATTTCGGCTGGCGCCGTCTCCCCGATCACGATGCGTTCATGAAGGAGCCGAGGGGAAACAATGTATTTGCGAATCAAGGACAGGTTGACATTCAGTTCTTCCACAAAAGAATTTTGCGGTCCCAGGATATTCGTTTCGATTTCCGGTGAATTGATTTGGCGATCCTGCGTCCCATCCGACGGAAAGTAGACCCCGTACTCCGCATGATCCAGGTGGATGTAAATGCCTCCCCTGATCAAGCTTTCGATGACCTGCTCTTCGTTGTACAGGCGTTCATCGGGCGTCACGCCAATCTGCTGCTCAATATCGTGAATGGTGATATGCGAAAGATCGCATTTTTTCAAAAGGGGGAGCAAGTGCTTATAGACCACGTCGCTGTCTGCCAAACTCTCCAGATAGAACAGCCGGAGACGGCCCCCCACTCCGTCTATATGCTCGATTTGAAGGTCGGCAGTCTTGGAAAACCAACGATGTTCCTTCATCACATTCACTCCTGATGGGCTTTTCCCTAGCTTGACGGACCCTCGCGGAAACAATTAGGGATTAGTATATCCTCCCATCGCTGCAATTAACCGGAATATAGAAGATCGTCCGTACGGGAGCCATGGTCGAACCCGGCCGTTTATTCCCAAAAAAATAAACAAGCTGCTGCCTTGTAAATGGAAACAGCTTGTCTGCGATAAGCCATGCCTATTCGGTCGCCATCCCACAAGAGAGCTGGACACCACCGTTCAATCCTTCCGTCCATCTATTGTCTCTGGGGTATGTACATCCATTCTGAATAGCTGGATGTATAGCACGATACTGATCAAGGCAAACCCAAGAATGATACTGAAAATACCCAACGGAGACAGCCAGTTGGAAAGGAAGACCGTCACTGGCGCCAAGAAACGCCCGACTGTTGCCTGCAGACTGTCCGCTCCCATATATTGCCCCCTCGCATGCGCCGGGGCATACCGACTGATGAAGCTCTGTGTCACCGGTGAGCGGACCATCTCGCCAAACGTAAAGACGATCGTTACGAAAAACAAGAACCAGAGCTGGGTATGTAGCCCAAGGGCAAACGTACCGATTCCGGAAAGCAGCGACGACAATAGGAATACATCGCGCTCTTTCCAATGCTGGAGCCATTTCGTCACGGGAAGGATAAACAGCACGAACAAAAGGCCGTTCAACCCTAACACCCATCCATATATGTCCGTACTTGTGAGCATGGGCGAATGGCTCAACCACGGGAGAAGCGGTTGGGCAGGTACCTCATTGATGATATAGACAGCCAAATACAGGTCGAGCTGCATGATGGGAACCAAAGCAAAAATGCCCGCCAGCGTATAAACCAGGAACACTTGATCACGAAGAATGAAGCCGTAGCCGTTCCACTGCTCCTTGAATACGCGAGTGATCGAGGAACTGCCTCCCTGACTTTTCATAGTTGGCGACAGCGTTTCCTGTACCAGGAAAAAAATCGCGATCACGTACAGAAGCAAGACCAGCGAGCAGGTCCACAACAGCTCTTGGCGGTATTGAAAAAAGAATACAGCTCCCAGCGCTGGCCCCAGCACGGCCCCGACGTTGTTGGCAGTCGTAAAGGTAGCAAAAATCTGGCGGCGGTAGGGTGCAGGAACCAGGTCGGCGACCATCGCAGAGCTGGCGGGCCGATAGACGGCTCCACCCAGCCCGATGCCGATGAAGGCAAAGTAATCAAACCAAGGAGATGTCGACAAGGCAAAGCAGCCGAACATCAGCGTCTGGAGAAGAGCTCCGAACAGCATGACCGGGCGCCGTCCGAACCGGTCTGCCATCGCTCCGCCGAGCAGGCTTCCCATCAAGCTGAAAACCGGCGGGATTGCCATCAGCAGCCCTGCGATATGGTGGCCGAGCGCCTCGCCAAAATAGACGGCCAAAAACGGAAAGTACATCCAAAACAGCATATTGAACAAAGCCTCTCCAATCAACCGCACTTTCAAATTGTGATCCCATAGCCTTATTTGCACGAGACACTCCCCTTTTCCCAAAACAAAGGTGATGGTAATTTCCCGGCCGGGTATCCAAACTATAAAGCATCAATCAAAAAATATATAGACTTATGATTCAGAATGTTTTATACTAATAATATGAGAGTTGAACATCCACCACATGTTTTTGAATGTTCCACAAAACGAACATACGTTCCGGAAATAACAAAGACGCTCCCTTATGAAGTGACCCCAAAAGGTTAGACAGTTTTTGTTAAGCAGCGAGTAAGGTTTGAGTTCGGTATTGCACTGGACTCAGACCTTTTAATTTTGTCTTGATACGCTTGTTGTTATAGTAATAGATATATTTTGCTAGCTCTCGTTTAAATTGTTCCACACTTTCAAACTCTTGCGTGTACAGGAATTCTGATTTTAAAGTTCCAAAGAAACTCTCCATCACAGCGTTGTCATAGCAGTTTCCTTTTCGCGACATACTCTGGGTGATGTTATTGTCTTTCAATACCTGTCGGTATTGGTTCATTTGGTAATGCCAACCTTGATCCGAGTGAATCAGCAATCTGTCTTTAGCGGTTAGTCGTTGACACGCTTGTGCCAACATTTTAGACACAAGAGAATACCTTGGTCTTGAATCAACTGTATAAGCGATAATTTCTCCGTTATACAAATCCAACATTGGTGATAAATAGAGCTTTTCACCGAATAATTTAAACTCAGTTATATCTGTTACCCATTTCTCGTTTGGTTTTTCTGCATGAAAATCACGATTCAATATGTTCGGTGCCGTCTTTCCAACTTTCCCTTTATACGAGCGATATTTTTTCATCCGAATTATGCTTTTTAAACCTAGCCTGTTCATTAATCTCTGAACTTTTTTATGATTTACCAGATATCCCCGATTCCTCAGTTCATGAGTAATACGGCGGTACCCGTAGCGCCCTTTATGTTCATGGTAAATGACCTGAATGATTGCTTTTAATTCAGCATGTTTATCTGGACGACTGTTTATTTTCACATAGTAATAGTAGGTACTGCGTGGAATGCCAGCGAGTTTCAATAAAGCTTTTATAGGAAATTCTGTCCTTAGCTCAAAAATTACTTGCGCTTTGTCTTGCTTTGTAATTTTTCCTTGCTTTGAACTAAGGCACTCAACTTTTTTAGGTAAGCATTCTCCATGCGTAAACGCTCTACTTCTTCCCGTAATGCCTCGACTGATCCCTCAACAGGTATTCCCTTTTTGGTTTCCTTTTTCACGGTTGGACGCCCCTTTTTCTTTGATTGTAGGGCGTCTATTCATCCATTTCCGAATTAAGGCAGGAGAGGTGATTTGGAAAATGGCAGCAGTTTCATTCGGAGACGTCCCAAAATGATTCATATAATTGAGTACGTCTAGTTTAAATTGGGCTGAGTAGCTTGTATAGGATTTTCTAAATGCTTCTACACCATTGTGCTCGTATTGCTTCACCCAATTCCGAACGACGCTTTCTGTTGTACCTAGGATTGCAGCAATCGATTCATAACTCTCTGTACCATCTAAATAGCGCTGAGCCGCCGACAATTTATCGTCAGATGTAAATTTGGCCATAGAAAAACTGCACCTCCAAATGTTAGATGTGTCTAACAAATGGGGTGCAGTTCATTAGGAAGCGCCTTTTTTTATGGAGCCGTCGTTTCTCCCTGATCCGTAGATCAAGCATGCCACTATTTTTATCGATCACCCTATCGTTCGAGCCGCTCCCCTGCGTTCACTGCCAGCACGGCGGACTTGTTCAAGCGAATGACGATCCACATACAGATAAGGACACAGCCGAGAAAGAACAAAATCACGGAAAAGCCCGCTTTCAGCCCGAAATGGTTGGCGAGGAGCCCGATGATACCGTTTCCCAGCATCGCCCCGATACCTGAAGCGGTAAACAAGTAGCCGAGGACTTTCCCCGCGTGATCGGCGTAGACATGACAGGCAATCGACGCTATGGTCGGAAAAATGACGGAAAAGCACAGTCCTGCCACGATGAACAAGGCAAGCGTCGCCCGATTCCCCGACATGGCGATCCCCAGCGTTACAATGGCTGCTGTCGAACTGATCATGACAGCCTTCTCTTGACCGATTCGGTTCATCCACCAGTGTGCGCTCAGACGCCCGAGCGTAAAGATCAGGTAAAAACCCGACAAGCAGAAAGCCCCTTCTGTCAATGTCAGTTTACTCACCTGAACGACATAGGATGGTAGCCAGGTAGCGAAACCTACCTCAGCCATCACATACGTCATAATAGCCGCAAGCAGGCTCATGAGTTTGGGATAGCCTCCTGCCCTCGAAATGGGAACGGGATCGCTTCTTCTCTCCTGCCTTTTCGTCGTCACATGTCCGTAGCGAAAGAAAACCGCAAAGAGCAGGATACAGCCCAGCAAGGAGATTTCGAGCCAAAACCCGCTGCGCCAATTGTTAAAATGCTCCAGGATCCACACACTCCATAACGGAAGTCCCGTCGCCCCGATCCCGTAAAAACCGTGCAGCCAGTTAAAATAGCGGGCCTGATCGTCGGCGGAACGCGAGACAGCCGGTACGGCTCCGTTGATGCCGATTTCCAGAATGCCTCCCCCGATGCCCGCAATGACAAAACCCGCTGCAAACCAGAAATAGGCTGCTACGTTCATGTAGAGAAGCAGCCCTGCGGCGATCAGTACGCCTCCCCACAAGGTCACGGCCTTTAATCCGAACCGGTCTACCGCGAGACCTCCTGTGAACGAACCGGTCAAGTATCCGACTGATCCCAGAGAAAAGGCGGCGCTGATTTGCAGATAATTCAGCTGCAAGTCCGCTTGCATCATAGGAGTGACCATGCTTCTCAAGGCATCAATCGAACCGAAGAATAGCATGCTGGCGAGGGAAATGAACAGCAGCTTCCTCTCAAATGAGGCCACGGGGTCGTTCACTCGCCTTTCTCTCCAGTTCGCGCACAATTTCCGACAAAGGACGCTCTGCCATCGAAGTCAGCCGCAGATCGTACCGCTCAAATAAGAGGTGACCCGTAACCGGATTGGGGACGATTACGCAATGCAATCCGGCTGTGGTCGCCGCTTTTGCACCAGGCGCAGAGTCTTCGAACGCGATTGCTTCACCCGGTGTCAATTGGAGAGCCTCGATTGTCTGCAGATACAGCTCGGGGTCTGGCTTCACTCTCGCCACATCATCCGCCGTTTTGATCGCGTCAAAAAACGAGAGGAGTTGTAGCTGCCCGAGGAACCCCCGTACCCAGGCCCGATCCGAGCTGGACGCCAGACCGATTTTCATGTCCAGTGCCTTTGCTTCCTCTAGATACGTCCGTACCCCTTCTCGCGCATCCAGCTTTTGGATCTTCTCGCGATGAAGTTCTTTTGCCGTGCGCTTGACCGCCATCAGAAGTTCTTCGTTTCCGATCCGTTCTTTCAGATAGCGATCGAAGTCAGCGCCGTGTGTGCCCACATAGGAGGCAAAGTCCTCCAGCGGCAGGTCCAGATGCAATTGCCTGAATGCCTCACGAAACGAGTCGTACCAGACGGTTTCCGTATCGAGAATCAAACCGTCGAAGTCAAAAACGATTCCTTTGATCATCTCTTTTCTCCTCCTATCCACCATCCACGCGCATACGCCTTTCGCACGACGAGGTCAGCCGACCACTTAGTCCCGCGCGAAAGGCGCCGTCCCCAGTATTCTGTGATCTCTCTCGCTTCAGTAAGGCACCTTCCACATGTAACGGCGGGTGCTCAGGGGATGCTGGCGAGCTTCGGCCAGTTCTTCGGCATAGACTCTGAGCACCCGCTGCAAGACGATGGGCGCGAGGTATCCCCGTACGCTTTCGTCTATTTGCCCCCAGTCAACATCGTTGGCGTCCACGACGATGATGTTTTCTCCGTATTTCTGCGAGAATGCCAGCGAGCGTTTTTCCACAGGGCGAGTCTCATCCAGTCCGAGCAGCTGGATGATCGGCACATCCTTCTCCAAGATTTCAAAAGGCCCGTGAAAATACTCGCCGGCATGAATCGCATGGGAGTGAATCCACTGCATCTCCATCAAGATGCAAATGGCAAACCAGTAGGCGATCCCATAGTTGGCTCCGCTGCCCATAGTGTAGATGATGTTTGCTTCCCGAAAGGTGCGGCCGAAATCCTTCGCTGCCGCCCGGGCCTGCTCCTTCGCCTTCTCCAACACGGGTCTCAGCTCCGCCAAAGAACGAATCAACGTATCAAATTTCCGATTCCCCTCCTGGATGTGCAAAAGACCGAAGACAAGCTCGTACATGATCGCGTGCGGGTCGTTCAGAAAGGGATGTTCCTTTCCTTCCTCATACACGATCACGAATTCGGATGCGTGTGCCAACGGCGAGTCGGCCTCGTTCGTGAGAGAGACGGTCATCGCCCCCTTCTTTCTCGCGTGGCGAGCGGCTTCCACGGTTTCGGACGTCTTTCCGTAATGAGAGCAGAGGATGACGAGCGATTTCTCCCCAAGCCTTGCGGGGTTTCGGTAGACGAACTCGTTGGAGCTGTACAGGTCCGAATCGATCCTTTTCGCTTCGCGGTCCAGCGCATATTTGCTGGCGTACATGAGCGCAGAGGAACCGCCGCAGGCGACCAGGTACACCTTTTCTATTTCTCTTCGTTGCAGCTCCTCCAGTACGCGACCTACTTGTTCAGACAGCATGTGTTTCTCCTCCTCCATTGATGGGTCTTTAGTCACTTGCTTTGCCTACGCCCAATACGGCTCGAGCAGCTTCAGAGACGCTTCCACTGCCCTGTCCGGATCCAGCAGGTACTGCGATGATGTGAATTCCAGCGACAATGCACCGGTGTAGCTGTTTCTCCCCAAAGCTTCCATGTAGTCCGCGAGCGGAAGGTGTCCATCTCCCCAGGCCAAATGGCCGCCCGGCTTTCCGTCGATCAGATGGATATGGACCAGATCGTCGCCAAACTGCTCGAAATAGCTCTCCAAATCCTCGCCCTCCACGGCCATCGCTACCGTATCGACCATGCCTTTGACAGAAGCAGACCCAATTTCCCCAAGCATGCGCGTCAAGTCGGACCGATCGCAAACCAGGTTGGATTCGATGCGTTGGAGCGGTTCCAAAGCGAGCGTGATCCCCATTTGCTGCGCATACTCGGCAAGCTGCCGCAAGGAATCGCACGACCGCTGCCACGCTTCCTCTCTGGGTTCATTGCGATAGCCCCAGCCTGCGGTCACCAAAACGATCGGGGACTGCAGCTCGGCGCTCACCTCGATGGACTTTTGAAAGTACTGCAGGCTTCTTTCCCTGACTGCGTTCTCTTTGGCGGCGAGGTTGACAGGATACATGCACTGCTCCGGTGTGAAGCACACGACCGTAAGTCCGCGAACATCCAGCTCTCTTCTGATTTGCTTGAGGTCGCCTGACGACAAATCCTCCACATAACAATGCGGCGCCGCACCCCAGAGCTCGATGTGCTCGAATTGGTAGCGGACCATGGAATCCAGAAAGTAGGTCAACGGATAGTGAAGGTAATGAAAGTTCATGCCGGTGATTTGCGATCGTTTGATTGCAGCCATCTTACCCCTCCCGAGCGATTGGTTATCCTTTTACACTGCCTGCCATCATGCCGCGTACAAACTGTTTTTGGAACAGGATGAAGACGATGATCATGGGCAAAGCGGAAATCGCCAGACCTGCCAGCTGGACGCCGAAATCCGTGTTCAGCTGGCTCCTCAAGTTCATGAGGCCGACCGGAATCGTCCGGAGTGCGGAGTCTTCGATGAATACCATCGCAAACATAAACTCGTTCCAGACATTCATACCGGTGAGCAAGGCGGCAGAAGCCAAGATCGGCTTGCCCATAGGCAAAATGATGTGCCAATAGACCTGCCAGGTGCTGCAGCCGTCAATCGTCGCCGACTCCTCCAGCTCTCTCGGGATGGAGAGGAAGTACGACCGCATCAGGAAGATTGAAAACGGCAACTGAAAAGCGACATACGGGACGATCAACCCCCAGTGTGTGTTGTACAGCCCGATCATCTGCAGCATTTTGTAAAGGGAGATCAGGCTCACCTGCGGAGCCAGCATCAAGCCGCTCACGACAATCAGCAAGAGAAGGTTGGCTCCCTTAAAGCGAAAGCGGCTAAGTCCGAATGCAGCCATGGAGCCGATCAGGAGCACGAGGAACACCGAGACGACGGTGACGAAAGCGCTGTTCAGGAAGTAGTGGCCGATCCCTGCCTTCCAGGCGGAGACGTAATTTTGCCACTGCCACTTCTCAGGCAACCCCCAAGGGTCAAGGAAGAAATTTCGATTGGATTTGAAGCCATTCATGGCAAGCCAGAACAGCGGGTACAGGATACAGATCGCATAGGCGGCAAACCATAGCCAGATCGCTATGCGGTAGAGTCGGTTCAGCCCGGTCATCAGAACGATTTACACCTCCCTGCCCGTTTTGGATATGCGCATTTGCAAGAGAGACAAAAGGAGCGTAATGGCAAAAATCACAGTCCCGATGGACGAAGCGTACCCCATTTCATCATTGCGGAACGCTGCCCGGTACAGCATCGTTCCCAGCACTTCGGTAGAACGGCCGGGTCCTCCGAAGGTCATGACGTACACTTCATCGAACACTTTGAACGCTCCGATGACCGTGATCATGCTTCCGACCAAAATCATTTCCTTCAGTTGGGGAATCGTGATGTGGAAAAACGTGCGGATCCGGCTGGCTCCGTCCATCATCGCGGCCTCGTACAATTCTCCGGGAATTTTGTGCATCGCGATCAGGAAAAGCATCGTCATGTAGCCGGTATACTGCCATTGAGAGACAGCCACGACTGCGTAAATCGCCGTTTTGCTGTCACCCAGCCAAGAGCGCGCCCAGTCGTTGTGGCCGATCGCTTTCAACGCACCATTGATCAGTCCGATATCGGGGTTGTACAACAGCTGCCACATGAGACCGACTACCGATATAGAGATGACGGCCGGCATAAAAAATACGGTCCGAAAAAAAGGCTGCCAGCGTCGGATGATTTTCTCCTCGAGGATGGCGGCGATTACCAGCCCTCCTCCTACCTGAAACAAAAGGGAGATGACCGCATACAGCGAGTTGTTTTTTAATGCGATGTAGAAGACGGGGTCTCGGAACAGCTTCGTGTAGTAATCCAGCCCGACAAACTCGCCATTCATGTCAAATGCGCTCCACCGGAACATGCTGTAATACAGATTGAACACGATCGGAAGGAAGACGAACAGCACGATGAGGAGAAGGGCCGGTATGATGAAAGGGAGTGCGGACCGGGCATTGGAAAATGACGATTTCAACATCATGCTCCCTCCTGGGGAGAGGGAAAGCAGTGCAAGGGCTGCTTTCCCCCGAATGACTTACTGCTTCACTTCCTGTTTGACCTCTTGTGCCACTGCCTGCACTTCTTTCATGACGTCTTCCGGCGATTTGGTGCCATCCAAAAGCAGCTGGATGTTGGAGAGGTACGCATCCGCCACTTTGGCATGCACATCGGTGTCCAGCCATTCGGCCATGCCTTCGGCGCTCTTCATCATGTCAACGGCTTCAGCGACTTGCTTCATTGCCGTATCCGGATTCGTCGCTCCCACGATCGGACTGGGCCAGCCGATACTCTTGACCAGCTTTTCCGCATTTTGCTTGCTGGTCAAGAACTTCAAGAATGCGATGGCTTCTTTCGGATGCTCGGTTTTCGATGATACGATAAACCCGTCGGGCGCTCCGGTAATGTAGTTCTGATTTCCTTTTCCTTCCGGGATGGAAGGCAACGGGAAGAAGTCAAACGGCGCCTGCATATTTTTTTGCGCTTCCTGGAATTCCTCCAGCTCGAGGTACATCATCGCACCTTTCCCTGCAAAGAACATCTGGGTGGCCATATCATGGGAGCTCGAGTTGATGTTGTCGTTGAAGTATCCCTTGTCGTTAAGTTCCTTCAAATATTCCAAAGCCTTGATATAACCCGGATCCGTAAATTCTCCCGAGCTGGGATTGTAGTCTTTCATCCGTACGTCGCCCGGTACCAGCTTCTGGTTCAGTCCCGTCAAATAGTGAATGGCTGCCCAGGGACTCGCGTTGCCGAGCACGATGGGCGTCTCCCCTGCCTGCTTCAACTTGTCTAAAAGTTGCAAAAATTCACCCCATGTCTTCGGCTTTTGCAGCTGATACTTGTCAAAGATCTCCTTGTTGTAGACGAAGAACTTCCCGTTGAAGCGCAGCGGTACCCCGTAGTTTTTGCCGTCCGAGACGAACGGCTGAAGCGAGGCTGGAATGAAGCTGTTTTTCCACTCGGGATCGGCATTCAATGCTTCCGTCAAATCCATGGCGGCTCCCGAGCGTACGAACTTCCTGGCGAATTCTCCCGACCATGAGAACATGATGTCCGGAACGGAGCCTCCACCCATGATGACTCTCAGTTTGTCCTTCATCGGTTCGTCGGCTACCGCCTCTATCTTGATTTTGATGGAAGGATTCTGGCTTTCAAATTCCTTGACAACTTCTTCAAAGTAAGGAGCGTACTCAGGCTGGGGCCACTTGTGCAGGATTTTCAGTTCGATCTTTCCGTCGGCACCGGATCCTGACGCGGATTCGCCTGCCGTGGAGGACGGGCTGGAACAACCGCTTGCGATCAACGACAAAACCAACGTACCGAGTAGAGCCAGCTTTCGTGTACAGGTCAACACGACGATTCCTCCCCTTAATGGTATATACCATTATTTCTAAAAAAATTTGTTTGCCTCCGATTCTTTCATTTGAGGTGTAATTCCGAGTAATACCGCACAATGTCGCTGCGTGTGATCGACTTGGAAAACTCGATTTCCCGCCCTTTTTTGTCATAAGCGACTGCTTCCAGCAAAATACAGGGGCTCTCCGGTTTGATCCGCAGCAGCTTGCTTTCCGCTTCGTCGGAAAATGTGACTTGCATGTACTCCCGGGCTTTCACCAGCACGATTTGGTAGACGTCTTCCAATACTTGATAAAGAGAGGTGTCATCCGCGATGTGCTCTTCGATTCCCGGGCAGTACCCGTACGGAAGGAACGACTCCTCGATGGCCACCGGCGTCCCGTCGACCAATCGCAGGCGCCTGAACACGATCACTTCTTCCCCCTCCGGCACTTTCAGTTTCCTCGCCAGGGATGGCTTCGCCAGATCTTTCCGGACGGAGAGCAGCTGTGTGTTCGGTCGAAGCCCCTTGCCAAGCATATTTTTGGTAAAGCTGTTGAATGTAATGAAGTCCATCTCGATCTTCTTGTTGGTAACGAATGTTCCCGATCCTACCCTGCGCTCGACCACTCCCTCCCTCTCCAGGATGGACAAGGTATGTCTGGCCGTCATTCTGCTGATCCCGTACAAGTCCGCAAGCTCCCTTTCGGATGGCAGCTTGTCTCCGCTGGAAAGCTTTCCGCTCTCGATCTCGTCCAGGATTTTGTTCTTTAACTGCTTATAGAATGGAGTGCTATCACTAGTGCGTGGTTCCATGCCGACTCAACCTTCTCCTGATTGGTATATACCTTTATAGCGATCATGAAGTTATCTGACGATTCTGTCAAGTGCGGGCGAGTTCGTATTTAAAATGATTGCCCATGACCGAATGCCCCGTCAATCAGGCAGGTTTTTGCCGAGAACGAAGCGGCTTTTTGCAAGCCGGACAAAATGGCTTCCCGGGAAGGAAGCTGGTTTTTCTTCCAGCCAGACTGCACCAAATGGATGAGAAAGGCGGTCAGATAGGAATCTCCGGCTCCCATCGTATCGACGGGCTCCACGTATTCGACAGTCCCGGCGTACGTCTCTCCTCCGCAGAAGAAAAGCGGTCCCCTCGATCCTCGCGTGACGAGAATCCCATCGACTCCGTACACTCTCACACGGCTGGCCAGCTGTGTAATTTCTTCTTCCGTCAAATGCCCGCCTGAAAACAAGGCAAAGTCGATGTGCGGACACACTCGCCCCAAGTAGTCGTCCGTCCTGAATTTTGACTCTTCCGAGAAATCGTAGGCGACCAATGCGTCCAGGCGGCGCAGCTTGGGCAGCTCGGACTCTACGTTGGCGTAGCAGCCGGAGTGGATGAGTGCGAAGTCTTTCATGTACGTCAAATCGTCCTTGCTCAGGACGGGTGGCAGCTGCGTAGAGATGCCGCCTTTGTTTCCACCTACAAACACCCTGTCTCCATCGACGAGATTGACCTCGGCGTAGCCATTTTCACCATCTCGCTGCAAGCAGCGCGAAAGATCGATGCCGATTGACGTCAGCTCCTGCCGGATGAAAGCAGCGATCTCGTCGTTGCCAAACGCGCCTAGATACGCGGAAGGAATCCCCAGCTGCTTCGCATAGACGGCAAAATTGACGGAGTTGCCTCCCGGATATCGCGTCCTGGTGTGGAGATAGACATCTGCGACATTGTCGCCAAAGCCGATTACTTTCATGTAGCTGCCTCCTCGCTTTCTCCCTTTTGCCCGAAACCGCTTTCATCCCTTTGCCAAACAGAGCACTACCTCTGTAGTGCTCCTCTTGAATACGGCTGCCGGTCAGTAGTCCATCTTGCGGTAGTATCGTCTTGTCTCCAGCGGATGGTTCCGCTCGCGCTCTAGGTACACGCTGATCCGATTCAGCAGCGCCCAGTTGAGGCTGATCGCAAAATATTGTCGCAGCTCCTCGCTAATCCCTTCCAGCGCAAATTCTTTTGTATCGAGGATGAACAGTTCTTTCGTGATTTTTTCGGCGAAACGCTCCACCCGTTCGACCAAAGGCCGAGTCTCGTCTTCCCCTTTGAGCAGAATGACGCTGGTATTCTCCTCGACCAGCTCCAGCGTGCCATGGAAAAATTCCGCTGCATGGATTGATTTCGAACGAATCCACTGCATTTCCTCCAGAATGCACATCGCGTACGAATACGTGTTGCCCCACAGGTTGCCAGCGCCGACCAGCATATGGTAATCCGTATCCTTGTGCCGGATCGCAAATGCCTCTGCGCGCTGCTCGAACGACTCCATCGCCTCGAGCATGGCTTCGGGAAGCAAGGCGACCTCCGAGGTGAACTGTTCGTACAGAGGGAATTCGCGGTTGTTGTGCATGAAGCGGAAGGTCAGCATGTACAGGTGGAGGAAGAACGTGTCAAACGAATGCTTCTCATGTCCGGTCGAGATGCAGTAATCGACGATTTTTGCGAGCGGAGTGTCGGGATCCGCGACCAGCCCGATTGTCGTGGCTCCTCTATCCTTGCAATACTGCGCCGCGGCGACCGTTTCTTTGGTCGTGCCGGATACCGATGCGAAAATACAGACGGAATCTTTGCCGAAATGCTTGTGATTCATGACCATGAATTCCGCAGCGATTTCCGCATGGACTTTCAGCGTGGAGCTGGACTTGAAGATATACTCGTACGGGTACATCATTGCGATGGTGCCGCCTGCGCCAATCAGAAACAGGTTGCGGAAGCCTCTCGCAGAAATTTCGTCGACGATCTTCTCGATGTTTTCCCGCTGCGCAATGGCGTCCTTCCCTACTGTCTGAAGAAACAGCTGTGAATCGAATTTCAACATCCGTATTCCTCCCCACGATAATGGCTTTTTATTTTAAAGCGCTTGGCTCTAAAACCAGGCAGGGCTGCACGTCCAGTCATCTCAGGATCGTACTGAACTGGCAGCGGTCACCTCTAGCGATTTCAATCGTGTACTCGACAGGGAGCTTTTCCTCAGTGGCTGTCACCACTTTGGTGCATACAGCCGCTTCGCCCTCAGCCACACCAAGGAAAGCCGCTTCCTCTTCGGTCAGGTACGTCAGGCTGATTTCTTGTCTGCTTCGGGTGAGCTCAATGCCGTACACGTTTCGCAAAACCGCGTACAGCGACTGTTTTTCCAGATCGTGTTTCTCGAGCCCGGGGCAAAAGCGGGACGGGATGTAAATCGTCTCCAGCGAGAAAGGCTCCTCTTCCACGATCCGGATTCGTTTCAGCTCGATCACTGGTGTGCCAAGCAGGATCGAGAAGGTTTGCGCCAGCTTCTTGTTCGCTTCGATTTGCCTGCAGGAAATCACGTTGGTGCGGGCATCCAGTCCTGCCTCTTTCATGGCTTCGGAAAAGGAGAGGAACTGCCACAAGTTTCGGTTGATTTTCTTGGCAGCGACATACGTGCCGCTGCCAGGAACACTGTAGAGAATCCCTTCGTCGACAAGACGCCGGGTGGCACTTCTGAGGGTCATCCGGTTCACGTCCCAGATTTCGCTGAGTTCCCTTTCCGATGGAAGCTTGTCATGTGCCTTCAACTGGTGCTCCTGGATGTACGCCTCGATCTTTTCCGTGAGATCCGAACGGACAGTATCGTACTTCCTCATGGTCCTGCCATCTCCCAACTGGTATACTCATCTACCAAGAAACGACTCTATACCACTTTTAAATACATACCACTTGATTCGAATACTATACCAGTCGCATTCTTCCGTCAACAAAAAAATGGAAATCCGCCCATGCAAAAAAACCTCTCTTTCCGTTACACGCGGCTGGCGTCACGGAAAGGAGGCCTCCCTATCCATTTCATTGTAGACTGTGAATCCGTCAAATAGATATGGCTCACGGCTTGTCCGCAATGAAATAGCTCTTTTGTCCGTTGGTGTACGACTTCGTAAATTCCACGACGCGATTCATGCGGTCGCAGCTTTTGCATTCATGCAAAAAGACGGGGCTTCCGGGCGGTACTTGAAGGAGTTTCGCTTCGACATCCCGGACCTTCACCAAAGTCAGCGTCTCGTGAGCCATCTCCAGCTCAATTCCACTCCCCGCCAAAAAGTCGTAAAGCGAATGGATTTGAAAGTCGACGAGCTCGATTTCGCTGACGAGATCGTATGGGACGAGCGTATCCTCCAACGCGAAAGGTTCATCGTCCCCCAGCCGCAAACGAATGATGCGAAACAGCTCCGCCTCCTCGTCGAGGCCGAACACGGAAGCGTATTTGCTCCCGGCCTTGCGCTTTCCCGTGTAGAGAATCTTGCTTGACGGCTTGATGCCCTTCGTCAGAAGCATCTTGCCAAACCCCTGCAGCTTGTATAGATCGGAGCTGATTTTCGAGGGAGCGACGAAAGTGCCTTTTCCTTGCACTTTTTTGAGGAGTCCTTCCTTGACCAACGCTTCAATCGCGTTTCGCACCGTCATGCGGTTCAGCCCGTACATGGCGGCCAATTCCCGTTCCGAAGGGATGGCCTGCCCGAACCCGTATTCTCCTTCTGCGATTTTTTCCCGAATCAACTCGCGCAATTGGACATGCATGGGTACTTTTTTTTCCAACGTCCGGCTCCTCCTCTCCATCCTCTAAGTGTAGCAAGGCGTTCCTCCCTTTTCCACCTTGAATCAGGGCTGAGCTGCCGGGAAAATGCTTGCTCGTTTCAAATGTGATATATTATTATAAGACGATTTGAAATTTTTTTGATCGGAGTCGAAGCGATGAAATTAAATAACGCAAGTCTCAAGCCCCTGTATCTCCAGCTGAAAGAAATTATCAAAGAAGATATCAACCGTGGTGTATACAAAGTCGGCCAGCAGCTCCCTCCCGAAGGAGAATTGTGCGAGATGTACGGAGTCAGCCGGATCACGACGCGCAGGGCGATTACCGAGCTGGTGGAAGCAGGGATTTTGCAGCGCCAGCAAGGAAAAGGCACCTTCGTCACGGCCATGAAGCTGCAACGAGAATTGATCGCCGTCAACGGCTTTTCTGAATTTCTCACGCAAACCGGTAAGTCTCCGCAGCCCCAGATCGTGTCTACGACGATCATGGATGCAGAGGAAGCAATCGCCACCCCCCTGCAAATTCCGCCCGGGACTGCCATTCTCCAGCTGAAGCGATTGCATTACGTGAATGATGTCCCGCTCGTCTGGGAAACCGTGTACTATCCCCTTACCAGATTCCCTGATCTCGAAAAGCATATCGCCGAATCCATTTCGACCTATCAGGTGCTGAAGAAATACTACGACGTCGAGCCGGCGTACAACCTGAAAACCTTGAATGTCATCATGGCCACGCAGGACGAAGCCAAGCTGCTGCGTTGTTCCATCGGCACGCCTCTGTACCAGATCGACAAGGTCGCCTATGATGAAGACGGCCATCCCTTTCACTCCTCGTGTTCACTCATCCCAACCGATCGCGTCACCTTCACGATCAATACCGGCCAAACCGGTCCCCGTCGCAACAATTGACACTGGACGATGCCAATCCAGTGTTTTTTGTTTGCTTTGCAAAACCAGTTTCAGAACAATTCCAAAAAATCAGTTGAATGTATTTTGATATGATGTTATATATTGTTATATAATCACTACATCCATTTAAGGAGGCCTTTCCATGATCCATCCACAAGTACAGCAAGCTTTGGACGCGATGAGCACCCGCACAATTCAAAATGTCTTTCTCGTCGCATGCGGCGGTTCCTCAGCTTTGATGTATCCGAGCAAGTATTTGCTGGACCGCGAAGCGAAGAGCATCGCTTCCGACCTGTACAGCTCCAACGAGTTCATCCATCGCAATCCGGCGACGATCGGGGCTCACTCCCTGGTCATCCTCTGCTCCCACTCGGGCAACACGCCGGAGACAGTCGAAGCAGCCAAGTTTGCCCGAAGCAAAGGCGCCCTCACCGTTTCTCTCACCCATGAACCGACCTCTCCTCTGGCCGAAGCATCCGAGCACGTCATTACATACTCGTATGGGCCAGAAGCTCCGGCTTTCGAGACCAATTACTCGATCATGTACCAGTTGGTCGTCGGACTGCTCTCCATCAAGGAAGAAAATGAGAAGTTCCATCAGCTCCTTCATTCCTTGCAAAGCCTGCAAGCCGTGTATGACCGTGCGAAATCCCAGTTCGCGGAAAGGGCGAAAGCATTCGCTGCCGCTCACAAGGACGAGAAGCTCATCTACACGATGGCAAGCGGCGCCAATTTCGGTGTAGCCTACTCTTTTGCGATCTGCATCCTGATGGAAATGCAGTGGATTCACTCCCACGCGATTCACGCCGGCGAGTATTTCCATGGCCCTTTTGAAATCCTCGACAAAAACGTTCCGATCATCCTGCTGCTCGGTCTGGACGAGACACGCCCCTTGGAAGAGCGTGCCCTGCAATTCAGCAAGCAATACGGTGAAAAGCTCACCGTACTCGATGCCACAGAGTTTGATCTCTCCGGCGTAGATGAGGGTCTGCGCGGTTACATCGCCCCCCTCGTGCTCAACACCGTCTTGCGCCAGTTTGCCAATGAGCTTGCGGAAGCCCGCAATCATCCGCTTTCGACGAGAAGATACATGTGGAAAGTCCCCTACTAATCGGCTGCGTACAAATTATTTGACAATTGCCAATTCTATATCATATTATGATGTTATATTATGATATAGAAGTTTTTCGTTCTTGCCAGATGAAAAGGGGGCACTGTCATGAAGAAGTTTTCCAGATTCGCCACTGGTCTACTGCTCGTTTTTTCTCTCGCAACAGGTTGTTCCACCACTGATTCGGCCAAGCAGCAACCGTCCAACGCTTCCGATGGCAACGCGGTTTCCCCCGCTTCCGGGGACCAAATCACCTTGCGTTTTTTCCACCGCTGGCCGCGCGATCCGGACAAGACCTATTTTGAACAAGTGGTAAAGGACTTCGAAAAGGAGCATCCCCAGATTCACATCGAGACGGAAGCTGTTCTCAATGATGCTTACAAGGAAAAAATCAGCGTACTGCTGGGCACGAACAATCCACCCGACATCTACTTTTCCTGGAGTGGCGAATACGCCTACAAATTCGTACGCGGAGGCAAAGCACTGGATTTGACGAGCTATGCCCAGCAAGACAAGGCGTGGCACGACCAGCTGATGGCGTCACAGCTGGAGCCGTTCAGTCTGGATGGCAAACTGTATGGCGTGCCGCTCACCATCGACGGGAAGACGTTCTTTTACAACAAGGAGATCTTCTCCAAGCTGAACCTGCAAGTTCCGAAGACGTGGTCGGAATTTATCACGACGCTCCAGACGATCAAAGACAACGGGTACACCCCCATCGCTTTCGGAAACAAGGCGCCCTGGGCCTCTTCCCACTACATCGGGACGTTGAACCAGCGCATGGTGGACGAGAGTACCCGCAAGAACGACTACAACCGCGCTACCGGCTCATTCGAGGATCCTGCTTACGTGGAGGCCCTTGCAAAACTGCAGGAGCTCGTCCCGTACTTCAACAAAGACGCAAACGGTTTGGACCATGAGTTCGCCCGGCAGATGTTCATCGATCAAAAAGCAGCCATCCTCTACGCGGAAACGGCTGAAGTCCGCCTGGTAGAACCAAAGACAAAGTTCCAGTGGGGCTTCCTCGACTTTCCTTCCATCGAAGGTGGCAAAGGAAATCCCAACTATTTGACCGGCGCGCCGGAAGGCTTCATGATCTCCGCAGCTACCAAACACCCGAAGGAAGCGTTCGAGTTCCTGAAATATTTGACCTCCAAAGCCCAAGCCGAAAAATTCGTCAAGGAAGTCGGCAAATACAGTGCGGTCAAGGGCGCCGTCAATGAAAGCACCGCATCACCGCTCGGCATCGAGGCCGTGCATCGGGTGACCAGTGCGGAAGGCTTGGCGCTGTGGCTCGACACCGATCTGGATATCAAGATCGTCGATGCTTATCTGGCCGGGACCCAGCAGATGCTGAACGGAGAAAAAACACCGGAAGAGGTCATGCAGGACGTACGCAAGGCAGCGCAGCAGGTTCGCTCGCAGAAATAGCAAGGAAACTTGCCGCATTTGAAGATGACAGTGGAGTCCGACGGCTCCGCTGTCTCTTCCTACACCGTCAAGGGGGGATGGTATGATCCAGCGGAAAATGACCGGTTATTGGTACGTTCTTCCATGTTTCCTGATGATTCTTGTCTTCATCTACTACCCCATCGTCGAAAACATCGAGTACAGCCTGTTCGAATGGAGTGCCTTTTCCCCGGAGATGACATTTGTCGGGCTCAGCCAATACGTGCAATTGTTCCACGACCCGATCTTTTACACGGCCCTGACCAACAACATATACTACGCGATCATCTCCCTGATCTTTCAAGTCTTCGGCGGCCTGGTTCTGGCGGCAGTACTCGAGGATAGGGTCTTTCGAAAAATCTCGCCCGTCTTCCGAACGGTTTTCTTTACGCCCGTCATCATTTCCATCACAGTCATCGCTCTCTTGTTCGACTTCATCTATCATCCGCAGGTCGGCCTTCTGAACGGCTTTTTGGAGGCGATCGGCCTGGAAAGCTGGACAAGAGCATGGGCAGGAGATTCCACGACGGCCATATTCGCGGCAATCGCGGTTTCACAATGGCAAAGCATCGGCTACATCATGATGCTGTTCATCGTCGCGATCCAAAAAATCCCGCAAGAGCTGTACGAGGCAGCCGAAATCGACGGTGCGAGCAAAATCCAGATGTTTTTCCACGTCACCGTACCGCAAGTCAGAGAGATGACGTTCGTTACCTCGACCATTACGCTTGCGGGCGCGTTTACGGTCTTCAACGAAGTCTACATATTGACCGGCGGCGGCCCGGGACATGCCTCCGAGGTACTGGGAACCTATCTGTATCAATCTGCTTTCATCAACGATCAAATGGGGTACGCGTCTACCATCGCCAATGTCATTCTGGCTATCACTCTCCTCATTTCCTTGATCCAGATGAAGCTGTCCAAAACCGGAGAGGAGTGACGAGCATGGACAGAGAATTGGAGACGGTTTCAGAGCGAAGCGCCACTCCCTTCGTGCCTCTCACCAAAAAGAAAAGAGCTTCTCGCTCTTCACTGGCGGGCACCTCTAGTCTGTTTCTTGTTCTGCTTTTGTATTTCGTCGCCATCGCCTATCCCCTCTTCTGGATGGTGATGAGCTCGCTCAAGGAATCCTCGGAAATCTTCAGCGATAGCTGGGGCCTGCCGACTCGCTGGCTGTTCGAAAATTACGTGACGGCCTGGCAGCAAGGCATTTCGGACTACTTCCTGAACAGCGTGATCGTCACCTCTGTCACCTGCTTTTTGACTGTCTTCCTCAGTGCGCTTGGCGCATATGGCTTGACTCGATTTCAGTTCCGTGGAAAACAGGTGATCCTCATCCTCATTCTCGGCGGCTTGATGCTTTCTCCGCAGGTCAGTCTGATCCCGCTTTACAAGCTGATTCAAAACCTGGGACTGTTCAATACGTACTGGGCGCTGATTATTCCATACGTAGCATACCGTCTCCCCTTTACGATCCTGCTGATCCGGGCGCATTTTCTGACCATTCCGAAAGAAATTGAAGAAGCGGCTTACCTGGACGGCTGCAGCAGCTTTGGTGTCTTCACGCGGGTCTTTCTCCCGCTGAGCACGCCTATTCTGCTCACGTCCACCCTGCTTACCGCCTATTTCTCCTGGAATGAATTTCTCTTCTCGATCATCTTCATCGACGACAACAAACTGAAGACGATCCCGTCCGGACTCATGGCTTTCCGGGATATGCTGCAGACGGATTGGGGCGTCCTGTTGGCGGGCCTGACCATCTCGGCCCTGCCGATCATCCTCCTGTTTCTCTTCATGCAGAAGTACTTTGTCAGAGGGCTCACGACCGGCGGGATCAAAGGATAACAAGAAGCTAGATTTATACTCTAGCTTCTTTTTTGTACAGATCGAATTTATCCCATTCCGATTACCCCACTTTGGGTATCCCGTATCCGAATGCTCCGTAATGTCCGCAGGTCTTGGCTGCAGCCGCAGCGGCGAGCTCCAACGCTTCGGCCACATCTCGATGTTGGTGATACTGGATCAGAAACATGGCGATAAAGGAATCGCCTGCCCCCAGGGTGTCCACGACCTCGGTTTCTACGATGCGCTGGCGGTACAGCTTTCCTTCCTCGGAAAAAATCGCGCCCAGCGCTCCGCGGGTAATCCCGACGACCTTCGTTCCCAAGTGATGCGCGCGGGAGATCAACTGGTGGCACTCATCCTCCGAAAGGTCGCTCCCCGAGAAGAAGCCGTAGTCGATGTAGGGGCAGACTCTCTGCAAATACGCTTCTGTCCAGCGGGTAGAAAAGTCAAACGAGATGGGGATCCGCTCCTGCAATGTGGGAAGGTATTGCTCCAGATTGCTGTAAATGCTGGTGTGCAAAAGATCATGGGAGCTTATGTAGTCAAGGTCTTCCTGATTCAATCGCAGTCCCATGAACGCTTGCACCCCGCCGGCATTGGAGCCGACGAACACGCGGTCCCCTTCCGGATTGAGCGATACTACCGCTTCTCCGTTTGGCCCGACGGCTTGCCTGATTCTCGAAATGTCGATGTTTTCGCGAAGCAGGGTCTGTTTGACATGCTCGGCGGCCCGGTCGCTGCCGAGGATCCCGATATAGGAGGAAGAGGCTGCATGGTACCGTTTGCCCATCACCGCCACATTCAAGGCATTGCCTCCCGGAAAGATCTCTCCGCGGTCCTTGTAGTAATCCACCACATTATCGCCAATCGCAATCAGTTTCATAGCCATTCCTCCCCAGATTTACTATTACGTCTTATGACATTATATAATAAACTGAAAAGACAGTCTATTTGTTTGTTTGCTACTTGTACCTAGAGCGCAGAAGAAGCGTTCCGAATCGGACTGGTAAATCAGGTCGTCGAACCGGCTCAGGTGCATGCAGAGGCAGAAGCTCTTTTGATGAAAGTCCTCTCGCAAGCTCCTCTTCCAGTGAAATTGACGTGGGATGCGATATACCGGGGCGGAAATCTCTCGTGGGAAGAGTCCGCACTCCCCTCTCGAATCTCGCAGTACCGTTCGTCACAAGCCACTGATCGCCCAAAATCCCCACTCCAGCAAAAAGACAAGCCTCCGTGCAGAAGGCTTGTCTTTTCCGGTTATCCTTTTTTTACCGGCATGGGCTTGGTTCCAAGCGGGATCAGGGATCGGTATTCTTCTCCCCCCAACTGTTCCTTGTGCTCCGCCTTCGCTTTCTTGATCAACTCGGGATGTTTCATGAGATCGATAGCGGAAGCAGCCATTACTTTCCCCGCCAGCAGCATCCCTTTGTGTGCAATGGACGTTTTCCCTTGCGTCACCAGCTGCCAGCTGTGGAACGGGGTACCGAACGCGCAGGTCGTGACGTAAATTTGCCCCGTCGGCACGATCCAGCTCACATCGCCGACATCCGTGGAAGCAGGGATGAAGCCCGGCTCCACAGAATACGGGTTCACGTTTTCTGAAAGCACTTTGCCGTTTTGTTTGCGGATCGTTTTCTTTTCTTCCTCGGAGAGCGTATCCTGAATAGCTTTGGCGAAAGCCCTCTCTTCCTCGGTATAGCTCTCTGCGCCGATCTGTTCGAAGTGCTTATGCATGAGCGAGCCCAGCGTAATATTGGGGATCAGGTCGGCCGATGCCGCATCGAATTGCATTTCCACCTCGGTCTGTGTCATCAGCGCCGCGCCTCTGGCGATGTCGCAGACGCGATCCAAGATCTCGCTGACCTGATGGGATCTGGGGGCACGAATCTTGTACAAGACCTCCGCCTCCGCCTGGACGACGTTCGGCGCGAAACCGCCCGCATTCGTAATCGCATAGTGAAGTCTGGCTTCCGGTATGATGTGCTCTCTCAAAAAATTGGCCCCGACGTTCATCAGCTCCACGGCATCCAGTGCGCTCCGCCCCATATGCGGGCTGAAGGAAGCGTGACTGCTCACTCCCTTGAATTTGAAATACATCTGGCAAGTAGCGAGCATCCGGCAGTTGTATGCCAGGTTTTCATCCCATGGATGCCAGGTAAACGCGATGTCCACATCATCAAACAATCCGGCCCGGGCCATGTGCGCCTTCCCCCCGCCCCCTTCCTCGGCAGGGCAGCCGTAATACCGTACCGTCCCCTTTTGACCGGTCTGCTCCAGGTAGTGCCGGACCGCAACCGCGGCAGCCAAGGAACCGGCCCCCAGCAAATTGTGTCCACACCCATGTCCGTTCCCGCCGTGGACGAGCGGATCTTTCTCTGGCACGCCCGCCTTCTGGCTCAGTCCAGACAAGGCGTCGAACTCTCCCAAGAATGCGATGACCGGCTTTCCTTCGCCGTAGCTCCCGACTAGTGCAGTTTCAATCCCGCCTGCCTTCCGCTCTACATGAAAGCCTTCTTCCTCCAGCGCTTGGCAAAGTAGCGCCGCAGACTGCACTTCCTCGTATTTGGTCTCGCTGTACTCCCAAATTTGGTCGCTGATGTCGATGAAGTTCTGTCTTTTTTGCTCGATCAAATCGGTTACGAATTGCTGATCGTTCATGTGTCAACACTCCTTGTGAATAGATAGGTCAGAGGGTCTCTCCATCCAGATTTCCTGCTGGGTTCGCTGCGGCTTTGCGGGTGCTGATACTCAGGCCGACGACCAGCACAACAAGGGCAGAGGCGACCAGGAACATAAAAGCGGCATGGTAGTTCTGGTCAAACGCGTTGATCAGGAAGCCGACAATGGTCGGAGTCAGCACGGAACCAATCTGCCCACCTGTGTTGATAATCCCTGTGGCAGTACCAACCGAAGCTTCGCTGATCATTTTCATGGGGAGTACGAACACCGTGATGTTCATCGCATTCAGAAACACGTTGGACAAGGACAGGTAGCCAAAGGCGAGAACAATGGAATCCGTCTGGAACATCAGGAAGAGAAACAGCGCGGAGAAGAAAGCGCCTCCAATAAACATGTACTTCTCGTAGCCTGGAAGGAACTTGTCCAAGACCCAGCCGCTGACCAGGAAGGAAACGAAGCCCAAAATGTACGGGACGGACGAATACAGGCCCATGGACACCATGTCCATGTGTTTCACTTTTACCCAGTACGACGGCAGCCAGCTCTGGAGGCCCCAGAAGACAATGTTCGTGAACATGGCGGCCAGCATGAGTTTCCAGATCAACGGATTCTTGAGCAGCAGCTTGATCGCAGTCTTGTCGATTGACTTGCTGGCAGCCCCTGGATCCTGTTCCCCTTTCTTTTCGCCAGGCTTCAGGAGAAACCAGAGCACGGCCGCCAAAACCACTCCGATCAGGCCCAAAATGGTGAACATCAGCCGCCAGTCAAATGTCGCAATCAACAGCGTCACGACGATGGAGCCGAACATAAACCCCACGGAAGCACCGGCTGATATCACCGATTTGGCGCGGGCCCGCACCTCTTTTTGAAAATGATCGACGATCGCCACCGACGTACTGGCCGGAAAGGCTCCTTCCCCCACGCCGACAAGGAAACGCGACGCCATCAAGGAGAAGTACGATCGCGCTGTCCCCGTCAGGACTGTGGCGGCCGACCAGAGAAAGACGGCTCCGCTCAAAACCTTTTTGATCCCGAATCGGTCAGCCAAATATCCTCCCACCAGCTGCATGATCGCATAGCTGAGGAAAAAGCTGCTAAGGATCAACCCTACCTGATCCGTTGACAGCTGCAACTCCTTCGAGATCGGAATCACCGCGAAATTGATCGCGGTCTTGTCAATGAAATTTAGAATCTGTGCCAAGAACAGCAGCAACAATAAGACGTACTTCTTCTGACTGAACGACCCCTGCTTCATCCGGTTCACTCCCGCCTTCTTTTTTCCAAATGATGTCCCCTTTCAGAATATTCATCATTTGGTTTACCCAAATCTATTATTCAATTAAGATAGGAGGAACACTATGTAGTTTTTAAACGAAAAATCAATCTATACTTGTAGGTTTTTACATAAGGGGTTGAAAGCCATGCAAAATCTCGAACCACTTCATACCTTTCTCAACGCCGCTCTCGTACAGCAGACACCTTATCGGATCTGGATCGGTCATCCGGATTCCCTGGTTCTGTGCTACTCGAATGGCCCCGGCAAACAGGAGCAGCCGCCAAAGCTTCGACGCGACAGTCTGAACCATCCCTATTCGTTTTGGCAAGCGGACAAGGATGCTATTTTTGCGGCAGATGTGGATTTGGATTACCAGATTGTCATTTGCCTTGCGGATACGGACACCGCTCTTCTATCCGAAGCGGAACAGAGCCATCTCTATCTGCTATGCAGCGGACTGTACCATGAGGAGATCCAGAAACCGCTCAAGCGGGATTTGGAAAAAATGATCGACAGCATGCACATGCTCACGTCCACCCTGGACTTGTCCGACCTCTTGCAAAAAATACTCCAGCTCGCCTTGAATGTAATTCCTGCCGGGGATGCCGGCGTTTTCCGCCTGTATGACTCCAATTCCGACCTGTTGACTCCGCTTGCAATCGTCGGGCTTCCTGATGCTTATTTGCACTACAAGACAAAGCCTGGAGAAAATGTCTCGGGCAAAGTGTACGTGGACGGGACCCCCCGTATCTACAACACCACAGAAGAAATGCGTTCCGATCATACCCATCTGTCTTTGGAAAACGAGGAGTTTGTGCGAAACAGCAGGTTTGCCAAAGCAATGATCGTCGTGCCCGTGCTGCTCGGGGAAAGCTGCATCGGAACACTGGCTGTTCTTCAATTTGCGAAGAGCAAGAATTTTACGGAACGAGACCTCAAACTATTGCAGGGCTTTTCATCCCAAGTGGCAATCGCCTACCACAACGCCACCCTCTACAAAGAAGCCCGGACCCATCTGGATGAGGCCACTCAGCTCAGCTCCGCGCTGCATGAGAAAAATCAGTTGCTTGCAAAAAGAATCAGCGTCCACGAGACGCTTACCCAGCTATCCTTGAAAAATAAAGGGATCAACCAGCTGATCGCCGCCATCAACCGGATGCTGGACAGGCCTGTCGCCTACGTCGATTTTCTGGATACCGGTATTTATCCGGGAAAGAGCGACCCATGGCCCATCCAATTCGACTGGGTCTCCGCCTATTTCGATCACCAGCGAATCGAGGCGGGAACCGCGAGTTTTTCTCAGCAAGATTACTTTCTTTACCCGATCGTCATCGGATCCGTGCTGCTGGGCTGCATGATCGTCAGGCTGTCCAGCCCCCTAACGCAAATGGAGATGGTCACAATCGAGCAAAGTGGATCGGTCCTCGCGCTGGAGGTCGTCAAAAACATCTCGATGACCGAGTTGACCTACAAGAAAGCGCACAACTTTTTCACTCAACTGTTGGAAAAGCAGGATCCCGACAAGCTGCTTTCACAAGGGCTGTCTCTTAACTTTAAAATCGCTTCCTGCAGTTTTGTGGCGTTCTGTGAAATCCCGGGCTCGTTTGAACCGTACGAGGTGGAGGCGAGAATCCAGCGATTTTTATCGATAGTCAATCAAAGACTGTCAGTTGTGAACAAACTGATTTACGGGTTTCATAACAAAGTAACCTTGCTGTTTTCGGTTCAAAATGAATGGGAAATCAAAATGGTCATCTCCCAGTTGATGGCCATCGTCAACGAATGGAACCAAACGGCTTCGCACTTTTTTTACGGGGGGATCGGAACTGCCTACAAAAATATGGAGGACATCGCGAAGAGCTATGAGGAAGCGCAAAAAACCGTTTCGTTTTTGCTGGGGAGAAACCAATCCGGTCTGATGCGCTACGAGGAAATCGGGGTCAATCGTTTCTTTTTGAACCAATCCGAACAAGAAATCGAGAAGTTTACCGAAGAGATTTTTCTCCCTCTGCGCTCCGACCAACAGACGAGCAACGAGCTGGAGAAAACGCTATTGGTCTACATCAGCTCCAACCGCTCAGCAGCTGCCACCG
Organism: Brevibacillus brevis; assembly: GCF_031583145.1. Lineage (NCBI taxonomy): Bacteria > Bacillati > Bacillota > Bacilli > Caryophanales > Paenibacillaceae > Brevibacillus > Brevibacillus brevis. Next base: position 3,012,098 of record NZ_CP134050.1, on the reverse strand, counting down.
CAAAAAAGCTGCATATTCATATCAATACGCTGTACCAGCGTTTAAAACGGATCGAAGAGAGGCTCGCGCTCAGCTTTGACAGTCACGAAGATATGTTGAAAATACAATTGGCTTGTCATTTAAGAAGCAGCAGATTCGCTGAAAAGCCATAAAAAAACGGGCAGTGCGCATTCCGCCTGCCCGTTTATCCGCTCTCGTTTACAAAGCCGTCCAGCCGCCGACGATGACGAGTTCCGCCCCTGTCATGAAGCGGGATTCATCCGATGCCTCGCCCTGGAGCTTTTTCCATTCTTTATCGGTTCTTCTTCTTGTTCACCATGATGGTCTTGGAATTGGTGTATTCGGCGAGGCCGTCCAGCGAATGTTCGATGCCAAGACCGGATTCCTTATGCCCGCCAAACGGATAATGAGGGGAAATGACGCCGACTTCGTTGATCCATACCGTTCCGGTTTCCAGCCGGTCCGCGATGGCGGTGGCCAGCTCGAGATCTTCGCCCCACACCGATCCGCCGAGTCCGTAGTTGGTGTTGTTGACACGCGCGATGACATCCTCGTAATCCCGGTACTTCAATACGGGAAGGACTGGACCAAAGGCCTCCTCCACTACGACGCGGGAATCCTCCGGCGGGTTGTCGACGATTGTGACCGGAATGAAATAGCCCGGTTTGTCTTCAATATGCCCGCCTGTCACGATACGGGCACCGATTTTCTTTGTATCTTCTATCAATCCGATTACTTTTTCATACTGCATCTTGTTTTGCACAGGACCCATGTCTGTCGTCGGATCCATGCCATCGCCCACCTTGACTTGTTCGGCATAAGCCACAAGCTCGGCCAGCACCTCGTCGTAGATGTCTTCGTGCACATACATGCGCTTGGTCGCGACGCAGATTTGCGCGCTGTTGCGGAATGCGGCCCAGAAAAGCGATTTGGCGACTTTCTTGGGATCAGCGTCTGGAAGGACGATCGCCGCGTCGTTTCCACCGAGCTCCAAGGTGACCCGCTTCAAATTGCGTGCTGCGCTTTGCATGACTTTCTTGCCGGTTGCAGACGATCCGGTAAAGCTGATTTTATTCACATCGGGATGCTCCGTAAGCCATCTTCCCAAGTCGTCTCCACCTGAAACGACGTTGAGAACGCCTGGCGGCAGCAGCTCGCTCGCGATTTCTCCGATTTTGAGTGCGGTGAGCGGCGTATAGGGAGATGGCTTTACGACAATGGTGTTTCCTGTCAACAGGGCAGGGGCAATTTTCCAAATGGACAGAGCGAACGGAAAATTCCAGGGAACGATGGCGCCGACGACACCCAGAGGCGTGTGATATCGTTCCACACGGTGATTTTCTGTCTCCTCGAGGACTTCCCGCTTCAATCGCTGCTTGGCTACTTCTCTGAGCCAATAGCAGGCTCCGTCGATTTCACTGATCGCTGCTGCTCTCGGTCTCCCCATTTCCAGCGTCAACAGCGTTCCCAGCTCTTCCCTGTTTACAGAAATGGCGTCCGCCAGTTTGGACAAGAACTCGCTGCGTTCCTCGATCCGTTTCGCCGCCCACTCCGGAAAAGCCTCTTTCGCAGCTTTAACGGCCGCATTCAAATCGTTCTCGTTTGCGTTCGGCACATACGTGATGACTTCTTCCGTAGCCGGATTGACGACGGGCAGAACGTCTTTGGTTCCGACCGCTTGACCGTTGATCGTCATTTTAAACTCGGAGATACTCTTCATTCCCTTTCCCCCTGTCGATTCATTGTCCAAACAAGAGAGACTGCCGCTGCTTTTGGCTGGTCATGGCTAGCAAACGGTTGCGCACGCTACTTCCATTTTTATGAGAACGGCATCTGACGTATGTGCGTCGCCCGCTTTCACACGACTTCGACCTGCTTCGTCCCGTTTCCTTTCTCGATGTTTGTCGAATGTTGCTTAGTTTCATTACTCTGCAAGAGGAAAGGTCAATCGATACTCTGTACCGATTCCCAGTTCGCTGTCTATTTCAATTTTTCCGTTCATTTTTCGAAGAATCCCGAATGAGACCATGGTCCCGAGGCCCGTCCCCCTATCCTTCGTCGAGTAGTAAGGAGTTCCCAGCCTCTTGATTTGCTCTGCGGACATCCCGATGCCAGTATCTCGGATCACGATCTGGATCTGGCCGTTCGAGCTGCTGGCCCTGATTTCCAACAAACCGCCATGCTGCAAGGCTTCTATGGCGTTTTTGCCAATATTGATCAAAGCTTGTCTGAATTTGTATCGGTCTCCGACAATTGCGAGGGAATCGTCAGGCAGAAAATCTTGCCTGATTTCAATGTTATTGAAATTTCCGTATGTAAGAAGCACATTGGAAAGATAAGTAATCTCGGCATTGATTTCAATCTTTTCTATCATTTCCGGATCGGGTTTTGCCAAGGAGAGATAATCGGTAATGATGGCTTGAGCGCGGTCCAGTTCCTCCAAACAAATTTTTTGATAAAACTGTTTCTTGGCGCTATCGATGTCATCCGAGCCGAACAGTTGAAGAAAGCCTCTCACCGTCGTCAACGGATTCCGAATCTCGTGAGCCACCGATGCCGCCATCTCGCTCACGATTTTTGCCTTTTCGTTTTTGACCATCTCTTCCTGCATGTGATAGTGCGAATGAAGAAATTCCACGAGGTAGACACACAGCCCGACGATCAGGGCTTGGAGCAGGTAGGTTTGGAGAGTAACGAGCAGATTGTCCAGCAGAAGGCCCTGCTGATGGGTCAGCCACAGATACAGCAAAAACGCGATGACCTTAATCACGAAGTTCAGTCCGACAGCCACCCCGATTTTTTGTGACAGCTTCATGCCAAAGTACCTTCTTTGCCAGAACCACACAAAGGCAAAGCTGGGCAGGATCGACAAAGCGTAGAGAAGATTTTCCGGGTTCCCCATCAAGAAGCGATACAGAATCAGTGATCCGTACAGGAAAAGGGAAACGGCTGGACCTCCGTACAGCGAGCCGACTGTCAAGGGAATGGAACGAAAATCATACGTAAATCCATTGACATGTACGGGAAAGGACATCGTCAGGATCAACGTCAACGTAAAGAGGATGCACACCCAAAGCCGATAACTACGTTCGTTTGCCGCAAGCTTGTACATGTACGAATAAAGGAACAGCGGGGAAAAAATAATGAAAATGTTCAATAGGAAATCTTTGAAATAGCTGGCCATTAATGATGGTGCCCCCCTGAATCTGAAACAGTGAGTCTTCGGGCATATTTTACCATTTCGAAAAAAAGTTGCCCATTGTGAATTGGTGGGCAAAAAAAAACACCCGACTGACACCGGAGCGATTTGAAACCGTACCGGGTCGATCAGGTGCCTTTCCTTCAAGAAAACTCTCTCGCGATTCTCTCCAGCGCCTCGCGGATCATCGGTCTGGGAGAAGGGATGCATATCCGCTGATATTGCAGGCCCTCTTCACCAAACATTTTTCCGTCTTCCAAAATGACGTTCGCTTTGTTGTAAATCCGGTCATGGACTTCCTCGGGCGGCAAACCATACCCGCTAAAATCCAGCCACATCAGGTAGGTGCCTTCCGGAATTCTCGTCTTGACCTGCGGCATGTTTTCGCGCAGGAAGTTAACGACATACTCCATTGTACCGTCGATATACTCCTTCAATTGCTCCAGCCAATCCTCGCTCTCCCTGTAAGCCGCTATGAGAGCGGAGATGGTAAAGGGCGACGCCAGCTGGAAGCCCAAGACTTTGGTGAAGGTCTCCCTCAGAGCAGGATTTGGAATGATCACATTGGTGCAATGGAGACCCGCCACATTAAAGGTTTTGTTGATCGCCGTGCACGTAATGATGTGGTCTGCATTCTCCACGGTTTTTGCCATGGGGATGAACGTCTGGTTACATCGAATCAAATCTCCATGGATTTCATCCGCGACGATCACGACTTGATTTGCTGCGCAAATGTCTGCCATTCTTTTCAGCTCTTCTTTAGTGAAGATTCTGCCTGTCGGATTGTGCGGGTTGCACAAGATGAACATCTTTGTGTTTTCCTCTTTGGCTTTTGCTTCAAAATCTTCGAAGTCGATGGTATAGTAGCCGTCTTCGTCACAGAGCAAGGCGTTGTTGCGCACTTGTCTTCCATTGCCTTCGATGACGGCGGTAAACGGCGGATAAACCGGACGCTGAATGATGATCCCGTCTCCCGGTTCCGTGAATGCCTTCACCGCGACGTTCAGTGCGTGGACCGTCCCCGGACTGTACACGATCTCCTCCTGCCGGATTTCCCAGTCATGCCTTTTCTGGAACCAGTATTGAATCGCCTCATAGTACTCCGGCGGAATGATCGAATACCCAAAGATTCTGTGGTCCACCGTTTTATGAAGGGCATCGATCATGGGCTGGGGAACGGGAAGATCCATGTCCGCGGTAAACAGAGGCAACGTCTCTTCGTCGTACCGTTCCGTCAGGCCCGCGCTTTTGATGAACGCGCCGCCGTCCCATTTGAGGGAATACGTGCCTCTGCGGTTGACGATTTCGTCAAAGTCGACTTTCATGCAAACACCTTCCTTTCTTCACTTGCCATCCATGGAAAGGATTCCAAGGTCTGTCCTCTAACCATTCGTCGGGTCAGGACCAAAAGCCTCTTTTCGCCACTTGAAGCTCTTTTGGTGAAAACGGGTGATGGAAGCAAACAGCTCTTGTCCATCGAAAGCAAACTGTCCGGGAATCAGCGGCAAATACATCGCGCGGTACGGCTCGGGAACCCATATATACTGGTGAACGTACGCGGTGCTGCGAAAGCCGTGGCGGCCCCAAAAGCGCGATCTCCTGTCATTCTCCTCGCTTTCATCCGATTCGACTTCGATCAACAAAAACTGGATCCGCCGAAGAGCGATGGCCCACTTCTTGATTTCCTCCAGAAAAGTGCCCCCGATCCCCGTGCCTCGCCGCTTCTCGTCTACCGCAAAGTAATCGATGATCAAGGCGCGGGAATCCTCCGTTTTGCCTGTGATTGCCATTGCGATTGCCTGACCCTGGAGATAACCGACGTGGAGGTAGCATAAGTTTTGGGCAAACATATTGCGGATGATGCCCCTGCTCTTCCGGCCATCCTCGGGAAAAGCCGCATTGTAGATGGCTTCAGCCTGATACCATAGCTCTTCTTCCCACTGCCCGGTCGTGATGACTTTCACTCAGCGCCTTCCTTTCTATGCAAAGTCGAAAACCATGATGGCTGACCTTCCCTCTCCGCGAGAAACTGGAGGTAGTCGTCGTAGTATAAACTCGCAGACTCTCGCAAATACGCGAGTCGTTTACCCGAGCAATCGTTTGCACTCCTTCATGTCCAGCCAACGAAGCACCTAAAAAACCGGGGAGCGGCTTCTCCCCGGCTTTCTCGTTCTCTTTCTCTGAGTTCGGTCCGAGGTTTGCTCCCCAAAAGAAGCAGCCGTTCCCCCCGTCTCCTCACTCCCCCGCAAATGACGGGCTATTTCCACTCGGACTCCGCCTTCACCAATTCGGTAAAAGCAGACATGATGACCGACGTAACGACCACGGCCACCAGAGAAGTACCCGCTTCCAGTTCCTGGCGCACGCCAGCCGCATTCGCTACGATCGTGCCGAGCGGGATGTTTTGCTTGCGAGCGCGTTCGTGCAGCTGCCGGATCGTTTTCTGCACCTCCGGATGGCTCGCTCCCTCTTCTTTGTACCCCATGGAAATCGATAAGTCCGTGGGACCAATGAAAGCCAGATCAATGCCAGGCACGCCAACGATTTCCTCAAAGCGTTCCACTGCTTCAGGCGTCTCGATATGCACAATCACCAGGACGTTTTCATCTGCCGCATCCACATACGGCTTTCCGTGATCAAGCCCGTAGCGCGCAGGTCTTGTGATGAAAGCCGCCCCTCTCTGCCCGGCAGGCGGAAATTTCGCACGGCGGATCACCTGCTCTGCCTCTTCCTTTGAATTGACCATCGGGACCTGGATTCCTTTGGCTCCACGGTCCAATGCTTTCTGGATACCGGACGGATCGTAGGAGACGCGGACGATCGGAACGAGGTTTACGTTTTCCGCCGCCCGAATCATGTGTTCCAGCTCCCTCGGACTGAAAGCTCCGTGCTCATCATCGATAATGATGAATTCAAAGCCGGAATAGCCGATCATTTCAACCAGCTCGGGACAGTAGATTCCGAGAAACGCTCCTACTGTTTTCTCGCCATTTCGCAGTTTTTGTTTCACTGGATTTTCCATCATCATCCAACACCCCCCGTTTACCAGATCATTCTGTCCGTTTCAGTCTTTTTCCTGCCTGCTGAAAAGCGATCTTCACTTCCGTTCTACGAGCCTCCCCTGCGAATCTCCTCCATGATGGCTTCTACCCCGGACGGGATTTGTTCAACCTGTGCCCGGGAGATGCTGATCCGCAAAAACTTTTCCCGTTCCATCCAGCTCGAAAGATAAAACGGCTTTCCAGGCATCACGCTGATCTTTCGGGCCGCAAGCCGCTGAGTCAGCCGCTCCACATTCACCGTTTGCGGCAGCCTCAGCTGTAGGTATACCCACGAGCTGACACCGGACGTGTGGACCCATCCGGCATTCACGTATGGTTGCAAAGCCTCAGCGAGTACGTTCAACCGTGTGGCGTACTTCCTGGAAATCGTCCGCTTATGCCTCTCGTACATGCCATTTTTGATGTACACTTCCAGCGCTGCCTGGGACAACAGCGAGGTGTCGGCATACCGTTTGTGAGCGGAAAAGGCATCCAGCAGCGGTCCCGGCAAAACGGCGGCTCCCAAACGGAGACCTGGGAAGATGATCTTTGAAAAGCTTTTCAAATACACGACGTGGGCGGTTCGGTTGTATGCGTAAATGGGGTCAAACCCCCGTTCTTCCCCCAGGTCGGCCATATAGTCGTCTTCTACGACATATACATCGTACTTGCTGGCCAGGCTGGCGATTGCTTTCCGCTCTTCGACAGTGTAAGAAGTCCCCAGCGGATTATGGTATCGCGACATCGTGTAAAAGAATTTGATCCCGCCCGATTTGAACTTTTCCTCCAACTCTCGCAAATCGATTCCCGACGCGCTGCGGGCGATTCCGGTGACCGGGATTTCTTCCGCCTCCAAAAATCGCAAATACAGATCGTAACTCGGCTGTTCCACCAAAATCGTTCGGTTCCCATTGGGAAACGGCATCTTCGCCAGGATTTCCAATGCCTGCTGAATACCGGACGTCACGACAATCCGCTCGGCATGCGCAAACACCTGATGGTCCGCCAAGTGAGAGACTAGTCTGTGCCTCAGGCTTTCCAGTCCTTTCGGTTCCCCGTAGGTAAACAGATGGTATTTATAGGTATCGATCGCCTTGTTCAGGCAATGCTGGAAATCCAAATAGGGAAACGCATCCACATCCGGCGACGCGGAAGCGAAGTCGATATCTTTTTTGGGTACGGCATGTTCCTGACCTCCCGGCTTTTCCACCACATAATAGCCGCTCTGCGGTATCGAATAGATCGCATGGCGGCTTTCCAATTCGGCATAAGCCCGGATGATCGTGCTGATGCTGCATCCGTACATTTTCGCGGCATCCCGAACGGAGGGCAGCTTTTCCCCTGACCGGTAATGGCCTTCCTGCAGTTTGCGCTCCAGATCGGACTGTATGGACATGAATTTTTTCATGCCGTCGCCCCCTCTCTCCCTACATTATAATAGAGAAAGCCTCAACTGTATCGATACAGTCTTCGAATAACCCGGATGAACTGGAGGAGACCGTAGAAGGGCATGTCCGTGGAACAGACGACTGTCTGAAAGCGTTTTGGCTGACAAAAAACCTCCTTTCCGACCCGCGTGTCGTTCAGGAGGTTGTCATCTTTACGCTTCCTCGCTCGATTCACTTCTTGTTGACGATGTGGATGGCGTGACCCAGAGCAGCTTCTGCCGCCTCGAGCCAGACCTCGCTCAGCGTCGGATGCGGATGGACGGTCAGCGCCAGATCTTCCACGCGCGCTGCCAGCTCAAGGGCGAGCACGCCTTCGCCGATCAGGTTGGAGGCGTCTGCCCCTACTGCGTGCATCCCCAGGAGAAGATGTGTCTGCTCGTCCACGACGACTTCCGCGAAGCCTTCTTTCTCATCGATGGCCAAGGCTTTCCCATTGGCCCGATACGGGAACGTGGCTGCTTTGACACGGTACCCTAGCTGCAGTGCTTCTTCTCGCGTCAAGCCTACTCCGGCGATCTGCGGCTCCGTAAAGATCACGTAGGGTATATAGGGTGAATCCATTCGGCTGGGCATTCCGGCGATCACTTCGGCAGCCACGATTCCTTGTTTGGCGGCGCGGTGAGCAAGTGCAGGACCAGTCGTCACGTCGCCAATCGCGAAGATGTTCGGCTTGTTTGTGCGGCCCGCTTCGTCGACGCAGATGTAGCCTCGCTCGTCCACCTCCACCCCCGCCTGAGTCAGACCGATTTCGCCTGTGTTGGGCAACCGCCCGATCGTGACCAAAGCCTTGTCCGCGGAAATCTGTTCACGCCCCTCTCGTTCGGATACAAGTTCGAGTGAGACCCCCTCCTCCCCGGCAAAGACAGACTCTACCTTTGTCCCGGTTTTTATCTTCATGCCCCGTTTTTTTGCCTGTTTCACTACCTCCTGCACGAGATGTGCTCCCGTCTGCGGCAAGACGCGCTCCGCTGCCTCCACCACCGTCACGCTGCTGCCCAGTTTGGCAAAAGCCATCCCCAGCTCCATTCCGATGTATCCCCCGCCGATAATCGCGAGCGCCGCGGGGACTTTCCGCAAATTCAACGCATCCGTAGAATCCAGGATGTTTTTCCCGTCCGGTTTCAGAAATGCCGGCGCGAATGGACGAGATCCTGTAGCGATGATTGCATGGCGGAATTTGTAGGTCTCAAAATCGCGACCGGTTTCCACCCCGATCCGATCATCTGACAAAAAGGCTCCTGTGCCTTTGACCACCGTGACGCCGTTCGCGTGGCAGAGCTGTTCCACTCCGCTGCTCAGTTGCCCGACAACCGATTCCTTCCACGCCTGCCACCCCGACATGTGAAACGCAGGCGTTCCTTCCGGCAGGTGAATTCCCAGCTTTGCCAAACCCGTCAGCTTCGCGAACTCGCATGCAGCATGAATCAGCGCTTTGGATGGAATGCACCCGCGATTCAGGCAGACGCCGCCAAGCGCTTCCTTTTCTACCAGGACCACGGAGAATCCCAACTGACCGAGCCGTATCGCTGCAGCGTATCCCCCCGGGCCGCCCCCGATGACAACTACGTCTGTTTCCACAGCTACTTCACCGACTACCATCTATACCATCTCCGCAAACAACAGATTCGGATCTTCCAGCAATTCCTTGATTCGATTGGTAAAGCGCACGGCCGTCACTCCGTCGATCAAGCGGTGGTCAAAGGAAAGAGAGAGGTTCATCATCCGGCGTATGACACCTTCATCGTCGCGAACGACCCATCGCTTCTCCATTTTGTGCAGGCTCAATATGGCGACTTCGGGGTGGTTAATGATGGGAGTCGCCTGCAGTCCGCCGATGGCCCCCACGTTGCTGATCGTAAACGTCCCGCCAGTGATCTGATCCAGCGTCAGCTTGCCTTCTCGCGCGGACTGGGCGAGCCGACTGATCTCGTCAGCGATCTGAAAGAGCGATTTGCGGTCCGCATCCTTGATGACCGGGACGATCAACCCGTCCGGCGTATCCGTCGCGATGCCGATATGGTAGAAGCGCTTGAGCAAAATCTCATTGGTTTCGTCGTCGATGGAAGCGTTCATCACCGGGAATTCCTGCAGGGCGATGACCAGAGCCTTGATGAAAAACGGCAAGTAGGTCAGCTTGATATTGCGCTTGCTCGCATACGGCTTCAGTCTCTCCCGCCATTCGTACAGCCCTTCCATTTCCAGTTCGTCGACGGACGTGACATGCGGGATGACCGAAACGGACTTCACCAGGTGTTCCGCAATTTTTTTCCGGATTCCCTTCAAAGGCAGGCGCTCGATCATCTCATGTCCCGGCTTTTCCCGTTGCGAAGAGGCGACCGCTGCCGTCTGTTTCACCCCGGGCGTACCTTGCGGATGTTTAGCCGCTTGCGAAGCAGCTGTTTTGACTGTTTCAGCCTTGGCATTTGTGAAGCGGCGAACGTCCTCCTCCGTCACCCTTCCCGCTTTTCCCGTACCCTGAACCTGCTCGATATCCACATTCAGCTCCCGAGCCAGCTGGCGGACATACGGCGTAGCCAGCGAGCGCCGCACTTCGTGGCGGGAAGGTACGGAAGCCGCCGTTTCCTTCGCTTGATCCGGCGTGGGAGCGGATAAAGCCGGATCCTCTTGCTCCTTTGAGTCCGCTCCCGATCCCGTATCGATGACGAGCAGGGTCGCGCCTACTTCCACCGTCTCTCCCTCGGTTACGAAAATCTGTTGAACGACGCCTGCAGCAGGCGCAGACAGTTCTGCATTGACCTTATCCGTCTGCACTTCCAGCAGCGGCTGGTCCTCCGTGACGCTTTCGCCCGCCTGTACCAGAACCTTCACGATTTCGCCTTCGTGCATCCCTTCCCCCACATCAGGAAGCTTAAACTCCACCATTGCCCTCGCTCCTCCTTTAAAACGTAAGCGTTTCCATAATTCCGTTCATGACGCGGGCAGGGGTCGGCAAGTAATCGTCCTCGATGCTGAATTGAGGAACCGGTACGTCAAAGCCGGTGACGCGCTTCACGGGCGCCTTCAAGTAAATCAGCGCTTCATCGTTGATGATGGAGATGATCTCCGCCCCCATGCCTGCCGTTTTGTGGGCTTCGTGCACGACGAGCGCACGCCCCGTCTTCTTTACCGATTGCACGATGGCATCGCGATCCAACGGGTAGATCGTTCGAAGGTCGATGACCTCGCAGCTCACTCCCTGTTCACGCTCCATTTGCTTCGCAGCGTCTTCTGCCACACGGAGCATCGCCCCCCAGGCGAAAATGGACAAGTCGGTTCCCTGGCGCACGACCTTGGCTTTCCCGATCGGCACGCGGTACAACTCCTCCGGCACTTCTTCCTTGAAAGCCCGGTACAGCTTGGTCGGTTCCAAGAAAATGACCGGATCCGGGTCCTCCATCGCGGATACCAGCAGACCTTTCGCATCGTAAGGGTTGCTCGGGGCGACCACTTTCAACCCGGGTACGTGGGCAAAAAACGTCTCCACGCTCTCCGAATGCAGCTCGGGCCCGCGGATGCCTGCCCCGTAGGGCGTACGAATCACGAGCGGCACATGGTATTGGCCGCGGGTCCGGTATCGCATGCGGGCAGCGTGCGAGACGATCTGCTCGAAGCCTGGATAGATGAAAGCCAAAAACTGGATCTCCACGACCGGGATCAGCCCATTCATCGCCAGGCCAATGGCTGCGCCGATGATTCCCGCTTCCGAAAGCGGCGTATCCACCACCCGATTCGCCCCGTATTTGTTCAGGAGATCTTCCGTCGCCCGAAACACGCCACCGTTCATACCCACATCTTCACCAAGCAGCATGATTCGGGAGTCTTCCGCCATTTTCTGGTCCATCGCCTCTGTAATCGCCTGAACCATCGTCAGTTTGCGTTTCATGCAGGAATATCCTCCTTTTTGGCAGGC